>DASVQQ010000007.1:0-300000 GCA_036389035.1 Jatrophihabitans sp.
CGGCATTCCTGCAGGCTGCGACGGCCTTGAACCTGGTCGACGGTCCGTGCCGGTCATCGGCCAACCGGGCCAGGCCCGCGTTCGGCCAGCAGCCCGGCAGCCAGACGCTGGTCCCGGCTCCGGCCACGCCGAGGACCGGACCTGAGACAGCGGGACGCGACGTAGTTCTCGACTAGTAGTTGTCGACCGCGTTGACCCGGTCGGGCCAGTAACGCTGCCCGGGCGCGGCGACGTAGTGCTCCCACCTGGGCTGGTCACCGGTCGGATGATCGCCCAGCACGGTGACCCGCTGACCACGGCGCAGGTCGCGGTAGTCGTTGACCGCGTAGTGCTGGGTGACGCGGTTGTCCCAGATCGCGATGTCACCGGCCTGCCAGCGGTAGCGGCAGGTGAACTGCGGTCCCTCGGAGAACCTGAACAGGTACTCCAGGATCGCGTCGCTCTCGTTGCGGGTCAGCTGCGGGATGTGCGAGGTGAAAAGCCTGTTGACATAAAGCGAACGGCGGCCGGTCTCCGGGTGCACCCGCACCACCGGGTGCTCGGCGCGGCTGGTGAACTCGTTGCCGATCCGGATCACGTGGATCGCGGTCAACCCGTCCAGGAAGTCTCGCAGCGGCGCGGACAGCTCCTCGTACACCATGCACTGGTTGGTGAACATGGTGTCGCCGCCGGTCTGCGGAACCTTCAGCAGCTGCAGGATGGACACCTGCGGCGGGCTCTGGTGAAAGGTCATGTCGGTGTGCCAGACGTCGACCTTGCCGCCCTCTTCGGAGTTGATGATGACGATCTCCGGGTAACCCTCCAGCCGGGGCAGGTAAGGGTGCAGCTCGACCTCGCCGAAGCGCCGGCCGAGCGCGATGTGCGCCTCGGGCGTCATGCCGGTCTGGCCAGTGATGAACACCACTTGGTGGGCCAGCAGCAGTTCGTGGATGCGATCGAAGCCCTCGTCGGTGAGCGTGTTCACGTCGATGCCGTGGAGCTCCGCGCCCAGCGCGCCCGCCACCAGCCGGACCTCGGGCTCGATCGAAGTGGTCACCGTCAGTTCCTTCCGATTTACAGCGCGCCTGATGTCGGCACGCCAGCGCATCCTCTCAGGTCGGGCAGCCCGCCACCAGCGCCTTGACTCGGTTGCGCGGGCCTTGACAGAATCCGCCGGTGCCCGGCGACCGCCGTGCGGGCCTTGGCGTAGTGAGAAAGGCTTATCCAGCATGGCGGTCGACTACCCGGTCAATGATGACCCGGATGCCCGGCTCAACCGATTGGTCGACCTCGCGACGCCGTTCGCGGTGCGCACCGCGGTCACCCTGCGCGTTCCGGACCAGATCGCGGCCGGCGTGCACCAGCTGGATGACCTGGCCAAGGCCTGCGACGCCGACCCGGGCGCACTCGCCCGGCTGCTGCGCTACCTGGTGCACAAGGGCGTCTTCACCGAGGCCTCGCCCGAGGTGTTCGGGCTGACCGACGTCGGCGAGCTGCTGTGTGACCGGAGCGGCGGTGGCCGCGGGGCCTATCTGGATCTGGCCAGCAACGGCGCCCGGACCGAGCTCGCGTTCATCGCGCTGCCGCACGCCATCCGCACCGGTGAGCCGAGCTATGCGCAGGTGCACGGCCGTGACTACTGGGCCGACCTGGACGCCGATCCGGCCATGCGTGCCTACTTCGACGAGCTGATGCTGAGCCAGCAGCGGTTCACCGCGCCGCAGGTGGCCACCCTCTATCCCTGGCACGAGGTCGGCCACGTCACCGATGTGGGCGGCGGCTCCGGTGGGCTGCTGGCCGAGCTGCTGGTCACCCATCCGCACCTGCGCGGCACCCTGGTGGACCGGCCCGAGCCGGTCGCGACCGCGGCGCAACGGTTCGCCGAGTGCGGCGTCACGGACCGGGCCGAGGGGGTGGCCGGGGACTTCTTCAGCCCGCTGCCGGCCGGCGCGGACGTCTACGTGGTGTCGCGGGCGCTGACGGACTGGAGCGACCGGCACGCGACCGCGATCCTGCGCCGGTGCGCCGAAGCGGCCGGGCCCACCGGCCGGGTGCTGGTGGTCGAGGTGCTGCCGACCGAGCCGTACGTCGCGCACCTTTCCTCCTACGACCTGACCATGCTGGTCTCGGTCGGCGGCCGCGAGCGCGGGGAGGCCGATCACGTCGCGCTGGCGGCCGACGCCGGTCTGGCGCTGCGCAACACCTACTCCGGTCCTGCCGGTCTCACGCTGCTGGAGTTCACGGCCGGCTGAGACCCAGCCGGATCGGACCGGTGAGGCTCAGCCGGGTTCGATCGCGATCATGCACAGGTAGCGCAGGTCAGGGTCGTAGTCGGCGGCCACCAGCAGGCTCGTGCGGTTGACCCCCGGTTCGTCGCGGCCCCCCGGTTCGTCGCGGCCCCCCGGTTCGTGAAGGGCGTCCAGTTCGTCGATCAGCTGCCACCAGATTCCGGTCGAGGGCTGGTCCGCCGGCCCGACCCGCACCTGCTCGCCCGGCTGCCGCTGCCAGACGGCAGCCAGCGCCTGGCTCAGCACCAGGCGCACCTCGCGGTGGCCGCCCGACAGCTCGGCGAGGTCGGCGTCTGCCTGGCCGGCCACCGCGGCCGCTGCCAGGTTGGGCCGCTGGGTCAGGGCCACCAGCCGCGCCTGGCTCGGCCGGCCAGCTGACCCGTTCACGGTTGGCCCGCTCGTTACGGGGCCGTTCTCGAAGAGCAGCGCGACGCCGCGGTGCTGGGCCGGCAGGTCGGTGCCGTCGCCGTAGGGCAGTGCCGCCTGCTCCACGACGATCACCAGCGACCGGCTGGGCTCAGCCGAAGTCGAGTAGTCCCGGGCGATGCGCAGCCCGCTGTAGGCCGCGGCCGAGCCCTGGTCAGAGATCGCGAAGGACGTCGGGTTGCCCGGGCAGACATGGCTGAGATAGGTCGCGGTCGCCCGGCCCGGCTGCAGGTCATGGATCGAGTACGCCAGCACCAGCAGGTCGACCGGCTGGTCCGCCGAGGTCACCGCGCTGATCAGCGTCTCGGCCATCTCGCCGTAGGAGTGGCCCTGCGCCGGCGCCAACACCAGTGACGCCTCGGCCGGCGCGGGACGTTCTGGCAGCTCCGACGGGTAGGACCGGATCAGATCGGACAGGTAGGCGCCCACCGCCGCGCGGTTGCCCGGATCGGAGAGAAACTCGGCCGAACCGTCGAACGTGCGGCGCTCGGCCCGGATCAGCCGCAGGCCGGCTCCCGGCGATTCGGGCGCCGGCGTGCCCGAAACAGGCATCGGGCCTAGCCCGGGCGGTGGTTGCCGGCGACGAACGTCGCCAGATCTCCCACGGTGTGGATCTGATCCTGGTCCATCTGCTCGACGTCGATCTGGATGTCGAGCTGCTCTTCCAGCCGCAGCAGCAGTTCCAACCCGAGCAGCGAGCTGACCATGAGCTCGTCCATCAGGCGCATGTCCTCGGTCACCGGCTCGTCGCGTTCGAGCAGCAGGACCAGCAGCTCGGCGGTCGTCCGGACCACCTTCTGCTGGAAGTCGGCGTCCACGCCGGTCTCGGGTAATGCCATCTCAGTCTCTCCTAATTATCAGTGCCCGAACTGTAGTCAGTGTTCGAACACCATGGCGGCGAAAGTGGCGCCGTGGCCGGCGCCGACGCTGGCCACCAGGTAGCGGTCACCGGGATTGAGCAGCCCTCGCTGGCAGGCGGTCTGGTAGTTGAGGAATGCGTCCGCGCAGAATACGTGCCCGTTGCCGGTGACGTTGTCCAACAGCACTTGTTCCACCGGAAAGCCCAGCAGCCGGCACATCCGCTGCCAGGTCACCAGATTGACGTTGTGCGGCAGGATCAGCCGGATGTCCTCGAGTCCCAGGCCGGCCTGGTCCAGCGCCTGGCCGATCACCTCTGCCAGCAACGGCCGGTACTGCAGCTGGAACTCCTCGCCGGACACGCCCCCCGCCGTGTCGAACTCGCCGCGCTGCGAGCAGGCATAGGCCAGCAGCCGGTCCCGGAGGCCGGTGGCGCTGACCAGGCAGGCCGAGGCGCCTTCGCTGAACAGCGACATTCCCGGCAGCAGCTGCGCGTCGCGGGTGAACGCCTTCTCGCCGGTGAGCACCAGGGCGAGCGGTTCGGCGCCGGGCTCCGGGCTCGGCCCGGCCGCGGCGTCGGCGGCCAGCAGCCGGCCGGCCAGGTCGATCGCGAGCAGTGAACTGGCGCAGGACTGCTGGGTGACGGCGAAGCTGAGCGCATGCTCCAGGCCGAGCTGGCGGCAGACGTCGGCCAGCGGGTTGTGCGGGTGGGGCACCACCGTCGAGAACGCCCGGGCCCACAGCACGTAGCGGACCCGATGCTCCTGCCCGCGCAAGGGAATCAGCGCGGCGGCGCCCAGCAGCAGGTCGGTCAGCGAGGTGTCCGGGTCCCGGCAGACCTCGCCCAGGCGGTGGAACCGCCGGAACAGCTTGACCTCCATCTCGGTCAGCCCGAGCGGTTCGGCCAGGTCTTCGACGGTGAGCCGGGCGGCCGGCTGGTAGGCCGCGACGGCGTCCAGGGCGGTCACCGTGGAAGGATACCGGCGTGGCCCGCTTCCTCATCGTGGTGCTTCCGCTGACCGGCCACCTCAACGCCGCGCTGGCTCTGGGCCAGGCCCTGGTCCAGGGCGGTCACGACGTCGCCTGGTGCGGGCCCGAGAGCGACCTGCGCCCGCTGGTGGGCCCGCAGGCGAGGATCTACCCGACCGGCAAGCGCTATTACCGCCAGCACGGCGGCACCGGCATCGAGGCCGCCCGTGCCCTCTGGACCGGCTACCTGATCCCGCTGAACCGGTTCATCCTCGAACCGGCCGACGCCGCCGTCGTGGATTACCGGCCCGATGTCGTGGTGGTCGACCAGTACGCGGTGGCCGGCGCGCTGGCCGCGCACCGGCACGGGGTGCGCTGGGCCAGCTTGTGCACCGGCGCCATGGAGCTGACCCCGCCGAGCTGGGAACTGCCCGGACATCAGGAGTGGGTGACCGAGCAGCTGGCGCGGGTGTGGGCGATGGCCGGGCTTCCGGTGGATGAGTCGATTGACCTGCGGTTCTCGCCGTACCTGGTGCTGGCCCTGACCAGCCCCGCGCTGGTCGGCGCCGCGCCGCTGCCGCCGCAGTGCAGGCTGGTGGGCCCGATCCTGGGCAGCCGGCCGAATGATCCCGGTTTTGCTTGGCAGGACTGGGATGTCGAACGCCGGCACGTGCTGGTCACCGTCGGCACCCTGGCCGATCATCTGGCGCGTGAGTTCTACCCACGGATCGTGGCGGCCCTGGACCTGCTGGCCGATCGGGTGCAGGCAGTGGTCGTCGCACCCACCGCCACTGTGGCCGGGTCGGCCGGCCGGCTGCTGGTCGCCGAGCGGGTGCCGATGCTCGAACTGCTGCCGCGACTGGACGCGGTGGTGTGCCACGGCGGGATGGGCACCGTCACCGAGGCACTGGCGCACGGCGTGCCGCTGGTGGTGGCGCCGATCCGTTTTGACCAGCCGGCCCTGGCGGTCCAGGTCGCTGACGCCGGCGCCGGTATCGCGGTGCCCTTCGCCTCGGCCGGTGCGGGGGAGCTCGCCGCCGCGCTCACGGCGGTGCTGGACGAGCCGGGCTACCGGGCGGCCGCGCACCGGGTCGCTGATTCCTTCGCAGCCGCCGGAGGAGCCGTGGCCGCGGTTGCGCTCCTCGCGGAACTGGCCTCGGACATCGGCTGATCCGGCTTCCGATCACACCCTTCCGCCAGCCCGGGCGGTGTTACTGTGTCGGGCGTGATCATGCCGGCAGCCGAGGATTTCCAGTGGGCGCGGCAGAAACGTGCCACGGTGCGGGCCGCTGGCGGCGTGCTGGACCTGGTGCTGCCGCTGCGGGTCGGCAGCGACGGGCCGGCGCTGTTCTGCGCGCACCCGATCGTGGGTCTGAGCTGGTGTTACCGCGCGCTGCTGCCACACCTGGACGAGCGGCATCCGGTCTACGGCCTGCAGCCGCGGGGCCTGCGGCGTCCCGAGCCGCTGCCCGCCACCATGGCAGAGATGGCGCGCGACTACGCCGACCAGATGCGGCTCACCCAACCCGAGGGCCCGTATCACCTGCTGGGATGGTCACTGGGTGGCAACATCGCCTTCGCGGTCGCCGAGGAGCTCGAGCGGCGCGGCTGCCAGGTCGGGTTGTTGACGATCCTGGACGCGGCCCCGACCTTTCCGGACTCGCTGACCGCCAGCGACAGCGACGCCTGGTTGCTGTACAACTTCGTGCTCGACGAGTTCGGTTACGACCCGGCGCTGGTCGCCGAGGATCCCGAGCCCGAGATGCGGTTGCTGGAGCTGGTCCGGCGGCGGCCGGGTCTGGGCCTCGCCGATTGGGCCGAGTGGCGCACTCGCGCGCTGCTGCGGGTGGTCCGCAACAACGTCGCGGTGACCCGTGGCCACCGGCTGGGCCAGGTCCGATGCCCGGTGCTCTTCATCTCCGCCACCCGCCTGGCACGCCCGCTGGAGCAGAAGCTGGCGGCATGGCAGCCCTTCATCAGCCAACCGATCGAGGTGGTCGAGGTGGACTGCCTGCACCGGTACCTGTTGCTGCCGCAGTCGATCTCGGTGATCGGACCCGCGGTGACCGAGCGGCTGGCGCGCGCGGCTGTGCCGGCCGGCTGAGCCGGCCGGCTGAGCCGGCCGGCTGATCCGGCCGGGAAAGTTCTCCGCTTTCTGGCCTTGCGGTGACTGCACTGAGGTAACCTCGCGTGGTGCTCGGCCCGGCGTCGGCCCGCCGTCGCACCGACGTCGCACGACGTCGCACAGGGAGGTTCGATGATCGAGGCCACCGGCCTGCGCAAGACCTACAAGCGCGGACGCGGCCGCAAGGCGACCCCCGTCGAAGCGGTGCGCGGCGTGGACTTCTCCGTGCAACGCGGCGAGATCTTCGGATTCCTCGGCCCCAACGGCGCGGGCAAGTCGACCACGCTGCGGATGCTGTCCACCCTGCTGAAACCGGACGGCGGCGAGGCGATGATCGCGGGCGCGGACCTGCTGCGGTCCCCGGGCCAGGTGCGCAACAACATCGGCTACGTCGGCCAGTCCAGCGGCACCTATGAGCAGTCCGACGCCCGGCGCGAGCTGGTGCTGCAGGCGCGGATGCACGGCCTGCCGAAGTCCACCGCGCTGACCCTGGCCGAGGCAGCCGTCAAGGCCTTCCAGCTCACCGACTTCGCCGACCGTGAGATCAAGACCTACTCCGGCGGCCAGCGGCGGCGACTCGACGTCGCGCTCGGCGTCATCCACTCGCCCCAGGTGATGTTCCTGGACGAGCCGACCGCCGGGCTCGACCCGCCGAGCCGCGCCCGGATGTGGCAGGAGGTGCGCCGGCTGCGCGAGGAGGGCATGACGATCTTCCTCACCACCCATTACCTGGACGAGGCCGACGCGTTGTGCGACCGCATCTCCATCATCGACGGCGGCCTGATCGTGGCCGAGGGAACCCCGATGGCGCTCAAGCGGGAGATCTCGGGCGATGTGGTCGTGATCGACATGGCCGCCCACGACACGGCCGGGGTGGTGGACGCCAACCGGGTGCTGGAGGCGCAGAAGCTGCTCGATGAGGAGTCCTACGTCAGCAGCACCGAGGTGATCGAAGGGACGATCCGGCTCTACGTCGACAGCAGCGCGACCGCGATCCCGCATCTGATGCGCACCCTGCTGGACAACGGCATCGACCCCGGCTCGGTCGAGGCCCGCCGGCCCAGCCTGGACGACGTGTTCCTGGCCAAGACCGGCCGCTCACTCGAGGAATGACCGGGCCCTCGGCAGCCGGGGACCTCCCATCTCCACACGGAAATCGATTAGTGAGAAAGCTGAAAGAAGGCGGCAGTGAAACTTCTCCGTGACACCTGGCTGATCTATCAGCAGGAGTCCAGCCTGCTGCTGCGTAGCAAGACCATGATCGCGTTCAGCCTGGCCCAGCCGATCAGCTACCTGGTGCTGTTCGCCCCGTTCCTCAAGTCCACGTTGGCCGGTCAGGGCGCCAACAGCTACGCCGACGCCTACCGGATCTACGTGCCCGGCCTGCTCGTGGCGATGGGCCTGTTCGGCGGCCTGTTCGCCGGTTACGGCCTGCTGCAGGCGATCCGTGCCGGCATCATCGAGCGGTGCCGGGTCACCCCGATCAGCCGGATCGGGCTGCTGCTGGGCCGGGCGCTGATGCACGTGACACTGATCGTCTCGCAGGGAATGATCATCACCCTCGCGGCGATTCCGATGGGCCTGCGGGTTCAGCCGCTCTCGCTGCTGGCCGCGTACCTGATGTTGGCGATGATGGCGCTGATGGCCACCTCGATCTCCTATGACCTCGCGCTGATGGTGCGCGATCAGAACACCCTCGGCATGATGGTCAACACCACCAGCCAGCCGATCTCGCTGCTGGCCGGCGTGCTGATCCCGCTCTCGCTGGCCCCGCTGTGGATCCAGACCATCGCCCTGGGCAATCCCTTCGCCTGGGCCACCGACGGCATCCGGGCGCTGTTCACCGGCAACGCCGGTGACGACGCGGTCTGGCAGGGCGCGCTGATCATCACCGTGCTGGCCGCGATCAGCGTGGTGCTGTCCTCGAAGCTGTTCAACCGCAAGATCGCCTGAGCCCCATGGATCCGACCCACCTGCGGGTGGCGCTGACCCAGGACATGCAGGTCGGCGCGGGCAACGTGCTGCTCCGGCTCGCCGAGCACGGAGCCGACCCGGACATGCCCCGGGTGAGCTTTGACCGCGACGTCGACGGCATACCGGCCTGGACGCCGCTGTCGCTGACCGAGCTGACCGAGCGGGCCGCCGCCCGGGCGCACTGGTTCTCCGAGCGCGGCGTCGGCCGGCGTGACCCGGTCGCGGTGTACGTCACCTCGGCGGCCGACGTGTTTCTCAACTACTTCGCCCTGACCTGGCTCGGGGCGATCCCGGCACTGCTCAACGGCAGCATGCCGATCGAGGTCGCGGCCGAGTTCATCCGCCGGTTGCGTGGCGTCGGGGTGCTCACCGACGCCGACCACGCCGAACTGGCCAAGCACGACCTGGGCGTGCCGATCCTCGGCGATGCCAGCGAGACCGGCGGCGGTGACCCGCGGCTGGCGCCACCGCACTACCGGCACCATCCCGAGGACCCGGTCGCCATCACGCACTCCTCCGGCACCACCCGCACGCCGGCCGCGATCGTGCACTCCCACCACGGGCTGTTCGCCGCGGTGCGGGCGGTCCGGCTCACCGAGGCCCGCCCGTATGGCGAGGTGCGCGAGCTGTCGGCGCTGCCGGCCGCCCACACCGCCGGCATCATCACCATGAACCAGGCGCTGTGCAACGGCTACCAGCTGCTGTGCCTGTCAGCGCAGGGCGGGGAGTTCAGGCACAGCGGCGAGGCGATCCTGGACGCCATCGAGCGCTGGCGTCCGACCGGGGTCTTCGGCTTCGCCGTCACCTGGTCCGAGCTGGCCCGCTTCGACCTCAGTACCCGGGACCTCAGCTCGGTGCGCAACTGGTCCAGCACCGGCGACTGCGCGCACGAGTCGCACATCCGCCGGCTGGTCGCCGTCGGCAGCCACCTGACCTACCGGCGCGGCGAGGGCACGGTCAGCGTCCAGGGCTCGAAGTTCATCGACACCCTCGGCTCGACCGAGATGGGCCACAGCGCTTTTGCCATGATCCACCGGCTGGGCAGCGACCGTTATGACCGGTGCGTCGGCAAGCCCTACCCGTTCGCCGAGGTGGCGCTGCTGGACGTCGGAACCGGCGCCGAGGTCGGGCCCGGCCAGGTCGGCCACCTCGGGCTCAAGTCACCGACCCTGGCGCTGGGCTACTGGAACGACTCGGTCAACACCTTCCGCACCAGGCTGAACGGTTATTACCTGACCGGTGACCTGCTCTACCGCGACGAGGAGGGCTACTACTACCACGTCGACCGGGCCAGCGACGCGCTCGACCTGGGCGGCGGCGATTGGCTCTACACCGCGCTGTCGGAGGAGCGGATTCTCAAGCAGTGCGCCGACGTGCGTGACTGCAGCGTCATCGCGGTCCGTGAGAGCGACGGCAGGGTCGTCACCCAGGTGCTGCTGGTGCTGGCCGCCGACGCCGACCCCGAGCTCGACCGGGAGGCCGACGTCCGGACCGCGCTCGGCGCGCCGGTGGCGGCGACGTTGCAGCGAGTGGTGACGATCCCCGACGACGGGGTGGTGATGGGACCGACCGGAAAGGTCCGCAAATTCCTGATGCGCCAGCAATTGCTGGCCGGTAGCGGCGCGAGCTGACATCGGCGATGGCACCCGTGCACCCTTCCTCGACCTTGCGCGGGTACGCCCGGCGTGACATTCTCGCTCGGCGCGCCGGAGTGCGCGATTTTTTCGATCGAATTCGCGGCGCAGCCGCTCTGTGCCTTGATGGAGTGGGTAGATGACTGACATGCACAAGGCTCGAATACACGCGGTCGTCGTCAATCACGAGGAGCAGTACTCGATCTGGCCGGCCGATCGCGAAGCGCCCGCCGGCTGGACTCCCGACGGGTTCACCGGCACCGAAGACGAGTGTTTGGCCTATATCGACGAGAACTGGACCGATATGCGGCCGCTGTCACTGCGCACGTGGATCCGTGACCACGAACAGCCAGGCATGAGCTGACTTGTTGCCCACGGAATTAGCAACGTGACTACAGCAGGACCGAATTCGGGCGTTTTAATGCAGTCATCAGGGCAGCAGTTATCTGAGCGGTGTCGGGCGCTGCCCGCCCAGTACGGGATGATCCTGAGCAGCCTGCGCTACCCCGAAGACGGCGTGTACATCCTGCAGATCACGCTGGACTGGGCTGAGGCGCTGAAGCCAGAGCCGTTCGAGGCCGCCTGGCGCGAGGTGGTTCGGCGCAATCCGGTGCTGCGCACGGCGTTCGAACTGCACGATGAGCACGGCCTGATCCAAACGGTCGACCCCGCCGGCTCCATCGACATCCGGTGGTGTGATCTGGCCTCGCCACCGGACGCTGGGCCCGACCACGAGTTCGAGGCGTTCCTGCGCCGGGACCGGCGCGAGCCCTTCGATCTGGCCCGGGCGCCACTGCTCCGGCTGAGCGTCCTGCGCCGACCGGTGGCTGACCAGCCTCAGCCGGCGCCGGCGTACCGGTCGGTGCTGACCTTTCATCACGCGCTGCTCGATGCGAGCTCGATGCGGCTGCTGGTCGAGGAGGTGTCCCAGTGTTACGCCGCGAAACTGGCTGGGCGATCCTCAGAACGCCCGCCACGCCCGCCGTTCTCCGATTTCACGAGGTGGTGGCAGACGGTTGATCAGTCGAGTGCGGAGAAGTTCTGGACCTCCTACCTCGCCGACGCCGCATTGCCGCGGGCGCTTCCCGGCTACCTTGGAGCCTTCCGGCCGGGGCCGGCCGAGCCGAGAAAGCTGGAGACGGTGCTCTCGCGTGCGGACTCTGACCGCGTCCGCGAGACCGCCCGGCTGGCAGGCCTGAGCTCCAGCGCCATGCTCACCGCGGCGTGGGCGCTGCTGCGCGCCCGCTACGGCGGCGTGGAGGACGTCGTGCTGGCGGTCACCCGGTCTTGCCGGCACGCCAGCATCCCTAACGTCGACGAGGTCATGGGCCTGCTGGTCAACACCGTCGCGCTGCGGGTCCGCATCGATCCGGCCTGGTCGGTTGCCCAGTTTCTGGCAGCGGTGGACCACAGCATCGCCGAGGTTCGGCAGCACCAGCTCACGCCGATGGCCTCGATCCTGAGCTGGGCCGAGCTGCCGGCGGACACCCCGCTGCTCGACAGCCTGCTCAACTATGACCGGCGCCGGCTGCAGACCGGGCTGCGCAGCGGCTCGGCCGGCCCGGTCAGCGCCCGGGTGGACCGGTTGCTGTCCTACCCGCTGACGGTGCGGGGTTACTCCGAGCCCGAGTTGCGCCTGGGGATGGTGTGGGACGGACGTCGCTTCGCGGAGGGCTCCGTTGACCGGATGCTGGCACAACTGCGATCCACCCTCATCGAGTTAGCCGACAAGCCCTCGACGCCGCTGGCCGAACTCACACTGGGCGCCGACGACGAAGCCGAGCTGCGCTCGCAGTGGAACAGCCTTTGCACCGACAACCCGCGCAATCCGCGCTACCCGCGCGATGCCAGCCTGCCCGAGCTGTTCGCGGCCCAGGTGGCCCGCCGCCCCGACGCCCCGGCGCTGGTGTCGGCAGCGGGCTGCTGGAGCTACGACGAGCTGGACCGGCGTAGCAACTCCTTGGCCTGGGCGCTGCGCAGCCGTGGGGTCGGGGTGGACGCTC
Source organism: Jatrophihabitans sp. (assembly GCA_036389035.1). Taxonomy (NCBI): domain Bacteria; kingdom Bacillati; phylum Actinomycetota; class Actinomycetes; order Jatrophihabitantales; family Jatrophihabitantaceae; genus Jatrophihabitans; species Jatrophihabitans sp. The sequence continues at coordinate 12,257 of DASVQQ010000007.1, forward strand.
CGGTGGCGGTGGCGCTGCCGCGTGGGGCCGACTTGATCGTGACCCTGCTGGCCGTGCTCAAATGCGGGGGCGCGTACCTGCCGATCGACCCGAGCACTCCGTTGGCCCGGGTCGCCACCATGATCGCCGGCGCCCGGCTGGTGGTGGTCACCGATGAGACCGCCGCCGGCGTGCCCGAGGTCGAGGGCGTGCCCAAGCTCGGACTGGACGAGTTGAGGTCTGAGCAGTCCGGCCCGCTACCGGTGGGCCTGGCGCATCCGCAGAGCTTGGCGTTCCTGGGCTTCACCTCCGGATCGACCGGGGTGCCCAAGGGCGTCGCCGTGCCGCACCGGGGCATCGTCCGGCTTGTCGTCGACCCGCCGTTTGTCACGCTGGGGCCCGGCCAACGGGTGCTGCACCTGGCTCCGGTCGCCTTCGACACCTCGCTCCTGGAGATCTGGGGCGCGCTTCTCACCGGCGCCACCCTGGTGCTGGCCCCACCCGGGCCGCTCGGCCTGCCCGAGATCGCGTCGGTGCTGCGCACCGCTGACCTGAGCGTCGTCTGGCTCACGGCAGGGCTGTTCCATCAGCTGGTCGAAGTCGACCTCGGTGCGCTCACCGGCGTCGGCCAACTGCTGGCCGGAGGCGACGTCCTCAATCCCGAGGCGGTCCGCGCCGTGCTGGCGGCCCGCGGCGGCAAGCCGCTGGTCAACGGCTACGGCCCGACGGAAAACAGCACGTTCACCACCTGCCATGTGATGACCGATCCGGATGAGGTGGGAGCGACCGTTCCAATCGGCCGGCCACTCCAGCACACCACCGTGCAGATCCTCGACGAGAACCTGCGCCCGACGCCGATCGGCGTGGCCGGCGAGCTGTGCACCGGCGGCGACGGCCTGGCCCGGGGTTACCACGGCAATCCCAAGGCGACGGCGCGCGCGTTCGTGCCCGATCCGGACGGTGAGGGCGACCGGCTGTACCGCACCGGGGACCTCGCCCGGTGGCGCGCGGACGGGGTGCTGGAGTTCATCGGGCGGATCGACAACCAGGTCAAGATTCGCGGCTTCCGGGTCGAGCCGGGCGAGGTCGAGGCGGTGCTGCGCTCGTTCGAGGGCGTCCGTGAGGCGGTCGTGCTGGTTCGGGGCGACGGCGCCCAACGGCATTTGGTCGGCTACGTGATCCCCGGTGACGGTGTAGACCCGAGCACGCTGCGGCCCGCGCTGCTGCGCGAGTTCCTCGCCTACCGGCTGCCGGAATACCTGGTGCCCACCGGGTTGGCGGTGCTGGACCGGTTTCCGCTCAACGTCAACGGCAAGGTGGACCGAGCAGCGCTGCCGGCGCTGGAACGGGAGACCGCCGAGTCGGCGAGCCCGCTGCAGAGCGAGACCGAGCACCGGTTGGCTGAGGCGTGGCAGCTGCTGCTGGAGGTCGAGGGCGTCGGCCGCGACGATAACTTCTTCGCCCTCGGCGGCAACTCACTGTCCGCGGCCCGGCTGATGTTCCGAATCCGAGAGGTGTTCGGCGTGGAGCTGCCGATGGGCTCTTTCTACGCCACCCCGTCGCTGTCCTCGTGCGCCGCCGCCATCGACGCGGCCCGATCGGCGGCCTCCGCGGGCGCGGGCGCGCCAGGCGCCATCAGCCGGCGATCACGCGCCGGGTACCAGGTCCGCACCGGCGCTGCCGTGGCAGCTCAGCCGACCGAAGCCGCGCCTGCCACCGCCGCGCCGATTGAAGCCCCACCGTCGGCACGTCCCGGGATCGCCCGCCGCGACCGGGGCGCGTTCCGGGTGGCGGCGGGCTCCGCGCAGCCTGCGACGGAGCGTCCCGGCGAGCTGGCCTCGCACCTGGTCCGCATGACCGATGACTGGGCGCTATGGCGGAATCTGTGCCTGCGCGCGGCCGGCTTCCCCCTCGACCTGCTGAGCGCGGTGGGTGATCCGGCCCTGGCCGAGGCCGCCGACGCCGCCATCGCGGCTCGGGCCGGCGCCGGCGACCTGGAACGAGCTGAAGCGGCTTACGCGGGCGAGTTCGACGCCGCGGTCCGCCGGCTCGGCGTCGCGCTCTACGACGCCGCCCGGTTGCCGGCGTTGCGCGAGGCGATCGCCTGGCAGAACCGGCACGCCCTGTCCACCGGCATCGACGCGCTGGTGCGGCGTGGGCCCGAGCCTGCCAACCGCAACACCAAGCACCGCCAGCATGAGGCGCTGGTGGCCAGTTACCTGCAGCGCTACTGCGCCAAGAACGACACCATCGGCTACTTCGGTCCGGTGGGCCTGTCGCAGTTCGACGACGGTCCCGGCATCCGGATCGAGCACCACGCCTCGGACAGCCTGGTGCGCGAGCGGATCACCTACCTGGAGGGCTGGTCCATCCGGGCCCTCATGGCCGAGCACACCGAGGCCCTGCGGCCCTGGCTGGTGCCGCGGCGGATGCCGTTCCTGGCGGTCGAGGGCAGCCTGCTGCGGCTGCCGCTGGCGCCGCCGGTGCGGCTGACGCCGGCCGAGGCGGCGGTTCTGCACGCCTGCGACGGCATCCGCAATGCCAACCAGGTGGCGGCCGCGGTGCTTGCCGACCCTGCGACCGGGCTCGGCGCCGTCGCCGAGGTCTTCGCGGTGCTGGCCCGCCTGGTCGAGAGCCACCGGGTGGTCTGGCAGGTCGACGTGGCTCCCCAGGACATCCGGCCCGAGCGCTCGATGCGCGCGGTGCTAGCCGGCGTTTCTGACGAAAGCGTGCGCGCGCCGGCCGAGGAGGCGCTGGACGCGCTGGTCGCCGGCCGGAACGCCCTTGCCGAGGCCGGTGGTGACCCGGAACGGGTGAGCGCCGCGATGGCCGAGTTGGAGTCGACGTTCACCCGGTACGCCAAGGTCCCGCCGACCCGCCGGGCCGGCGCGTTGTACGCAGGACGCACCCTGGCCTACGAGGAGTGCCTGCGCGCTGACACCGTCCGGTTCGGCGGTGACATCCTCGATGGCGCCCGGGACGCGCTGGGGCTGGTGCTCGACAGCGCCCGGTGGTTCACCGCGGTCTGTGGCGCCCTGTACGCCCGCCGGTTCAACGAGATCTACCGCGAGCGCGCGGCCGCTCTGGGCAGCGACACGGTTGCCTTCGCCGAGTTCTGGTTGCTGGCCAACGACATCCTGTTCGACCAGTCCCTGGAGCTGATCCAACCTGCGGTGCGCGGGTTGCAGCAGCGCTGGTCGAAGATCCTGGCGCTGCCAGCCGATCAGCGGCGGGTCGAGCGGCGCTCGGCCGATATTCGAGGCGCGGTGGCGGCTGCGTTCCCGGCCCAGCCCAGGGTCTGGCCGATGGCGGTGCACCATAGCCCCGATCTGATGATCGCCGGCCGGGACGCGGCCGCCGGCGGCCGGTTCACCTTCGTGCTCGGTGAGATCCACCCCAGCATCGTCACCACTCGCTATGCCACCTGGCTGGAGTTCCACGAGGACCCCGCCGCTATCCGCGCGGGCATGCGCCATGACCTGGGCCGTGACTCGGTGTTCATCGCCGAAACCGCCGAAGAGGGCGGCGTCAACTCCCGGCTGTCCAACATCCTGGCTTCCGAAGGCGACCGGCGGCTGGTCTTCGCGCACGACTCGTGCGGCTATGACCCGCGCACCAACCTCACGGTCGGTGACTGCGAGGTGATCGACTCGCCTACCGGGCTGCGGGTCCGCCGCCGTGACGGTTCGGTCGAGCTCGGCCTGCTGGAGGTGGTCGGCGACCTGCTCTCCGCCGTGCTGGTGCAGTCGTTCCACCCGGTGCCGCGCGGAGCGCACTCGCCCCGGATTACCATCGACGACCTGGTGATCGGTCGCGAGGCCTGGAGCTTTGCGGCCACCGAGCCGCCGTTCGCCGACACCGTCGACGAGCAGGTCCGCTACGCCCAGGCCCGCGCCTGGACTGCCCGCCACGACCTGCCGCGGCACGTGTTCCTGCGGACCACCGGTGAGCGCAAGCCGATCTACGCCGACCTCACCAGCCTCGCCTCGATCGACCTGATCTCGCGTGCGCTGCGCCGGTCCCGCCGCGACGCCGGCCCCGAGGCCACCCTCAGCGTCGTGGAGATGTTGCCCACCCCGGAGCAGGCCTGGTTGTCCGACGCCCAGGGCCGGCGTTACAGCGCGGAGCTGCGCGTGGTGGTCGCTGACCAGAAGGAAGGCTGAGCATGGCCGTGTACGAGTTCCCGACGTCCTTCGGCCAGCGCCGGATGTGGCTGCTGGCGCAGATGGACCCGGACCAGCCGACCTACAACATCGCCTGGGCGCTGTGGCTGGACGGCGACCTCGATCTCGACGCGCTGCAGCGGGCCTGGGAGGCGACGCTGCTGCGGCACGAGGTGCTGCGCACCACCTTCCGCGACGAGTCGGGCATGCCGATGCAGGTGATCTCCGACGAGCCGAGCTTCCAGGCGCTGGAGCTCACCTCGGTCGAGCAGCTGCCCGCCGACGAGCGCGAGCAGGCCGCCCGGGCGCTGATCGGTGAACTGGCCCGCACCCCGATCCTGCCCGCCGTCGGCCCGCTGCTGCGGGTGCGGCTGGTGCGGCTGGCGGCCGACCGGCACGTGCTGGCGGTGGTGATGCACCACATCGTCGCCGACGGCTGGTCGTTCCGGATCTTGTTCGAGGAGCTGTCGGCCGACTACGAGGCGATCCGCGACGGCGGCGAGCCGGTCGCCGAGGAGCCCGCGATCCAGTACGCCGACTTCGCGCTCTGGCAGCTGGAGCACTTCGAGGGCGGCGAGTACGGCCCGGCCGAGCGGTTCTGGCGGGCCGAGCTGGCAGACGCCCCGGCCGCGTTGCCGCTGCCTACCGACCAGCCGTACCCGGCGCTGCAGACCTTCGCCGCCGAGGGCCTTGACTCCGAAGTCGACCCCACGCTGGCCGGCCAGTTGCGCCAGGTCGCGGTCCGGTACGAGACCACGATGTTCGCGGTGCTGCTGGCCGCCTATGCGGGCGTGCTGGCCCGGCTGACCGGCGAGCGGGACGTGCTGGTGGCGGTTCCGATGGCCGCCCGGACCCGGTCTGAGACCGAGTCGGTGATCGGCCTGTTCATGAACACCGTGCCGATCCGGGTGTCGGTCGACCCCCAGGCCAGTCTCGGCGAGCTGGCGCGCTCGGTGCACGCCGCGACCGCCCGGGCGCTGGCGCACCAGGATCTGCCGTTCGCCCGGATCGTGGAGCTGCTGCGCCCGGAACGCGACCCGGCGCGGCTGCCGCTGACGCAGGTGATGTTCGCGATGGAGGAGTCCTGGGCGGTGCCGGACCGCGGCGGGATGCGCTGGCGTCCGGAACTGCTCGAGAACGGTACCGCGAAGTTCGAGGTCGAGCTGACCGTGACCGACACGCCGGCCGGGCCGGGTGTGCGGCTCAACTACAACCGTGACCTGTTCTCCGCGGCCACCGGCCGGCTGCTGGCCGACGGCTTCTCCCGGCTGCTGCGCGCCTTCGCCGAGAACCCCGATCAGAGCGTCGCCTCCGTCGAGATCATGTCGGCGCAGCTGTGCGAGCTGGTCACCGCACGCTGGCCCGACGCCGGCCCGGTCTCCGAGCCGGACGCGACCGCGGTGGCCCTGCTGTGGCAGGCCTGTGCGGCCGGGACGGTGCTGGCGCAGGGCGATGACGGCGAGCTGACCGGCGCCCAGATCCGCGAGCGGGCGCGCAGGATCGCCGCCGCCCTGCGCGAGCACGGCATCGACGGCTCGGATCGGGTGGCGATCCTGCTGCGCCGGGGCAGCAGGCTGCTGCCGGCCATCCTGGGCGTCTGGTCGCTCGGCGCCTGTTACGTGCCGCTGGACCCGATCTATCCCGACCAGCGCATCGCCACCATGCTGGCCGACGCCGAGGTCCGCGCGATCATCATCGACACCGGCGCCGAGGACGCGCCCAGGCCGCCGGTGGAGACCGGCCCGATCGCGGTGATCGACCTGGCGCGGCTGACCGCCGAGCCGGCGTCCGACGGCATGTCCGACCTGACGTCCGACGTGGCGCCCGAAGTACCGCCGGCCGCCGCTGCGTACACGATGTTCACCTCGGGCTCGACCGGCCGGCCCAAGGCGGTCACCGTCACCCAGGGCGGCATCGCCGCGTTGCTCGAGGCGGTGCGCCCGTTGCTGGCGCTGCGGCCTGAGGACCGGTTCGTCGCGGTCTCGACGTTCGCCTTCGATATCGCCCTGGTCGAGCTGCTGGCCCCGGTGCTGGCCGGTGGCCGCGTGGTGATCGCGGACTCCGAGCAAGTCCACGACGCCGCCCTGCTGCGGAGCCTGCTGGTCGAGGTCGGCGCCACCGCGCTGCAGATGACGCCAGCCGGCTGGCGGATGCTGGTCGACGCCGGCGGGGTGCCGGACGGGGTGCGGCTGCGGATGACGGCCGGCGAGCCGCTGTTCCGCGACCTGGCCGACGCCATCAGCGGCGGGGCCGGGGCCAGCGTGTGGAACCTGTACGGCCCGACCGAGACCACCATCTACTCCGGCGGCGGGCCTGTTGAGCCGGCGCCGGCGCCGATCGAGATCGGCTCGATCATCCGCGGCACTGAGCTGTACGTGCTCGACGAAGGCCTGCGCCCGGTGCCGCCCGGCGTGCTGGGCGAGGTCTACATCGGTGGCGCGGGCGTCGCCCAGGGTTACTTCGGCGCACCGGGCATGACCGCGGCCCGGTTCCTGCCGGATGAGTTCAGTGGCCGGCCCGGCGCGCGGCTGTACCGCACCGGCGACGTCGGCCGGTGGCGCAGTTCCGGGCGGATCGAGCTGGCCGGGCGCGCTGACCGGCAGCTCAAGATCCGCGGCTACCGGGTGGAGAGCGGTGAGATCGAGGCGGTGCTGCGCGGCCACCCCGACATCGCCGAGGCGGTGGTCTCGGTTCGCGGCGCCGGCCACGACGTCCGCCTGGTCGGCTACCTGGTGACCCGGTCCGGCGCGGACCAGCCACCGCAGGACCTGCGCGACCGGCTTCGCGAGGTGCTGCCGGACTACATGGTGCCGGCCGCCTTCGTGGTGCTGGCGAAGCTTCCGCTGACCGGCAGCGGCAAGATCGACCACCGGGCGCTGCCCGAACCGGAGTGGGGTGCGGCCGCCGGTCAGGCCCCGACCGCGCCCCGGACGCCGTTGGAGGCCGAGCTGACGGTGATCTTCTCCGAGCTGCTCGGCCTGCCCGAGCCGGTCGGGGTGATGGACAACTTCTTCGCCCTGGGTGGGCACTCGCTGACGGCGACCCGGCTGATGACCCAGCTCCGGGCTGCCTACGGGGTCGACCTGCCGGTCCGGATGCTGTTCGCCGATCCGACGGTCGCGGGGCTGGCCGCCGTGGTGGAGGCCGCCCGGACCGGATCCTCCAGCACGGCCCGGCAGTCGCCGGCAGCCGAGCTCAGCGACGCCGAGACCGATGACCTGCTGCGGACGCTGATCCCCGGCGAGCGGAGGTAGGAGGCGGCGATGCGCTTTCCGGTGTCGTTCTCGCAACGGCGGCTGTGGTTCCTGGAACAGCTGATGCCGGGCGAGCCGACGTTCCACATGCCCTACGCGATGTGGCTCGAGGGGCCGCTGGACACCGACGCATTGCAACGCGCGGTGGATGCCGTGGTCGCCCGGCACTCGGTGCTGCGGACCAGCATAGTGGCGGTCGACGGCGTGCCCGAGCAGATCGTCGCCGACTCGGGCACGGTGCCGATTGAGCTGATCTCGCTGGCGGACACGGTCGAGGAGGCCGACTGCGTCCGGCAGGCCCGCGCCATAGCCATCGAACGGGGCATGCGGCTGTTCGACCTGTCCCACGGCCCGCTGCTGCGAGTCTCCCTGATCGACACCGGGTCGGATCGGCGGCTGTTCGTCCTGGTGATGCATCACATCATCAGCGACGGGCTGTCACTGCAGATCCTTATCGACGAGCTGTCGGCGGTGTACCGGGCGGAGGTGACCGGTGAGCCGGTCACGTTGCCCCGGCTGGTGATGGACTACGGCGACTACGCCGTCTGGCAGCACGACCGGCTGCGCGGCGAGGAACTCGAACGGCAGATGGAGTACTGGCGCCAGCAGCTGCGCGGAGCGCCGGCCGTCTTCACCCTGCCGAGCGACCGGCCCCGGCCGGCGCAGCAGTCCACCCGCGGCGCGATCGCCATCCGGGTGCTCGACCCGGCGATCACCGACCGGCTGGCCGAGGTGGCGGCCGGTTCCCACGCCACCATGTTCATGGCGTTCCTGACCGGTTTCGCGGTGGTGCTCTCGCGTTATGCCCGGCAGACCGACGTGGTGGTCGGCACCCCGGTGGGTGGGCGCACCCATGTGGAGCTGGACCCGATGCTCGGCCTGTTCACCAACACCGTCGCGCTGCGCATCTCACTCGACGGCGATCCGAGCTTCGTCGAGCTGCTCGGCCGGGTCCGCGACAACACCGTCGAAGCCGTCTCGCACCAGGAACTGCCGTTCGAGAAGCTGGTCGAGGAGTTCGCACCCGAGCGCTCGCTGGCGCACGCGCCGCTGATGCAGGTGATGTTCGGCTACCAGTCGCGCACCCCGCCGACGCTGAACCTGCCCGGCATCGAGGCAGGCTTCAGCTGGGCGCTGCTCACCGGAACGGCAAAGCTCGACCTCACCCTCTACGCCGACACCTCGGACGGGGTGAGCACCACGCTGGCGCTGGAGTACAACACCGATCTCTTCGACGCGCCGTGGGCTGACCGGTTCCTCAGCTGCATGGCGCTGGTGCTCGAACACGCCGTGGCCGATCCGCAGCTGCCGGTGACCGACCTGCCGATGCTGTCGGACGAGCAGGCCCGGGAGCTGGTGACCGAGCGGAACCGGCACTCCGAGCCTGAGCCGGTCGGCGAGGACGAGCCGTTCGACGTCCGGGCGCTGCTGCGGGCCTCGACGTCACGGGTGATCGACAGCGACGGCTCGGTGTCGATGGCCGAGGTGTGCGAGCGGGCCGGCCGGCTGGCCCGGGTGCTGGCCGACCGCGGCGTGGGCCTGGAGACGCCGGTCGGGTTGTGCCTGGAGCGCGGGGCCCCGATGCTGAGCGCCCTGCTCGCGGTGTGGTGGGCCGGCGGGGCCTACGTGCCGCTGGACCCGGACTTCCCGCGGTCCCGGCTGACCGCGATGGCTCGCGGCGCCGGTGCGCGGATCATCGTCACCGACGAGGCTCATCGCGAGCTGGCGGGCTCGATCGCCGAGGGCTCAGCTGTCGACATGTCGGGCGTGCTGGGCGTTGACGTGCTGGGCGTGGAGGACCCGGCGGTCGCCGAGGCGCTGCCGCTGCCGCCGGTGCCCCTACCCCCTGAGGCGCTCGCCTACATCATCTTCACCTCGGGTTCCACCGGCCAACCCAAGGGAATCGGCATCGGGCACCGGGCGGTGGCGAACCTGCTGGCGTCGTTCAGGCGCTCGCTCGACCTGGGGCCCGAGGACCGGTTCGTGGCGGTCACCACACTGTCCTTCGACATCGCGCTGCTGGAGCTTCTGCTGCCGCCGGTGTGCGGCGCGGACCTGGTGATCGCCACCGGGGAGGAGATCCGCGAGCCCGACCGGCTGCGGTCGCTGATCGAGCGGCAGGCCGCGAGCGCCATGCAGGCCACTCCGCAGACCTGGCGGCTGCTACTGGCCGCCGGCGGGGTGCCGGCCGGCCTGCGGCTGCGGCTGTGCGGCGGCGAGGCGCTGCCACGTGACCTGGCCGACCAGCTCAGCACGCCCGGGACGGTGCTGTGGAACGTCTACGGCCCGACCGAGACGACGGTGTGGTCGGCCGCCGGGGTGGTCGCCGACGGGCTGGGGCCGGTCGAGATCGGCGAGCCGATCGAGCACACCCGGGTGTATCTGCTGGACGAGCGGCTGGGGCCGGTGCCGGTCGGGGTGCTGGGCGAGGTGTTCATCGCCGGCCGCGGGGTGGCTCGCGGCTACCACGACCGGCCGCGGCTGACGGCGCAGGCGTTCCGGCCGGACCCGTGGAGCGACGAGCCCGGGGCCCGGATGTATCGCACCGGTGACCTCGGCCGGTGGCGTGAGGGTGGTGGCCTGGAGCTGATCGGTCGGACCGATCACCAGGTGAAGGTAAGGGGATTCCGGATCGAGTGCGGCGAGATCGAAGCCATCCTGCGCTCGCACCGGGACGTCCGCCAGGCGGCGGTGGTGGTGGCAGCCCGGGGCGAGGAGCAGGTGCTGGTGGGCTATGTGGTGCCGCGCCGGGGTGGCCTGGTCGCTGACCCCGAGGCGGACCTGCTTGAGCTGCTGCGCCCGCACCTGAAGGCCAAGCTGCCCGACTACATGGTGCCGGACCTGATCGTGGCGCTGCCGGCGCTGCCGCTGACCCCGAACGCCAAGGTCGACCGGGCAGCGCTGCCCGCGCCCGAGTGGGACGTCCGGCCGGCCACGGTCGAGCGGGTCGAGCCGCGCACCCCGGTGGAGGAGACACTGGCCCGGATCTGGGGCGAGCTGCTGGCCACCCCGACGGCGGTCGGCGTGACCGACAACCTGTTCGCCCTGGGCGGGCACTCGCTGACCGCCACCAGGTTCGTCGCCCGGGTCGCCGACACCTACGGGGTGAACCTGCCGGTGCATGAGATCTTCGCCCGCCCGACGATCGCGGAGCTGGCCGAGATCGTGGCCAAGGACCCGGACTTCGGACAGGTGGACTCCTCCGCCGAACTCGACGAGCTCAGCGACGAGGCCCTGGACGAGCTGCTGCGGGCGGCGCTGGCCCAGCGCAACCGCCGCCGCGCAGCGCCCGACCAAGCCGACTCCTAGCTGAGTCAACCTGAGTGGCAGAAGGCGTGGAGTGGCCCTGACGTCAATCGGCGCAATCGGCCCGGCCTTGGATGGGTAGGGACAGTTCGCTACAACGCAGGAGCGGTGCGGCGTACACAATGGGCGGATCGGCTGGCTGGGCGCGGGTGAAGACCAACGCGATGTCGTCGTTCGAGTCTGGGGCCAGCTGGTGAAGCCGGGCGACATAGGTCTGATCGTTCGATGCCATGAGGGATTCGGCAACAGTGCTTGAACCCGGGTAAGCGCAGGCCATGAGCCCGACCAGGTAGTCGGTGCGGCCATGAAGCTCGAATGGGCCGGGAACTGAGGCGCATCCGCATGCGATCGGAACGCCCTGGGGTACCCATCCAGAGAATGCGGCGTAAAAGGCTGTGAGCATTGGGGAGTCGAGGCCGGCGCTTCCGTCCAGGGCGACCGGGGAGAACAGCCGAGACACTCCGCCGCGCTGAAAGCGTCCAGGGGCGTGCCCGTTTGCCGGTGATTCGTGAGGGCCGTCAACCAGGCTGGACAATTTGATGTCGGCCACCGTCCGGAGACGGCGGCGCAGCTCGCGTGGCGGGAGTCCGACCATCCGCGTGAACTGCGCTGAGAACGTGGTCACGCTGAGGTAGCCCACTCGATAGGAGAGGTCGGTGATCGTCAGGTCCGTCGCTACCAGGAGTTGTTTAGCGGCGGCCATCCGAACTGCCGCGAGGAAACGCCGAGGAGGCGCGCCGGTTACCTCACGAAAGATACGATTCAGATAGAACGGGCTGGTCCGGGTTGTCGAGGCCAAGTCGGAGAGGGTCAACGGCTCGGCGTAGCGGGCCTTGATCACTTCGGCTGCGCGTTCAACCAAGGCGTGGCGGAAGTCGTTTGTCCCCGGCCGCGCGCCGGACACGAAGTCATTCTCGCGCCAGGCCTCATCCTGCGGGCTGCTGGAGGCCAACTCCGAACGGATGCCGTTCGCTGGCAAGTGCGACACAGGACCTCCAGAAGGTGCGCTGCCGCTCCCGGACCGCTCACCAGGAAAGTCAGGAGCGCGCCGATCCAACTCGCGTGAGGTATTGAGGGAGCGTCAGGTATTAATGGAATCAGAATGCCGGCAGCTGGGCAATCCCGTGCTCGGCGTAAAGAGCTGATCTGGTCCACCGTTCAGCCGCACAAGACTTCAGTGTCAGGCGATTTCAATGCCATGAGCGGAATGAACAAGCGCTGATAAGGCAAAGCGTCTCCCGGCGCGTAGCGTCCGCGTTGGGCATAGTGATAGCTCGTTTATGGACCCGAAGGGGCCGAGCATGGACGACTTGCGTGCGCGTCGGCTCGCGGAGGTGTTGATCCGGTATTCCCTCGCTACCCGTAAAGGGGATCGAGTATTGATTTCCGCTCCGGTGGCGGCGGCGCCGCTGGTACGTGAGGTTTACCGTCAGGTGATTCAGGAAGGCGGGCACCCGACGGCACGCGTCGGCTTGGACGGGCTCGACTCGATCGCTCTAGCAGGCGGTGATGAAGGCCAGTTGCGCCAGCTGGCCGAACTCGACCGGCGCGAGATCGAGCATGTCGACGTGTGTCTTGTGATCTCGGCCCAGGACAGCGTAGGGCGGACGGTCGGGGTCACGCCGGAGCGGATGGCGATCCTTGCCGCGGCGCGGGCATCGGTGACGAGGCGGTGCATCGAGCGGATCACCGAGGGCGAGCTGCGCTGGTGCCGAACGGTCATGCCCACCGGCGCGGCTGCCGAGCAGGCCGGGATGTCCCTGCCGGAGTACGAGGACTTTGTGTTCCGCGCGGGGCTGCTGGACAACGACGACCCAGTCGCGGCCTGGAAGCAGCTTCACGACGCCCAACAGGAGATCGTGGATTTCCTCAGCAAGCACGACTCCGTGCGCATCGTGGCACCCGGAGTCGACCTCAACTACCGGGTAGCGGGCCGGACGTGGATCAACGGCAGCGGCGAGTACAACTTCCCCGACGGCGAGGTTTTTACCGGCCCTATCGAAGATTCCGTCAATGGCACGATCCGGTTCAGCTATCCGGCGGTGTACAACGGCGTCCGCGTGGAGGATGTCGCGCTGCGCTTCCATGACGGAAGGGTGGTTGATGCCACCGCCGGAGCAGGCGAGGATTTTCTGATGTCGATGCTGAGCACCGACGACGGCGCGCGCTACGTGGGCGAGGTCGCGTTCGGCTTGAATTACGCGGTCGGCAGATTCACCGGCAACACGCTGTTCGACGAGAAGATCGGCGGCACGATGCACGTGGCTGTCGGTCAGTCCTATCCGCATACGGGCGGGCGGAACCGGTCTTCGATCCACTGGGACATGGTCACCGATCTACGCGATGGCGAAGTGTACGTCGACGGCGAGCTGTGTTACGAGAAGGGTCGGTTCACCCGAGCCAGGATGTGAGAGGTCATGAATGCGACGGATCGGCGGGTCTACGAAACCGAGGTGCTAGCCACTCCCGAGCGGATCTGGCAAGCGCTGACGGATCCAGGCGTAACTGAGCAGTACTTCTTCGGAACGCGCGTGGAGTCAGACTGGAGCGACAAGGCGCCCATCCGTTACCGGAACGCCGAAGGCGGCGTTGACGCAGACGGTGAGATCCTCGAAGCCAGTGAGAACCGCCGCCTCAGCTACACATTCCGGCCTGCTTGGTCGCCGAGCAGCCAGGCGGTGAAGCCCGGCACTGTGAGTTGGGAGATCGAGCCGAGCGGCCGGGCGTCCAAGGTGACGCTCACCCACGACGGCTTCGACTTCGACAGCCCCGGGGGCGATCAAGTCGACTCCGGCTGGGTGCTGACCCTATCCAGCTTGAAGGCGCTGCTCGAGACCGGGAAGCCGCCGAAGCCGGGCGGCTGAGCGGGTCACCAGGGCTGCCCGCAGTGCGACACGTGGAAAAGCCACACACCTGTGGCTAACGCGGTACTGGGAGAAGGAAGAGGCACATGAACGGATCTATGTACGCCGGAGTTACCCTCATGCACTTTCCGCCGATGCGCACCGACGATGTGTACCGGCATATCCGGGATGTTCTGGTCCCGTTCCACGAGAAGTTGCGGCCCGAGGGCCTGCAGAACGCATTCTTTCTCGTGAATCCTGAGGCTTGCCAAGGCATTGGAATCGCAATGTGGGACAACAGCAGCAAGCTCCGGGAGTTGGAGCGGGGGACCTCTCGCGAAATGGCGCGAGAAATGCGGGATCCCGCCACAGCGCCCACCGAGTACACGCGACTGCGCGCCCAGTGGGTACAGGATCTCAGCGGGGGCGTCGTCAGCACCGATTGGTACGAGGTCGTCGGACACGTGTCGTCGTCGTCCTCCGACACGACCAGCCGGTCTTGGCCGTACGCCTCCAAGTGGCCGTGACCTCACCAGCTGATGGCGATGAGGCGACGAGGAACGCCTTCCGTTGAAAGCAACAACCCGAACGGAACCTATTCGAAGGAGATTTCAAATGACCCTAGCGTATGAAGTGGGCGCCAGATCCGCTCTCGCGCCCAGTCCGAGCGCTCTGTCGGAGCTTCGCCTGTTCACGATGCCGGAGGGCGGGATCGACAGGCTCAACTTCGTCACGTGGGACACCATCGAGGTGCTGGGCGTGGGTGAGGACACTGTGAAACTGACCGGACACTATCGAATCCAGCGTGCCGACCCGACGGCCGCCGACTGGTCGGAGGCATCGGTCGAGATCGCGATGCTGGAACTGGACGTGTCCGGTGTCAGCGCGACGTTCGGCCCGGTGCGCGCGAGCGTGAACTACAGCATCGGCAAGCCGTCGCGCGGGCTGGTCAGCCCCGGAACGATCTATCCAGGATTACCGGACTCACCGAAGATGTGCACGATGGAAGGCTATATGCAGTTCGAGCTGTCGGCCGTGCCGATCGTGGTCTTCAACAAGGAGCCGATCGTGCTCCAGCACAACATCACACACATTCCGCCTGTCGGCCAGGGTGGCGGCACCCGCGGCCGGGTCGGCGTGGAGCTGTTCGACACCTCCAACCCGGACGGTCCGCCGGTCGCGATCCTGCGGCAGGTCAAGACCCACATCGGCGCCTGGCAGACCTAGGCGCCCGAACGCTCGCTCGGGGCGCTCTCGCGCACGTCATGGCAGGAGCGCGCCCTCTTCCCCAACCTGACTGGAAGCGAACGCCATGATCGAAGCGCCGATCTCCCGGCATCTCGACGTCGTGGGGGCGGCGTCGGCCGGGTTCGTCGAGTTCTTGATGACTTCGACGTGGAGCAAGCGGCGGGAAGCCGACGACGATATCTGTGATTTCGTCGTCGGCAATCCGCATGACATGCCGCTGCCCGCGTACGTCGAGGTGATCCAACGGGCCAGCGCCCCGCAGGACCCGAGCTGGTTCGCATACCAGCTCAATGAGGCGGCCCCCCGCGATGCGGCGTCGCAGTCGCTGCGCGAGCGGCTCGGCATCGCCTACGAGTCCGAGGATGTGTTCCTCACCAAGGGCGCGTCCAGCGCGCTCGTCCTGGCGTTGAGCACGGTGTTGGAGCCGGGGGAGGAAGTTCTGTTCCAGAGCCCGCCGTGGTTCTTCTACGAGTCGATGATCGCCTTTGCGCGCGGCGTCCCGGTGCGTGTGCCGGTCGACCGGGCGACGTTCGACCTCGACCTCGCCGCCATCGCCGCAGCCATCACGCCGCGGACCCGCGCCGTGATCGTCAACTCACCGAACAACCCCACCGGCCGGATCTACCCGCCCGAGACGGTGCGCCGGCTGGCCGAGTTGCTTATGGCGGCGTCCCAGAAGTACGGCCGGGCGATCTACCTCGTCTCCGACGAGGCGTACAACCGGATCCTCTTCGACGGACGACGCTTCGCGAGCCCGACGGCGCACTACCCGTACTCGTTCCTGGTCTACAGCTACGCCAAAACCCTCCTGACTCCCGGGCAGCGCCTCGGCTACTTGGCACTGGCCCCCTCGATGCCGGACCGGGCGCGGATGCGCAGAGCCGTCCTGGTCGCGCAGTACAACGGATTCGGCATGCCCGACGCCGTACTCCAGCACGCTCTGCCCGAACTCGAACGGCTCTGCATCGATCTCGCCCTACTCCAGCGCCGACGCGACCTACTGGTCGAGACGCTCCGCGGACAGGGTTATGAGGTGCACACTCCCGAGGGTGCGTTCTACCTGCTGGCCAGGTCACCGCTCGCTGATGACTCCATGTTCGCAGAGATGCTGGCGGCCGAGGACATCTTCGTGCTGCCGGGGCACGTCGTCGAGTTGCCGGGCTACTTCCGGATGTCGTTGACGGCGAGCGACGCCATGGTCGAGCGGTCCTTACCCGGCTTCGCCGCCGCCCTTGCCACGGCCGGTGAATGCAGCGGCGTCTTCGGGCACGATCGATGACGCGGGTCCACCGCTCGTCGTCTCACGGCGTAGGGCTGCGTGGCCTCGACGCGGTCGCTTCCTCGGTTTCCACGGAGGGGCGCTTCGGCCGCATGTTCCGCAACGTTCCGGTGTTCGAGCACAGGGTGGAGGACCTCTCGGCGCTCGCCGCGACGATGATCGCACCAGTGGATCCGCGCGACAGCGAGCCGGTGTCGGCGGACGACCCACCCGATGACCGCGAGAACCCGCTGATCCCCGCTGGCTACACCTATCTCGCGCAGTTCGTCGACCACGACATCACCTTCGACCCCGTGTCCAGCCTGCAGCGCCAGAACGATCCGGACGGGCTGCACGACTTCCGAACCCCGCGCCTGGACCTGGACTCCCTTTATGGGCGAGGCCCTGCAGACCAGCCGTACTTGTACCGCAACGGGCTGCAACCGGCTCCGCACCCTGAGTTCGGGTTTGACCAGCGCGGCGTGACCTTCCTGCCCGGCGTGCACCCGAGCGACCTGCCGCGCAACAGCGAAGGACGTGCGCTCATCGGCGATCCTCGCAACGACGAGAACGTGATCGTCTCCCAATTGCACGTGGCCTTCTCAAGCTTTCACGACCGGATGGTCGAGCACCTCTTCCAGGAGCGCGGATTGGACGGGGAGGAGCTGTTCGCCGAAGCTCAGCGCCTGGTGCGCTGGCACTACCAGTGGGTGGTGATCCACGATCTGCTGCCGCGGATAGTCGACGGCGACCCGGGCGATGGGAGCACCAGCGAGTCCGGCGTGATCCACGACGTCCTGCGCTCGGAGGCGCTTGCCACTAGCGGCGGGCGCGAGGCCCGGATTCGCCGGCCGGAGCTGCGCTTCTTCCACTGGCAGGTGCAGCCGTTCCTGCCGGTTGAGTTCGCCGTCGCCGCCTACCGGTACGGGCACTCCGCTGTCCGACCCTCTTACGTCATCAACGATGCCGTCCACCGGCAGCGGGGCGGTCGGCGCGTGCCGATCCTGGCGTCCAGCCGTGACCCGCTGGCAAGCCTGCGCGGCTTCGGTCCGCTGCCCGATGGCTGGGGCGTCGAGTGGAAGCACTTCTTCGATGTCGATGGATCGCACCGGCCACAGCGTGGTTTCCGGATCGACACTGCGCTTCCCCCACCACTAGGCGAGCTTTCCTGGCTGCCCGACATGCCGAATCTGGCCAGGCGCAACCTCATCCGCGGCCTGCGCATGGGACTGCCGTCGGGGCAGGGGGTCGCGCGGGCTATGGGCATCCGACCGTTGTCCGACGCTGACCTGAGCCCGAGGGCGGGGAGCGCCGATGACGCCCCCTCCGCGCCAGGCTTCCAGGGCAACGCGCCGTTGTGGTTCTACGTGCTGCGCGAGGCTGAGCTTCTAGCCGACGGCCAGCACCTCGGGCCTGTCGGAGGTCGGATCGTTGCCGAGGTCCTGGTCGGACTGGTCACAGGCGATCCGACATCGTGGCTCAGCGTCGAACCCGACTGGCGCCCGCCGCTGAGCCACGACGGCCGCTTCGGAATGCCCGAACTGCTTCGGTTCGCCTCCGGTGCGCGCGCCTCGGCCGGGACCAAGCCCCAAGGCGCGCTAGACAGGTGGCGGCACAAGTTCGGCGACTGAGCCGAGGCAGCCTTACGACTTGCAGCCCGCCGTCATGCTCTGGCGCCAAGCACCGTCGCCAGCCGCAGGCTCAGCGCTGCCAGTGTCAGGCTCGGATTGGCTGCCGGTGACACCGGAAAGACGGAGTTGTCACAGGCGAAGAGGTTGTCATATAGAAGGAACTTCAGATCCGCGTCGACAACGCCGCTGCCGTCTTCAGCCATCCGCAGGGTGCCGACCTCGTGCCCGACGCCGCCGAGTTCAGCATCCTGCAGCGCGAGGCCGTCCTCACCGAGCACTGGTTGAGCGCCGAGGGCAGCGAATAGATTGGCGGCGAGGTCATCGGCCTCTCGCAGGTCGGCCTGCGGTGGTGCGGTTCTGTTCATCGTGATGGCCACCGGATAGGCGGGATTTCTATCGGTGATGGCCACCAAATTTGTCTCATTCAGCGGTGCGTAGAACATGAAGACGAGCTCGCACAGCATCCAGTCGTTTCGTTCCGCGCGCTCGCGCGCAAGGTGGCCCGGATCGACGTACCTACCTTGATTGAAGGCGGCGCCGAACTCCACAACGATGTCGAACGCGTGCTGTTGCGCTGAACCGGCTAGGTGACGCAGCAGCACCTTGGCCGAGTCGGTGTCACTGCTGTGTGCCGAGTGCGGGGGTAGGGTGAAGTGTCGATAACGGATCGTGTGGTCGGTGATACCCCGCCCGATCTGGCCGTTGGGATCGGCCAGTTCGCTCTGTAGCGCGATCTTGGCCGATTCGATGGCTCCGGCCGCTAGCACGACTGTCCGGGCAGAGAAGCTCCGTTGCCGCTGAGCAAGCAGATCCCACCCGGTCACTCCGGTCACCCGGCGCGGTTCTGCCTGGTCCACATCAACCCGCCAGACCGCGAAGTTCAGATTTACCGTCGGCACCGTATAGCCCGGCGCATTGACCAGTCGATCTTCCATGAGCAGGTCGGCAGTGGAAAACAGGCCGCTGGGTAGTGACCAGTTCGTCGCTCCGCGGTATTGCACCGCCATCGCGGCATTGTCTGCCTGGTAACCGACCAACGTGTCCTGCAGAAACTTCCGGGATGATTCCTGGTAGTCGCTAGATTCCGGCGCCACCCGGTTCAACGCACTCTCGGCTGCTGAAAAACCATCTGCCAAGAGATACTCGCGAACTGCGGTGGGCCAGGCGGTGAGTTCCCACGCAGCCTGCCGTGGGATCAATCCGCCCCAGAAAATTGATCGTCCACCCAGATTGAATCCCTGGGCGCCCGCAAATTGAGAGCCGGCAGTATTGCGATAGTTCACTACTTTGAAATCTGGCCATAAAGACCAGATGTGTTTGTCGAATCGGCCGATCTGTAGTCGGCGTGGCAGGTTACCCACATGGGTTGGAAAGAGGTACGAGCCAGCTTCCACCACCAGGACGTCCGCGCCAGCGTCGGCCAGCCGGGACGCCAGTAGGCCACCGCCCATGCCAGAACCGATCACTAGCACGTCGTATATATGATTCGGGTCTAGATTTCGCTTGAAGAACCGCTGTGCCACCGCGCCGCGTTCGGTGATCAGCGCGTCTCGAGGCGTAAAGTTGACTTGGTCTTCATAGAAGTTGATCACACCTGTGCATTGCTGGGCGCTGAGCGCCATATTGGCGCCGTCAGCCCAGATGCCCGGAGTCAGCACGAACTTGAATGTGATGCCGTCGTCAAACTCGGTGTCGTCGAGCATGAATGCCCACGCCCCGTCGATGTAAACCCCGCCTCGGTCGAGATCCCAGTGTGGCGCCCAGCGCAGTACAACGGTGTGGCCCGGTGCGAATTGCTCGGTGACGAAGCGGATAGTGAACATGCTGCCTCCTCCGGCCAGCCTTCCTCAGGCATTGCTATCGCCTTCGTTGAAAGGTCTGTCATGGCAGGGCGCTTGTTGCCTGCAGTCGTCCGACGGAAAGGCCCGCATCAGTCGAGGGCTTACTTCGTCGGGTGGCCATGACGTTCCCCTAAGTCAGTCAGGAGCGCAAGAGGATGTGCCCAGCATGGGCGCAACTCGCCGTTGCGCCAAGGCTTGGATCCGAGCGGCGCGTTGGCCGATGCCTGCTGGGGTGCAGCAGCGGCCGACGATCGTCAGGGCTGGCGGTCGTAGCGGGCTGCCGCGCCGCACGCCTCGCACCGGAACACCCCGGCTTCAGCCGCCGCCAGCTCGCCGTGCGCGACGCAGGCCGGCGCCCCCTCGGCCGACAGCACCACGTTGCCGATGCCGACATCCCAACCGCCCTCGATGTCGAGCAGCCGTCCCACCGACCCGCCGCCACCCTGGCGCGCCTGGTGCAGCGCCCGCACCACCGCGATGGCGGCGGTGGCGATCCGCGATCCGGGCACCCACCCCGCGAACGAGTTCGCCGACGGCAGCACCGGCTCGTCGCCCCGCATCCGGACCACCACGGCGCGGTCCTCGCCGGTGTACAGGGTGAAGGTCAACGAGTAGCAGCCGGGCTCGGCGAGAGCCTCGATTTTGGAGAGCAGCGGGTCCACGCCGCCAGTTTTCCAGACCGGCTGGGAAATCAGCGCTTGTCGCGAGTGATCGTGGGCTTCGGCTTGCTGGTCGGACGGCCCGCGGGGGTGGTGCGGGGCGCTGGCCGCGAAGGCTTCACCGTCTTGCGAGGCTTTGCCGACGGCGCCGCCTCCGAACCGGGAGGGGTCCGCGTCGGCGCCACGGCCGGCGTGCTGCTTGCCGGGGCGCGGGGGACGACCTGTGACGACGCCGCCGCCGCAGGCACGCCGGGAGGTGTCGTGCGGGCCGGTGCCGACGTCGGATTCGCCGTACTCGGCGGCGGCGAGCTGGCCGGCCTGCTGCTCGGCGATGCCGAGGTCCTCGACCGGGACGGACTTGCCGTGGCGCCTTCCGACGATCCACTCGGCGCGGCAGCCCGCTGGTCCGGCCCGGGAGTTCCGTCGGGCCGAGGAATTCCGCCCTGCTTGGTGTCGGGCGCGAGCATCACCACGGCCGCCACCACCGCAGCCACCACGGTTGCCGCTGTGGTGGCCAGCACGACAATGCCGACGCGGGTGCCAGGTGTCCCGCGACCGGATTGCGCAGCGCCGCGGGCAGGAGCGTGGCGGTGGCTGCCCGACCGTGAGGTACGCCTGCGCAACAGCACCAGCGTGGCCAGCCCGGCCAGGGCGATCGAGCACAGCAGGACGTCAGCGCGCACGACGGCTCGCACGATCAGTCCCAAATGCGGTCACCGATCGACCGTAACACCGCCACCGGGCACCTGTGGAGCCGCTTTTTCCCGAGCAACGGGCGCTTCACTCCCGGTCGGAGAAGCGCTCCCACGCCGACTGCCTCGTCATGTCCAGCGCCTCGCCGATCCGAGCCCAGGACACCCCGCGGCTGCGGACCCGGCGCACCCAGGTGGTGAGGCTGCCCTCGACCTGGCCGGCGACCCTGGCGATCTTGGGAAGCTGGTCCAGCAGTTGCTGGTCGGTCATTGCCTGCCAGTACGTCAGCTCGGTGGGCGGTCCGGCATCGTCGGGCTGAGCGTCGGGCTGCTCTGTGGCGGCTGAGGACAGGATCTCGTTACAGAGCTGCACGCACTCGTTGCAGATGTAGATGCCCGGCCCGGCGATGACCTTGGCGACCTCCGGAGCCGGCTTCGCGCAGAACGAGCAGGCGATCTCAGCGGCGGCGGTTGGCTCGGCAGTCGGCTCAGCGGTCATGGCGTAGTCCTCTCGATCCAGACACACGTCAGGGTACGCCTGACAGCATGTCAGGCTAAGCCTGACACGTCAAGGCACTACCCGGAGATCAAGGCGCGACCGAGGAATCAAGGCGCGACCCAGGAATCAAGGCGCGACCGAGGGATCCAGGCGCTACCCCCAGGGGATCGAGCTGCTACCGACGGACTCAGACCCCTGGTGCGACGGAGTCGCGGGACCGGCGCTCGCGCGGCTGCGGGCGCACCAGCAACCCGAGCGGACCGGCCAGCCTGCGCAGCGCGCCGGCGCGCTGCGGTGTGGTCAGCCGCTGCCGCAGCAGGGGCACGCCATCACCACTCAGATCATCGATCAAAGCCGCCCGGCCACCGATGGCGAGCAGCAGCGCCTCCGCAGGCCCCCGCACCGCCGCCCCGGCGCCGTGGTCCCAGCCGGTGTCGGTCGCGGTGAAACGCAGCCCGTCCAACCGCGAACCCATCGTGAACCCGGGTGAGGCGCGGGTGGTCAGGTGGTGAAATGCCACCGACAGCCGTTGCTCGGAAAGGTCGCGCGAGATACCAAGCGGAACCCGGATGTCGAGATCGTGCAGCACGAGATCGGTCAGCACCGGGTCATAGCCCGACCGCGGCACGGTGACCCGCGAGCCTGCCCCCCGCCGCAACACCTCGATGATCTCGTCATCGGGCTTGCGGGCCGCCCGTCGCGTCAGCCACAGGCTGACCCGGTCCAGGTCGCCGGCAGTGGCGGCGATGCCCAGGTACAGCTTGAGCTGGCCGTACTTCAGGAAGGTGATCAGGTGGGCCGCCACGTCGTGGACCGTCCATCCCGCGCAGAGGCTCGGCGTCTGGAGCTGGCCGGGGGTGAGCGTGCTCAGCAGGTCCGCGAGGTACCTGCGCTCGTCCACAATCATGTCGTAGACCCGCATCTGCCTAAGGTATCCCAGCGCTGGCGGCCGGCATCCTCACATCTTGCGGCACCTGCCTGCCAGGTCCCACGACCGCTCGCCACTGTCAGAACGGATGTCAGAACAGGTCGAGCACCTTGGTTTTGCTAGCGTGGCTACATGCAGCCCGACCTCGCTGGACCTCCCGACGACGCTGGGAGCAACTGGCCAGCCGCCGGGCGCGACCGGCTCAAGATCGGCGTCCTGGTGGTGGCCTTCAACGCCGAGTCCACCCTGCAGGCCACCCTGGACCGCATTCCTCCAGATATGCGCGCCAAAATCGACGAGATCCTGATCTGCGACGACGCCAGCGAGGACCGCACCGTCGACGCCGGCCTGGCCTGGCGCGAGGCCAACGAGGCGATCCCGACCACGGTGATCCGGCACGTCAGCAACCTCGGCTACGGCGGCAATCAGAAGGCCGGCTACCAGCTGGCCCGCGAGCACGGCCTCGACATCGTGGTGCTGCTGCACGCCGACGGCCAGTACGCCCCGGAGGCGATGGCCGACCTGCTTGCGCCGCTGGAGCGCGGTGAGGCCGACGCGGTGTTCGGCTCCCGGATGCTCGACCCCGGTTCGGCGCGGGCCGGCGGCATGCCGCTGTACAAGTACCTCGGCAACCGGGTGCTCACCACGTTCGAGAACCGGCTGCTGGACTCGACGCTGTCGGAGTTCCACTCCGGCTACCGGGCCTACCGGTTGTCGGCGCTCGCGGAACTGCCGCTGTCGTTCAACACCGACGGCTTCGACTTCGACACCCAGATCATCATCCAGCTGCTCGACGCCGGCAAGCGGATCGTCGAGGTGCCGATCCCGACCTACTACGGGGACGAGATCTGCTACGTCGACGGGATGAAGTACGCCCGTGACGTGGTGCGTGACGTGCTGCAGTACCGGCTCACCAAGGTCGGCATCGGCACCCACCGCTGGGTGCCGGCCGATCCGGAGTACGCGGCCAAGGAGGGTGAGGGCACCTCGCACACCGTCATCACCGAGATGCTGGCGGCGATGCCGCCCGGGCTCCGGGTGCTCGACCTCGGCTGCTCCGGTGGCCGGCTGTCCGAGCGGATCAGGCAGCTCGGGCACAAGGTGGTCGGCGTGGACAGCGTCGAGATCGCCGGCGTGCGCGGCCGGGTCGACGATTTCGTGTTCGGCGACCTCGAGGACGGCATTCCCGAGGCGGCCGGCGGTGACTTCGACGTGGTGATCGCCGCCGACGTCATCGAGCACGTCCGCTATCCGGAGCGGTTGCTGCGCCAGATGGCCGAGGTGCTCTCACCGACCGGCCAGATCGTGATCTCGACCCCGAACTTCGGCCACTGGTACTCCCGCGGCCGGGTCGCGGTGGGCGCCTTCGACTACGACCGGCGGGGCATCCTGGACGAGACCCACCTGCGGTTCTTCTCCCGCAAGAGCCTGCGCCGCACGATCGGCTCGGCCGGCCTGGACCTGCTGCAGCTGGAGTACACCGGCCTGCCGCTGGAGGTGCTGACCCGCGCGGACAGCTGGAAGTCCCGCTCGGCGCGCAGCGTGGACCGGCGACTGGTGCGGCTGCGTCCCACCGTGTTCGGCTACCAGTTCGTGGCCAGGCTGCGCCCGCACCATGCCGGCTCCGTCACCCACCGCGCCTGACGTGCGCGAGGTGAAACCCCAGGCGCGTGCCACGAGGGCCTTTGCCGACCCGGCCGGCGACCAGTTGCCTGCCGCGACCACCGATCCGGCGTCCAGAAGGCTGATCGTCCGCCGCCGTTGGCTGGTGCTCGGGATCGCCCTGCTAGTGCTGGCGTTGAAGGTGACGGTCGCGGCCAGGACCTACGGCACCAACGACATCAGGCACTGGACCAACTTCGTCAACGGCGTGGCCAGCCGCGGCCCGGTAGGCGTCTACGGCATCGGCTTCGACCGGTCCTTCTACAACCACCCGCCGCTGATCGGTTACTTCCTGCAGTTCGTCGACCTGGCACGCCAGTACGGCTTCAGCATCGGGTTCACCATCCGGTCGGTGGCCAGCCTCGCCGACGTGGGCTCGGCGCTGCTGATGTTCGAGATCCTGCGCCGGCGCCGCAGCCTGCGCGAGGCGACCTGGGCGGCCGCGCTGGTAGCGGTCAGCCCGGTGCTGTTCATCATCTCAGGCTTCCACGGCAACACCGATCCGATCTTCGTGATGTTCACGCTGCTGGCGCTGTACCTGCTAGCCGACCGGGACAGGCCGCTGGCCGCCGGGGTGTCGATGGGGCTCGCGATCGGGATCAAGATCGTCCCGGTGGTCGCCGTTCCGGTGCTGCTGGTGCTGGCCCTCAGCAAGGGCCGCCACGCCCTGCTGAGGTTCGGTGCGGGCTTCGTGCTCGCGTTCGGCATCACCTGGCTGCCCGCTCTGATCGCGCACGGTGAGGTGGTGCGCAGCAACGTGCTCGGCTACGCGGGCAGTGGCATCAGCCAATGGGGTTTGATCCAGATCGGCCACGTGTTCGACGATCCGGGCTGGGCCGATTTCTTGACCGAGTCCGGCCGGTTCCCGGTGGTGCTGCTGTGCGCGCTCGGGCCGGCGGTGCTGGCGTGGCGCCGTCCCGGCATGGCCGCTGAGGCGCTCGGCCTGTCGCTGGTCAGCTTCCTGTTTCTCGCCCCGGCGTTCGGCTGCCAGTATCTGGTCTGGGCGGTGGCGGCGGCCTACCTGCTCAACTTCGGCTGGGCGACCCTCTACAACCTGTTCGCCGGCGTGGTGCTGTTCAAGATCTACACCCGGTGGGCCCACGGCTTTCCCTGGGACCACGCGAACTACTGGGGCCTGGTCGGCGTCGAGCTGGTCGGGGCACTGCTGCTGTGGGGCTTCCTCGGGGTGCTCGCCCCGCTCGGGATCCGCCGCATCCTCGCCGGCCCCCGGCAGGACGGACCGGCCTGGCAGGCCGGTTTACCCCGCCGCCCGCAGGGAAAAGCTCAGTTGGAGTAGCCGCGCTCGACGAGGTGCTTGGCCGAGTAGGCGTAGGCCTGCGGGTCTGAGGGCGCCACCGTCCCGAGGCCGTCGACGTAGCGGTTGAACATGCAGAACGCCGCCGCGATCAGGACCGCGTCGTGGATCTCGAGGTCAGTGCTGCCGGCCCGCCGGGCGTCGCTGATCAGAGCCGGGGTGACGTTGCGCCCGCTCACCTGGACCGCGCCGGCGATCCGCAACAACGCCCGCAGCTTCGGTGAGATCGGAGCGTTGTCGAGGTCGGCGTGCACCTGCTCGACCACGCACATGCCCAGCTCCAACTGGGCGGCCGCGGTGGCCGAGTGCGAGTCGCGGCAGAACCGGCAGTCGTTGAGCCCGGAGACGTAGGCGGCGATCAGCTCGCGCTCGCCGGGCGACAACGAGTGCGGCCCGCGCAGCAGCACCTCGGCGAGCTCCATGAGGGGTTTAGCCGTTTCGGGACGGTAGATCAGCGGTCCGGTGATGCCGGGGAACTGGGTCTCTTCGACTCCTAGGGCGATGTGGGCCATGGTGTTCACGCTCGTTTCGATAGTGACCTGAACTTGTATAGTGACACTATCTAATCCGCGGAGTTTCTGCGAGGGGCGGCCGGTTTTGAGCAATCTGGAAGAAACCGCCGGTGACGCGCGCCAGCCCTACGGGGCGTGCTACCTCAGCCGAACCGGGCCGGACGGCTCAACCACCCAAGGCCGGACAGCTCAACCACCCAAGACCGGACGGCTCAGCCACCCAAGGCCGGACGGCTCAGCCGAACCGTCCGGAGATGTAGTCCTCGGTCCGCTTGTCCGAGGGGGTGGCGAAGATCGTCTTGGTGGCGTTCAGCTCCACCAGCCGGCCGTGCCGCTCACCTGCCTCGTCGACATCGGCGGTGAAGAAGGCGGTCCGATCCGACACCCGAGCCGCCTGCTGCATGTTGTGGGTCACGATGACGATGGCGAACTTCTCGGCGA
This sequence comes from Jatrophihabitans sp., assembly GCA_036389035.1. NCBI lineage: Bacteria > Bacillati > Actinomycetota > Actinomycetes > Jatrophihabitantales > Jatrophihabitantaceae > Jatrophihabitans > Jatrophihabitans sp. Next base: position 38,488 of record DASVQQ010000007.1, read on the forward strand.
GGATGGCCATCAGGTCCTCGATCTTGGCCGTGGCGATCGGATCCAGCGCCGAGCACGGCTCGTCCATCAGGATGACCTCCGGCTTGACCGCGATCGTGCGGGCGATGCACAGCCGCTGCTGCTGACCACCGGAAAGTGCCAGCGCGCTCTGCTTGAGCTTGTCCTTGACCTCGTCCCACAGCGCGCCGGCTCGCAGCGCCTCCTCCACCAGGTCGTCCATGTTGGGGACTTTCATGCCGGTCACCCGTGGCCCGTAGGCGATGTTGTCATAGATCGACTTCGGGAACGGGTTGGGCTTCTGGAAGACCATGCCGATGCGCCGCCGGACCTCGATGGGGTCGACCTGGGGCGCGTAGAGGTCCTGCCGCCGGTAGGAGACCTCACCGGTGACGCGGGCGCCGGGAATGAGGTCGTTCATGCGGTTCAGCGTCCGCAGCACCGTTGACTTTCCACAGCCGGACGGGCCGATCATCGCCGTGATCTGCTTGTGCCCGATGTCCATGTTCACATCGCGCACGGCCTGGTAGTCGCCGTAGTAGACCGACAGGTCCCGGATCTTGAACAGCAGGCTCTGGATCTCGGATGAGCGGGGCGTGCGAGGGGCGACCTCAGGGGTCGTCGTTATCTCCTCGGAGACCGTGCCATCGGGCATGTGTGGGGCTACCTCGGCATATCTCGGAAGCGTCAGCGGGCTGCCGACTCTGTCGGAGTGGAGTGATCGTGCCGGTTGCGATGTCTGCTTGGTCGATTCAATCATGTCAGTCACCAGCGCTTCTGATAGCGGTTTCGAAGATAGATGGCCAGCGAGTTCATCGTCAGCAGGATCACCAGCAGCACGACGCTCGCGGCCGCGGCCAGGGTCGCGAACTCCTCGCGGGACTGGCTGATCCAGTTGAAGATCTGGATCGGCAGCACCGTGAAGGAGCTTTGGATGCCGGTCGGTGTGTAGGTGATGAACGTCAGGCCGCCCAGCAGCAGCAGCGGCGCAGCTTCGCCGATCGCGCGCGACAGCGCCAGGATCGCTCCGGTGGCGGTGCCGGGAATGGCCTGGGGCATCACCTGGCGGCTGACCGTCTGCCACTTCGTCGCACCGACCGCGTAGGAGGCCAACCGGATGGAATTGGGCACCGACCGGATGGCCTCGCGAGCGGAGATCACCACGATCGGCAGCACCAGCAGCGACAGGGTCAGCGACGCCGTGAGCACCGTCTGCCCGAAGCCCAGCCCCCTTGCGATGATGCCCAGGCCGAGGATCCCGTACACGATGGACGGCACGGCCGCGAGGTTCTGGATGTTGATCTCGATCAGGCGGTTGTACCAGCGCCGGTTGTCCGCGTACTCCTCGAGGTAGATCGCCGCCAGGATGCCGGTGGGCAGGCAGTAGAGCGCCGTGAAGGCGATCACCCAGACGGTGCCGAAGATCGCCGAGCGCGCTCCGGCGTTCTGCGGGCGCCTGATCGAGGGGAAGTTGTTGAACAGCCGGCTGTCCAGCCGCGGCCAACCCCGGTAGACGATGTAACTGACCAGGATCGCCAGGAAGATGACGCCGACGGCCAGGCTGAAGATCAGGACGCCCTTGAAGACGCCTTCGCGGACCGGCACGCGGTGCCGTCGCAAGGCCTCCTCCACCCGGGGCGACGGCTCGGACTGCTGGGGCGTCAGGGTCGTCGTCACTCGTACACCTCCCGGTATTTGCGGACGAGCCGGATGCTGACGATGTTCATCAGGAACGTCAGCACGAACAGCAACGACCCGACGGCGAAGATGGTCTGGTAGCCGATCGTCCCGGTGGGCTGATCGCCGATGCCGGCCGCGGCGATGAAGGCCGTCATCGTCTGCATGCCCTCCAGCGGGTTCCACGACAGGTTCGGCTGGCCGCCGGCCGCAATCGCGACGATCATGGTCTCGCCCAGGGCTCGAGAGATCCCGAGCACGAAGGCCGCCACGATGCCTGACAGGGCCGCCGGAACGACCACCTTGGTCGCGACCTGCATCTGCGAGCTGCCCAGGGCGTAGGCGCCGTCGCGCAACGCCGACGGCACGGCGCTCATGGCGTCCTCGGACAGCGAGGCGATCGTCGGGATGATCATGATGCCCATGACGATGCCGGCTGACAGGGCGTTGAAGATGTCGGGCCCGTCACCGATCGGCCAGAACTTCCGCAGGAACGGTGTGACGGCTGCCAGGGCGAACAGGCCGTAGATGACGGTCGGAACGCCTGCCAGCACCTCGAGCACCGGCTTGAGCACGCGCCGGGTCCTCGGCTTGGCGTACTCCGACAGGTAGACGGCGGCGCCGAGGCCCAGCGGGATCGCCACCACCATCGCGATCACGGTGATCAGCAGCGTCCCGGCCACCAGCGGCAGCACGCCGAACTTGGCGTCGGCGAACAGCGGCGCCCACTCGGTGCCGGTCAGGAACTCCTTCAGACTGACCTCGCCGAAGAACTCCAAGGTCGGCTCCAGCAGCGCGATGACGATGCCGACCGTCGCGGCGACCGAGAACAGCGCGGCCCCGAACAGCAATGCCTTGATCAGGTTTTCCCCGACATGGCTACGCTGCCGGCCCAGGCCTCCATCCTCTGGAGGCCTGGGCTCGGCAGTCGTGGAATCGGCCAGGCTGGTGCTCACTACTTGGCCGAGTTCTTCAGCTTCTCGAGTGCCGTCTTCAGCTCTGACTCCTGGGTCTCGTTCAGCGGGATGAACTTGCTCTCCTCCGCGATCTGCTTGTGACTGGCGACGTAGTACTCGACGAAGCTGAGGGCCTCGGGCCGCTGCAGCGCCTTGGCGCTGGGGTAGATGTAGAGCGGGCGGCCCAGTGGCTTGTAGCTGCCGTCCTGGACGGTGTCGACGCTGGGCGCGACGCACCCCTCGCCGCCGTCGATCTGCAGGGCCTTCAGCTTGCTGGCGTTCTCCTCGAAGTAGGAGAACCCGAAGTAGCCCATGCCGCCCTTGGACCCGCTCACTCCCTGCACCGTGACGTTGTCGTCCTCGGTCGCCTGGTAGTCGGTGCGGCTGGCGTCCTCCTCGCCGTTGATCTCGGCGGTGAAGTAGTCGAAGGTTCCCGAGTCGGTGCCGGGTCCGAAGAGCTTCAGTGACTCGTTCGGGAACTTGGGGTCGACCTGGTTCCAGTTGCTGACCTTCGAACCGGGCTCCCAGATCTTCTTCAGCTGCGCCAGCGTCAGGCAGTCCACGAAGTCGTTGTCCTTGCTGACGACCACCGTCAGCGCGTCGTTGGCCACCTTGAACTCCTCGAAGGCGATGCCGGCCTTGTCGCAGGCCGCCTTCTCCTTGTCCTTGATCGGCCGGGACGCGTTTGAGATGTCGGTCTCGCCGCGGCAGAACTTCTCGAAGCCGCCGCCGGTGCCGGACGTGCCGACCGTGACGTTCACGCCCGAGTGCTTCTCCTGGAACAGCTCAGCCGCCACCGTGCTGAGCGGGGCGACCGTGCTCGAGCCGTCGACCTTGATGCTGCCGGAGAGGTTGGCGCTCGACGAGCTGCCACCGTCACCACCGGCGTCGGTCGAATTGCCGGCTTCGGCGCCGCCACAGGCAGCCAACGCCAGCACCAGCACCGGAGTGATTAGAACAGGGGACCACAGGCCCCGCCGCCTACTTGACACGATGAATCGCTGCCCTCTCGATATGTCGGTGCCACTGGCACTCGACAACTTGGTCACCGATCCGTTGCCGGCGACTGAGAACGATCAAAGTCGCCCCAGATGAACAGCCGGCTAACGAAAGCGGGCCGCAGCGCGAACCCTCGTTGAGACCTCACTCGTGAAGTTGACGGCCCGGCGAAGTCGCCCTAACGGGGGCGGCTGCCTCAGCCGGCGGCGAACTGGATGTCGCGGGCGAAGACCGTGAAACCGATGCCCTCGTAGAGGCCGCGAGCGGCGTCGTTGTCGGCCTCCACGTAGAGCAGCACGGCGCCCAGCCCCCGGTCCCGCAGGTGGCGCAGGCCGGCGCCGAGCAGCGCCTTGCCCAGCTTGAGGCCCTGGGCGGCCGGGTCGACGCCGAGCACGTACACCTCGCCCATGGGCTCGGAGGTATCGGTGTGCACCTTCGTCCAGTGGTAGCCGAGCAGTTGGGAGTCCCGGACGGCGAGCAGGAAGCCGGCCGGGTCGAACCAGGGCGCGGCGATCCGGTCGGCCAGATCTGCCTGGCTCCAGCGGCCCTGCTCCGGATGCGAGGCGAACGCGCGAGCGTTGACTGCCAGCCAGGCCTGGTCATCAGAGCCCGGCTGGAACGTCCGGATGCTGACACCGTCGGGAAGTTGGGGCTCGGGCAGCTCCAGGTCGGGAAGGGACCGGCGCATCTGCAGCAGGGTGCGGACCGGTTGCCAGCCGGCCTGGGCGGCGGCCTGGGCGGCGACGCTGTTGCGCCCGTGCGCCCACAGCCGCAGCCGGCTCGGATCGACCAGCCGGCCGGCGGCCTCGAGCAGTTCGGCCGCCACCAGCGGATCGGTGGCCACCAGCTCCACGGCGTGCGCCTGCTCGCCCGGGTCGAGCTGGGCGTAACCGAGCAGCGTCGGGTCCTGGTCCTCGCTCTGGTGATAGGACTCCTGCTGGTACACCAGGTGGCGCACCGGCGGGCCGGCCGCCAGCCGCAGCAGGGCCTGCTCGCTCAGCGGTGGGGTGTCGGCCGAGTCCGGACTCAGCCGGGCCAGCTTGCGGATCGCCTCAACGGCGGCCGGGGTGAGAGCGGCAACGTCGGAGATCGGCGAGGTCACGGGGTAAGGCTAGCGGCCCGGCCTGCCGGGTGGCCCTCCTCTGCTGAACCCCCGCCCCTGGCCCGCAGCCCCGGTTCGGCGGGCTTGACGAACTTGTAGCCGACGTTGCGGACGGTGCCGATCAGCGCCTCGTACTCAGAGCCCAGCTTGGCGCGCAACCGGCGCACGTGCACGTCGACCGTGCGGGTGCCGCCGAAGTAGTCATAGCCCCACACCTCCTGTAGCAGGTGCGAGCGGGTGAACACCCGGCCGGGGTGCTGGGCCAGGAACTTCAGCAGCTCGAATTCCTTGTAGGTCAGGTCGAGGAGGTGGGACTTCAACTTGGCGGTGTAGGTGGCCTCCTCGATGGTGAGGTCACCGACCTTGACCACACCGGGCTCGGTCTCGGCCGCCGTGGTGCGCCGGGACAGCGCCAAGCGCAACCGGGCGTCGACCTCGGCCGGCCCGGCGGTGTCCAGCAGCACGTCATCGACCGCCCAGTCCGCCGACAGCGCGACCAGGCCGCCTTCTTTCAGCACCGCGAGAACGGGCAGGTTCACCCCGGCGGTGACCAGCACCTTGGTGAAGGCCCGGGCGCCTGCCAGGTTGAACCGGCCGTCGATCAGCACGGCGTCGGCGCTGGTGCTCAGCAGCGGGCTGACGTCGAATCCGGCGACGGTGACCTGGTGCCCGAGCAGCCCGAGGGCTGGAAGCACCTCGGTGGTCGGCTGCGCTGCCGTGGTGAGGAGGAAGATCTCCATGACGCCTCCCGGCTCGGCCGGTAGTAACTGCAACAGGGAACAATGTTCCCATGACCAGGGGTCCGGAACCTGTGCGACTTCGGACAGCGGACAGCATTGTTCTATCCGCTGACTATTACGCCGGTGTTTCCGGCGGCCCTTCCTACCTGCTCGGCCATGGCTTCACCGGGTCCTCCCGCACTCCCAACGTGGTGCGGATCGCCGAGCGGTTGCGCGAGCTGGGCGGCTCGGTGCTGGTGCTGAATTTCAGGGGGCACGGGGCCTCGCAGGGCATGTCGACCATCGGCGTGGACGAGGTCGCCGACGTCGAGGCGGGGGTGGGTTGGCTCCGCGCCGAACGTCCGGATGTGCCGGTCGTCACAGTCGGCTTCTCGATGGGCGCCTCGATCATGATCCGGTACGCGGGCCTGGGCGCGAACCCCGAGGCCGTGGTGGCCGTCAGCGGGCCCGGGCGGTGGTACGAGCGCGGCACCGACCCGATGCGCCGGCTGCACTTCGGTGTCGAGACCCGGCTGGGCCGGCTGGTGCTGCACCGGGCGTTCCGGACCAGGGTCGGCGGCGGCTGGGACGTGCTGCCCGCCTCACCGGTGGAGCTGGCTGCCTCGATCAGCGCGCCGCTGCTCGTGGTGCACGGCGACGCCGATCCCTATTTCGGCGTCGAGCACGCCCGGATGCTGGCCGCCGCCGCGGCGCGCTCCGAGCTGTGGATCGAGCCCGGCCTGGGACACGCCGAGAACGCCATGACCGATCAACTGCTCGAGCGCATCCACGGCTGGGTCCGCCGCACGGTCGGGACGTCTGCGACCATGAACCCGTGACCCCGGACACCTCAGCGCCACCGGACACCCCGGCTACGCCGGATCCCTCGGCCACACCGGACCCCTCGGCCACGTCAGATGCCTCGGGGACGCCGGGTGTCTCGGGGACGCCGGACTCCCCGGCGACGCCGCGAGGCACGGCCGCCGCCGTGCAGATCCAGCTGGCGGTGCTCACCGCGCTGGCCGGCGGGGTGCTGGCCGCCGGGTCCTATCTCGGCACGGTGGCGCTGCTGGTCGCGATCTGCCTGGTGCAGCTGCTGCTGACGGTCAGCTGGCTGTTCGGCACCTCGGTGCCCGGACGCAAGGGCGGCCTGGTGCTGGCGGTGCTGGCTGCCGGGGGCGCCGACGCGGCCATCATGTACTGGCCCGACAGCGGCTACTCCCCGGTGCTGGGAGTGCTGGGGATGGCGGTTCCACTGCTGTTCCTGCACCAGCTCGCCCGAGGTGTGGTGCGCACCCGGGTGCTGGAGTCGCTGGCCGACATCACCGTGCTGGTGGTCGCGCTGATCGCCCTGACCGGCCTGATCGTGCTGCGCCGGCAGGGCAACGGTGACATCCTGACGCCCGCGGTGCTCGGCGCGATCACCGCCGGCCTGGTGGCCAGCCACTTCACCGACGCGATCTTCCCCGCGCCCCGGTTCGACCCCGCGGTCGATCGGGGACTGCCCGCCGTGGTCGTCGGGGTCCTGGTCGGGGGCGCGGTCGGCCTGCTCGGCCTGAACCGGGTGATCGACTTCGCCGGTGGCCGTGCCGCGTTCGTCGGCGCCGCGATCGCCGCGGTGGCCTGCCTGCTGTCCATCGCGGCCTCCTTCAGCGGGGTGCACTCGGGCCTGGCCCCGGCAGGCACGGCCGGACCCGCCGGACCGGCTGTCCGGCTGCGCCCGGTGGCGGCGGTGCTGATGACGCTGGCGCTGAGCACGCCGGCCGCCTACGTCCTGGTCAACGCGCTCTCAGGCTGAGCGCCAACCCGCACTTGGCCGGTTCCGGCCCGGGTGGCTAGTCTGGAATCATTATGGGTCAGCTGCTCACCTCTCGCCGCGCGGTGGATCTGTGCCGCGTCGGCAGCGCGCTGTGTCCGCTTCTCTGATCGGGTAGCCCCGCGCCGGCGTAACGCCGCCAGACTGCCCCCGCCCCCCACCACCGCGTGCTCGGCGGCAAAGTGTGACCCTGCCAACCTGTGCCGGTTCCGTCGAATATCTCCCTTTACCCATCAAGGAGAAAACATCATGAGCCGCTCCGAAGTGCTCGTCTCGGCCGATTGGGTCGAGCAGAATCTCAACACCCCGGGCGTGGTGATCGTCGAGGTCGACGAAGACACCGCCGCCTACGACACCGGCCACATCACCGGTGCCGTGAAGCTGGACTGGAAGACCGAACTGCAGGACCCGGTGGTGCGCGACGCGGTCAGCAAGCAGGACTTCGAGAAGCTGCTGTCGGCCAAGGGCATCAGCAACGACGACACCGTGGTGCTCTACGGCGGCAACAACAACTGGTTCGCCGCCTACGCGTACTGGTACTTCAAGCTCTACGGCCACAACGACGTCAAGCTGCTCGACGGCGGCCGCAAGAAGTGGGAACTCGAGGGCCGCGAGCTGTCCAAGGACGAGGTCAACCGCCCGGCCACCGAGTACCACGCCCAGGACCAGGACCTGTCGATCCGGGCCTTCCGCGACGAGGTCGTGGCCGCGATCGGCGCCAAGAACCTGGTGGACGTCCGCTCGCCCGACGAGTTCTCCGGCAAGCTGCTGGCCCCGGCGCACCTGCCGCAGGAGCAGTCCCAGCGCGGTGGCCACATTCCGACGGCGGTGAACGTGCCGTGGTCCAAGGCGGCCAACGAGGACGGCACCTTCAAGTCCGACGACGAGCTGACCCAGCTCTACCGCGAGGCCGGGCTGGACACCAGCAAAGACACCATCGCCTACTGCCGGATCGGTGAGCGCTCCAGCCACACCTGGTTCGTGCTGCACGAACTGCTCGGGCACCCCGACGTCAAGAACTACGACGGGTCCTGGACCGAGTACGGCTCGCTGATCGGCGTGCCGATCGAGAAGGGGGCCTAGCGAGTGAGGATCGCAGCGAGCGTCAGCGAGCAAGGACCGGAGCGAGCGCCCGATGAGCGCTCGCGCGAAGAGGGAGAGAACTGAGCATGTGCGCAGCCCCGCCCCAGACGCCCACGCTGCCGGCCAACGTCGACCTCGAGAAGGAGACCGTGATCTACGGAACCGTCTCCAAGGACGACGCGCCGGTGTCGGGGGCCTACGTCCGGCTGCTCGATTCCACCGGTGAGTTCACCGCCGAGGTGCTCACCTCGGCCACCGGCGACTACCGGTTCTTCGCCGCGCCGGGCGACTGGACGCTGTCGGTGCTGCACAACTCCGGTTCGGCGCGCCAGCCGGTCGGCGCGACGGGACCCGGCCTGGTAGAGGCCTCACTCGTCCTGTCCTAACCGGCCGCAGGCACGGGTCGGCATTGCACGGGTCGGCATTGTGCGGCCCGAAACGTCGTGATCACCGCCTGAGCAGCGACGTTTCGGGCCGCACAATGGGTCTTCGGCTGAGCCGGCGGCGGCTGGGTCAGTAGACCAGCGCCTGGACGTTCGGCTGCAGGATCTCGTCGACGAAGGTGGCCGCTCCGGCGATCCGGACACCGGGGATCAGCTGATCCTGCGTGATGGCCCGCCGCTGCGCGCACTGGGTGCACACGGTCAGCGTGCCCAGGTCGAGCACGGCGTCGCGCAGCTGCGCCAGCGGCGCCGAATGCGGCAGCACGAAGCTCTCGGCCCGGTCGGGCAGGCCGAACCAGGCGGCGTCGCCGGTCAGCCAGAGCGAGACGCCGGCCCCGGCGGCGGTCGCGGTGGCGGCGACGGTGAATGCCTGCGCGCACCGCTCGGCGTCCTCGGCTCCGGCGGTGCACTTGATGATGAGAGTGCTGGGCAAGATCGGCGTACGGGGCGGTGTGCTCACAGCGACTATCCTCCGCTCATGGAGTCGTTTTTCATCATCCTGCTCATCGTCGCCTTCCTGGCGATCGGCGGTATGGCTGCCCTGATCGTGGGCAAGCTGTTCGCGGGCCAGCAGTAGGTGTCCCAACCCCCTCCTGCCGCCGGCTCGCCGCGGCACACCGCGCCCGGGGCCACCGCGTCCGAAGCCACCGCTGCCGTGCCCGAGCCGGCCGACACCACCGACCTGCGGGCCGGGCCTGAGATCAATCCGGCGCTGCTGGCGGTGCTGGGGCTGGTCGGGCGCTGGTCGGGTTTCGGCAACGGCCTCAAGCCGGGGACCGGCGAGGAGTTCCGGTACGCCCAGCGGGTGAGTTTCGCCCATGACGGCCGGCCGTTCCTGTCCTACGAGTCGCGCACCTGGCTGCTCAACCCGGACGGTTCGGTGCTGCGGCCGGCGTTCCGCGAGAACGGCTTCCTGCGGATGGGCAGCGGTCAGGACGAGCTGGAGCTGGTGCTGGCGACCGCGGTGGGCATCGTCGAGGTGTTCACCGGGCTGGCCGGCGATTCGCGCTGGGAGCTGGCCACCGCCGGCGTGGGCTTCACCCGATCGGCCAAGCAGGTCGCCGGCGAGCGCCGGCTGTACGCACTCAGCGGCGAGCAGCTGATGTACGCCCAGGAGCTGGCGCTGACCGAGGGGGACTACCGGCCACACCTCAACGCCAGCCTGACTCGCGACTGATCGGGCGCGGGTCCGGGCAGGGTGAAAAGGGTCCGGACATGTGAAAACCCCGAGCCGGTTCACGGTGAACCTGCTGCCGGTCGGACAAGCCCGGCGACTCGGGGTTTCAGAAAGTCACCGGACTAACCGGCGACCTCCTTAGGTGTCCGAGAAAGCATCAAAGTTCTGGACCACCTCCTTTCCCTTACGCCACCCAAGATACTTCGCGGCACCGGATCAGGCCAGTCCTTTTGGTCGAGTTGCCAATACCATGGACAGATCATGGCCCACCAGCATCCCGCGTCGCCTGATTCGCTGGCCAGCCGGCTTCGCGAGCGCGGCCTGCGGATGACTCCGCAGCGTGAGCGCGTTATGGCTGCCGTGACGCAACTCGTGCATGCCACCCCCGACCAGGTCGCCGACGCGGTGCCCGAGGTCGACCTGACCACGGTGTACCGGACGCTGGAAGTCCTGGAGCAGATCGGCATGCTGGCCCACACCCACCTCGGGCACGGACCGCCGTACTACCGGCTGGCAGGTGATGACCACGTGCACGTGGTCTGCCACCACTGCTCGTCCGTGGTCGACGCCCCGGCGGGACTGGCCGACGAACTGGCTGCCCGGCTGCTTGCCGAGCGCGGTTTCGTGCTGGACCGCTCGCACTTCACCGTCTTCGGCGCCTGTGCCGACTGCGCTGCCCGCACTGCCAGCAACGCCGGAGGAACCCGTGACTGACTACCGCTCGCCGCTGCTGGACTGGCCCGGCGCCGTCGAGGCCGGTGGCGCGGACGCCGGGACCGCCTGGCACTACGGCGACCCGCTCGGCGAGCAGCGCCGGGCAGTGGCCGGGGCCGGCCTGGTCGACGGCTCGCACCGTGACGTGCTGGTGGTGCCCGGGCCTGATCGGCTGGACTGGCTGCACGCGATCTGCTCCCAGCACCTGAGCGCGCTGACCGACGGCGACTCCACCGAGGCGCTGGTGCTCTCACCCAACGGCCACGTCGAGCAGCACTGGCAGCTCACCGAACTCGGCGGCCAGGTCTGGATCGACACCGAGCCCGGGGCGGCGGACGAGGTGCTCGGCTACCTGCTCAAGATGCGCTTTCTCAAGCGGGTGGAGCCGGCCGTGGTCACCGCCGGGTTCGCGGTGCTGTCCCTGGTCGGTCCGAAGGCGGCCGAGGTGCTCGAACGGGCCGGCCTGCCGGTGCCGACGACCAGGGCGGTCGCGTTACCCGGTGCCGGCTTCGTGCGTCCGGCGCTGTCGGCCGGCGGCCCGGTGGACCTGATCGTGGAACGTGTCGAGCTGCCCGCGATCGCGGACCGGCTGCGCGAGGCCGGGGCGCACCCGACCGGCAGCTGGGCCGCCGCCGCGCTGCGGGTCGAGCGCCGCCGGCCACGGCTGGGCGCCGACACCGACCACCGCACGCTGGCCCACGAGGCGGGCTGGATCGGCTCGGCGGTGCACCTGGACAAGGGCTGCTACCGCGGCCAGGAGACGGTCGCCCGGGTGCAGAACCTGGGCAAGCCGCCGCGCCGGCTGGTGCTGCTGCAGCTGTCCGGGGATTCTGAGCAGCTGCCGTCGCCCGGTAGCCCGGTCGAGCGCGACGGCCGGACGGTCGGCTTCGTCGGCACTGCGGTGCAGCACCACGAGCTCGGGCCGATCGCGCTGGCCATCGTCAAGCGGGGCCTGACCGATCAGGACGTCCTCAGCGTGCCGGGGCATTCGGCGGTGCTCGACCCGGCGGACGCGGTCGTTGAGCTGCCTACCGGCTTCGCAGGCCGGGCCGGCAGCACAGCCACCACCGCCTGAGGATGTTGCTGGTCGGGCAGGTTCGGCGTCGTCAGTCGCTGAGAAACAGGGTCCTGTATGCCGGCCCGTCGATGCGGTGCCTATGTGCGGCCCAGCTTAGGGACGACCAGAACCCGTCGGCATCCTCCGATAACGCAGCCAGCCTGGTGCTTGGATACTCGGCGGCTATCGCTTGTACGGCGGCGCGGCCGACGCCTCTTAGACGAAGATCGCCGCGCACTTCAAGCCGGTCGATTTCCGTCCATCCCTGCGGCGGGGCAATTGCACCGTAGTACTCGCCAACGTGGGATCCCGGCATGATCTTTGCGCGGGCTACTTCGGTGTCATCGCTGCGCAGGGACAGCCAGTCGTGGTCGGTGCGCACAGTGTGCCCCCACCAATGGTCGGTGAATCCGACGTGATCGCGGAATGGAGGCTGCCGCACCCGTCCTCCCAGGACGATGGCCCGCAGCCGCAGCACGTCGAGAACCATCCGGTTAGTGTGGCGGGCCGCGGCAAGCTGGCGGCAGTGACGCGCGGGCCGCGCGACGGGTTCAATCGCAAACGTCGCGGCAGTTTCCGGGCGACAAGTTGCGCGCGCTGACGCACAGGGTCGCGAGGAGCACCAGCTAGTAGCCTGCATCGATGGAGCCCATTCCGCTCTCGTCGCTGCTTGGCTCGGCCGTAGACCCAGCACAGTGCAAACTCCACTGCGCCGTCTTCAACGGCGAGCACTATCCGATCGATGTGTTGAGCAATGACCCTCACGAATGGGAGAAGTGGAACCGCTGGCGGGGCCCTAGAAACGACTTCAATCGTCAGTTCATCTTCTCCCTTGCGCAGGATCGCCACGATCCCAATCTGTGGCTGTTCGGCGGCGTCTTTGAGGTGCTGGTGCGACGCGGTACGCCTGGCGAGCACTCCTATGACATCACGCTGCGCGAGGACATGATGGGGCCGTTCATTCGACGTCTCTTCATTCATCTGGCGCTTACCGGTCGACAGGTTCGGCGCGCCATGGAAGGGTGCATAGATGCCATGACGGTGGCGTCGATCCTCCCGGAGCCGCATGTCGGCGATCCCTTCCCAGGGCACGACCGGATCAATCACTCGCTGGCCGAGATCCAGCTCATCGTCAGCCAGAACCGGCCTGACTGGCGGATCGCGCTCGAGAACATGAAAGGCGTCTACGTCATCCACGATCGCCTCACCGGAGAACCGTACGTCGGCTCTGCATACGGCGACACAGGCATCTGGCAGCGTTGGGCCCGCTACGCCGAATCACTCCATGGCAACAACGTCGGTTTGCGCGCGTTAGTCGACGGCAGGGGCGTCGACTATGTTCGCCAGAACCTGATGTTCGCGCTCCTCGAGTTCTGGTCGATGCGAACCGAAGACCAGCACGTTCTCGACCGAGAGACTTATTGGAAAGGTGTGTTGCTGTCCCGGTCGTTCGGCCACAATAAGAACTAGCCTTGCTTGCGAGTGACAGCGCTGCCGCTTGAACCGGCCGCGCCGATCTGTCCGGCGGGTGTGGTTGCCATCGCCGGGAAGGCTGGGTAGTAGTGGATTCATGACACGTTTCGGCTACACCCTGATGACGGAGCAGAGCGGTCCGAAGGAGCTGGTGCGCTACGCCGTCGGAGCCGAGCAGGCGGGCTTCGATTTCGAGGTCTCCAGCGACCACTACTTCCCCTGGCTGGACGCGATGGGGCACGCTCCCTACGCCTGGTCGGTGCTGGGCGCGGTCGCCCACGCCACCGAGCGGGTCGACCTGATGACCTACGTGACCTGCCCGACGATGCGCTACCACCCGGCGGTGGTCGCGCAGAAGGCCGCCACCGTGGCATTGCTGGCCGACAACCGGTTCACCCTCGGGCTGGGATCGGGCGAGAACCTCAACGAGCACGTGATCGGCGAGGGCTGGCCGGCCGCGGCGGTCCGGCAGGACATGCTGGCCGAGGCGGCCCAGATCATCCGCGCGCTGCACACCGGCGAGCTGACCACCTGGGTGGGGGAGTACTTCAGGGTGGACTCGGCCAAGGTGTGGGACTGCCCCGACGCCGGGGTGCCGCTGGCCATCGCGGTGTCCGGCGTCCGGTCGATCGCCGAGTTCGCGCCGCTGGCCGACCACATGGTCGGGATCGAGCCGGAGCCCGAGCTGATCGAGGGCTGGGACCAGACCCGCGAGGACGCCGGTCTGCCGGCCAGCCGCAAGATCGGCCAGGTCCCCATCTGCTGGGGACCGGACAAGGACGCGGCGATCGCCCACGCGCACGAGCTGTTCCGGTGGTTCGGCGGCGGCTGGGCGGTCAACGCCGACCTGCCGACGCCGGCCGGCTTCGAGGGCGCCAGCCAGTTCGTCCGGCCCTCGGACGTGGCCGAGGCGATCGCCTGCGGTCCGGACCTCGACGAGCTCGTCGAGTCGGTCCGGCCCTTCTGGGAGGCCGGCTACACCGACGTGGCCCTGGTGCAGGTGGGTGATGAGAACCAGCAGGAATTCCTGGACAAGGTCGCCGAGCCGCTGCTGGAGAAGTTGCGAGCCGCGGCCGGCTCCTGAAGCGCGTGCCGGCGCCTGCCGAACAGCTGGTTGACAGCTGGGTAGGCTGGAATTCCGGGCAGAGAGGGATCACGGGCGTGAACCTGCGAAAGACCTTGCTGTCATGGCCGGTTCTGCGTCAGATCGGCGAAGGTGACGCCCTGGGACGCGGCAGGGCAGTGCGGTCCGCGCACACCGCCAACCTCACCGCCCGCACCGAGACCGCCGACCGGACGGTCAAGAGCGTCTGCCCGTACTGCGCGGTCGGCTGCGGCCAGCGGGTCTACGTCAAGGACGAGAAGGTCATCGGGATCGAGGGTGACCCGGACTCACCGGTGAGCCGCGGCCGGCTCTGCCCGAAGGGCTCGGCCAGCGAGCAGTTGGTGAACTCCCCCGGCCGGCAGACCGCGATGCTGTACCGGCGTCCGGGCGGCGCCGACTGGGAGCCGCTGGATCTGGAGACCGCGACCGACATGATCGCCGACCGGGTGATCGCGACCCGGGCCCGCACCTGGCAGGACACCGACTCCCACGGCCGTCCGTTGCGCCGCACGCTCGGGCTGGCCTCACTGGGCGGGGCAACGCTGGACAACGAAGAGAATTACCTGATCAAGAAGCTGTTCACCGCTCTGGGCGCCATCCAGATCGAGAACCAGGCCCGCATTTGACACAGCGCCACCGTCCCCAGTTTGGGGGCCTCGTTCGGACGTGGCGGCGCCACCTCCTTCCTGCAGGACCTGCAGAACTCTGACTGCATCGTCATCCAGGGCTCGAACATGGCCGAATGCCATCCGGTCGGGTTCCAGTGGGTGATGGCTGCCAAGGCGCGCGGCGCGAGGATCATTCACATCGACCCGCGCTACACCCGCACCTCGGCGCTGGCCCACCAGCACGTGCCGCTGCGGGCCGGAAGCGATATCGCCTTTCTCGGCGGCATCATCAACTACATCCTCTCGAACGAGAAGTACTTCCGCGAGTACGTGGTGGCCTACACCAACGCAGCCACCCTGCTGCGCGAGGACTTCCAGGACGTCGACGAGCTGGACGGGGTGTTCTCCGGCTATGACCCCGAGACCGGGCTGTATGACACCACCACCTGGACCTACCAGGGACAGGGCGATACGCCGGCGGCCGGCTCGCGAGCCGATGACGCCGGCAGCGGCGGCAGCGGGCAGGAGAGCGAGCTGTCCCAGAGCGAGCGCGGCGGCGGGCACGAGCTGGGCGGGCACGGCGCGAAACTCGAGCACGTCGGCGTCGAGCGTGATGAGACCCTGACGCACCCGCGCTCGGTGTTCCAGGTGCTCAAGCGGCACTACGCCCGCTACACCCCTGAGCTGGTCGAGCAGATCTGCGGGGTCCGGCCCGAGGATTTCCTCAAGGTCTGCGAGGCGGTCACCGAGAACAGCGGCCGCGAGCGCACCACCGCGTGGGTGTACTCGGTCGGCTGGACCCACCACACGGTCGGCGTGCAGTACATCCGCGGGTCGGCGATCATCCAACTGCTGCTGGGCAATATGGGCCGGCCCGGTGGCGGGATCATGGCGCTGCGCGGGCATGCCAGCATCCAGGGCTCGACCGACATCCCGACCCTGTTCAACCTGCTGCCGGGTTACCTGCCGATGCCCAAGGCTGGCGAGCACGACGATCTGCAGTCCTACCTCGACACCATCCGCAGCCCCGAGCAGAAGGGGTTCTGGGCCGAGGCCGAGTCCTACACGGTCAGCCTGCTCAAGTCCTACTGGGGTGCGGCGGCGACGCCTGAGAACGAATTCGCCTTTCAGTACCTGCCCAAACTGACCGGTGACCACGGCACCTACCAGACCGTGATGGACATGCTCGAGGGCAAGGTCGAGGGCTACTTCCTGCTCGGCCAGAACCCGGCGGTCGGCTCGGCGCACGGCAGGATGCAGCGGCTGGCGATGGCACGGCTGAAATGGCTGGTGGTGCGCGACCTGAACCTGATCGAGTCGGCGACGTTCTGGAAGGACGGGCCCGAGATCGAGACCGGCGAGCTGCGCACCGGCGACATCGACACCGAGGTGTTCTTCTTCCCGGCGGCCTCGCACGTGGAGAAGGACGGCACCTTCACCCAGACCCACCGGATGCTGCAGTGGCACCACAAGGCTGTCGCCCCGCCCGATGACTGCCGCAGCGAGCTGCACTTCTTCTTCCACCTCGGCCGCAAGATCCGCCAGCGGCTGGCCGGTTCCACCGACGAGCGCGACCGCCCGATCCTCGACCTGACCTGGGACTACCCGGTCGACGCCGAAGGCGACCCGTCCGCCGACGCCGTGCTGCGTGAGATCAACGGCAGCCACCTCAGCGGTGCGAAGGCCGGCCAGCCGCTCAACCTCTTCACCGAGATGAAGGCCGACGGCTCCACCTCGGGCGGTTGCTGGATCTACTGCGGGGTTTATGCCGACGGCGTCAACCAATCAGCGCGCCGCAAGCCCGGCCAGGAGCAGTCCTGGGTCGCTCCGGAGTGGGGCTGGGCGTGGCCGGCCAACCGGCGCACCCTCTACAACCGGGCCGCCGCCGATCCCAACGGCAAGCCGTGGAGCGAGCGCAAGGCCTACGTCTGGTGGGACGCCGCACAGCAGCGCTGGACCGGTCACGACGTGACGGACTTCCCGGCCGACCGGGCGCCCTCCTACCGGCCGCCCGAGGGCGCCACCGGCGTGGCCGCGCTCGCCGGTGACGATCCGTTCATCATGCAATCCGACGGCAAAGCCTGGCTGTACGCGCCGGAGGGAATCCTGGACGGCCCGCTGCCGGCGCACTACGAGCCGGCCGAGTCGCCGGTACGCAACCCGATGTACCGGCAGCAGGCCAACCCGACCAGGCAGGTCTTCCCGCGGCCGGACAACCTGCAGAACCCGTCACCGCCCGAGCCGCACGCCGACGTTTTCCCTTATCTGTTCACCACCTACCGGCTCACCGAGCACCACACCGCCGGTGGCATGAGCCGGTGGTTGCCCTACCTGTCCGAGCTGCAACCGGAGTTCTTCTGCGAGGTGTCACCGCAACTGGCGCGCGAGCGCGGTCTGCGCCACCTCGGCTGGGCGACCATCGTCACCGCCCGGACCGCCATCGAGGCTCGGGTGCTGGTCACCGAGCGGGTGGTGCCGCTGCTGATCGACGGAAAGCAGATCCATCAGATCGGCCTGCCCTATCACTGGGGTGTCGGCAGTTCGGCGCTGGTCTCCGGTGACTCGGCCAACGACCTGTTCGGTGTCACGCTCGATCCGAACGTGCACATCCAGGAGACCAAGGTGGCCAGCTGCGACATCCGCGCCGGCCGCCGGCCGACCGGGCCGGCACTGTTGAGCTTCGTAGCCGAGTACCACCGCCGGGCCGGGATCACCGTCCAGACCGGGAACACCCAGCGCACGCCTGTGGAATCGCTGCCGGCCGAATCGCAGGAGGACTGATGCCAAGCCTGTCCGGTCCGCTCGATGACCCCGCCGCCGACGCCGGTTGGCAGGATTCCCAGCCACGCAAGGGATTCTTCACCGACACCTCGGTCTGCATCGGCTGCAAGGCGTGCGAGGTGGCCTGCAAGGAGTGGAACGGGGTGCCCGAGGACGGGCTCAACCTGCTGGGTTCCTCCTATGACAACACCGGTTCGCTGAGCGCCTCGACCTGGCGGCACGTGGCCTTCATCGAGCAACCCCGCAAGCCGGCGTCCAGCACCGTCAGCCTGGGGATGCCGAGCACGGTGCGGCCGGGGGAGGAGATGAGCCCGGACTCGCTCACCGACTTCCGCTGGCTGATGTCCTCTGACGTGTGCAAGCACTGCACCCACGCCGGCTGCCTGGACGTCTGCCCGACCGGGTCGCTGTTCCGCACCGAGTTCGGCACCGTCGTGGTGCAGGACGACATCTGCAACGGTTGCGGTTACTGCGTGCCGGCCTGCCCGTTCGGGGTGATCGACCGGCGGATCGGTGAGCAGGGGCAGAAGAACGTCGGCATCGCGCAGAAGTGCACGCTCTGCTACGACCGGATCGGGGCCGGCAAGACGCCGGCCTGCGCCCAGGCCTGCCCCACCGAGTCGATCCAGTTCGGTGACCTGGACGAGCTGCGCGAGCGGGCCGCCGACCGGCTGGCCACGTTGCACTCCCAAGGGGTGGACTCGGCCCGGCTCTACGGCGAGAGCCCGGACGACGGGGTGGGCGGGGCCGGAGCCTTCTTCCTGCTGCTGGACGAGCCGGAGGTCTACGGCCTGCCGCCGGACCCGGTGGTGCCGACCCGTGACCTTGCGCAGATGTGGCGGCACGCCGCGCTGGCCGCGGCCTCGTTGTTGGCCGGCGCGGCGGCGGCCTTCCTCGGTGGCCGCCGGTGAGCGAGCACCAGGCCGAGCTGCGCGCCGAGGGCCGCGCCGACCTGCCCGTGCAGTCCACGGCCGGGACGGTCGAGGGCGGCCGGCGGCGACGACCCGGCCGGCGGCGCCGCGACGAGCACCAGATGGTGCCCGATGCCACCTTCACCTCCTACTACGGCCGGCCGGTGGTCAAGGCTTCGCCGTGGGAGGCCGACATCCCGGCCTACCTGTTCCTCGGCGGGCTGGCCGCCGGCTCGTCGCTGCTGGGCGCCGGCGCCGGGTTGACCGGCCGGCCGGCGCTGCGCCGGGCGGGCCGGATCTCGGCGCTGACCGCGATCAGCGCCAGCTTCGCCGCCCTGGTGCACGACCTGGGACGGCCGTCGAGGTTCCTCAACATGCTGCGGGTCGCCAAGCCCACCTCGCCGATGTCGGTCGGCACCTGGATCCTGACGGTGTACGGCCCGCTCGCCGGGGTGGCCGGCGCGGCCGAGCTGCTGACCCCGCTGGCCGGCAAGCTGCCGTGCTCGGTCCGGCCGCCGATCCGGTTGCTTGGCCGGTTCGCCGGACCGGCGGGGGTGGGCGCGGCGGTGGTGGCCCCGGCAGTGGCCTCGTATACCGCGGTGCTGCTGACCCACACCTCCACACCGACCTGGAGTGCCGCCCGCAAGCACCTGCCGTTCGTCTTCGTCGGCTCGGCGGCGGCGGCCTCCGGAGGGTTGGGCATGCTGCTGGCGCCGGTGTCCGAAGCCGGCCCGGCGCGGCGGCTGGCGCTCGGTGGCGCGCTGCTCGAGCTCGGCGTGGAGCGTGCGATGGAGGCGTCGATGGGCATCACCGCCGAGCCGTTGCACCTGGACACCGGCGGCGTGCTGATGCGGGCCAGCAAGACCCTTACGGTGCTCGGGGTGCTGGGCACGCTGCTCAGCCGGCGGAGCCGGGTCGCGGCGGGGCTGTCGGGAGCCGCGCTGGTGGCGGGTTCAGCCTGCACCCGGTTCGGCATCTTCGAGGCGGGGCAGGCCTCGGCGCGGGATCCGAAGTACACCGTGGTGCCGCAGCGGCGGCGGATCCAGAGCGGCGAGTCAGCCGGCGCCTGACCGACAGTGCTCGTCCTCGAACGCTGCCTCAAGGCCATCTGGACGCGCTACCGACGACCGTCAGCGATCCGACGGATCAGTATCCGTCGGGTCAGCTGCCGATGCGATCTGCTTTTCAGTCCGAGGTATCGCAGTAGAAAATCACGTAATACCAAGTCGGATTACCACTGACTGTATAAGTCCGGTGCTCGTAGCAACGGGTATAGCCCTGCGCGTGTGCGAAGTTCCAGGCGTCGACCCGTGCGTCATCCATGGAAATCGTGGACTCACCCTCGGCGTACCCGTTCCACGAGGAGGGCGGCATTGCCTGCGCCGACGGAGCGCTCATGAACAGGGCTGCTCCGATGCTGGCAGTCGTGAGAAAAGCCTTGGCAGCCCGGGTGCGGAGTGAGTACATGCCGTCTCCTCGAAATCTTGATTGAGGAACGAAGTTAGCATTAAGGCGATTAAAGAGGAATAGGCAATATACGGCTTAATCGCCTCGCGGGCCGGCCTGAGCCGCCGCCGAGAATCGCCGCACAACGCGTCAGCATGGTTGGTCAGCGGACCTGAATGACCGCATCTCGGCGGGGGATGAACTCGCCGATCACGACGCCGCCGGTCGCGATCTCGCCGGCCAGCAGCAGGCCGCCGCTGGTCTGGGCGTCGGCCAGCAGCAGCAACTCGTCCTCATCGACGCCTGACTCCAGGTTCGGCCGGACCCAGTCCAGATTGCGGCGGGTGCCGCCGCTGACGAAGCCGTCGGCCAAGGCCTGCCGGGCGCCGTCGAGGTAGGGGACGGCGGCGGCGTCGATCACCGCGGTGACCCCGGAGGCCCGGGCCATCTTGTAGAGGTGGCCGAGCAGGCCGAAGCCGGTCACGTCGGTGGCAGCGCGCAGTCCGGCCTCCAGCGCGGCGGCGCAGGCCTCCCGGTTGAGCGTGACCATCGACGCGATCGCCTGCTCGAACACCTCGCCGGTGGCCTTGTGCCGGTTGTTCAGCACGCCCACCCCGAGCGGCTTGGTGAGCGTGATGGCCTGGCCGGCCCGGGCGGCGTCGTTGCGCAGCAACCGGTCCGGGTGCGCCAGGCCGGTGACCGCCATGCCGTACTTGGGCTCCGGATCGTCGATGCTGTGCCCGCCGGCGACCGGGCAGCCGGCCTCGGTGGCGATGTCCAGGCCGCCGCGCAGCACCTCACGCAGCAACTCGGTCGGCAGCAGGTCCCGCGGCCAGCCGACCAGGTTGATCGCCAGCACCGGCCGCCCGCCCATCGCATAGACATCCGACAGCGCGTTCGCGGCGGCGATCCGGCCGAAGTCATAGGCGTCATCGACCACCGGGGTGAAGAAGTCGGCGGTGCTCAGCACGGCGGTGTCGCCATCGATGCGCACCACCGCGGCGTCGTCACCGTCGTCCAGGCCCACCAGCAACCCTGCCGAGCCCGGCCCGATCAGGCCGGCCACGATCGCTTCCAGCTCGCCCGGCGGGATCTTGCAGGCGCAGCCGCCGCCGTGGGCGTACTGGGTCAGTCGGTGGCCCGCGGTGATCACCCTGTCGAGGCTAATCACCTCAGCGCTAGCGTGACGGGCGGAGGCGTACGTGTTCCTGGTGGGCACCCCGGTCTTCAAAACCGGTGAAGTCGAGTACCTCGGCTTGGCGAGTTCGATTCCCGTCCGCCTCCGCTACGCGCCAGAGCACGCACGCAAGGCCAGCCGCCAGTCGGAAAGGAGCGCGCCGGTGACCGATCCGCGCCGCCAGGTGCCGCGCACCGACGCGCTGCTTGCCGACCCGCGGCTGGCCGAGGCGGCCGGCCGGCTCGGCGGCGCCCGGCTCAAGGCGACCGTCGTCGCGGTGCAGCAGCTGATCCGGCAGGGCGAGCTGGCGCCGGACGAGGCAGTGTCGGCCGTGCTGGCCCGGCTGCCGGCCGCGGCCACCTCGCTGAACCGGGTGCTGAACGCGACCGGAGTGGTGCTGCACACCAACCTCGGCCGGGCCCGGCTGTCCGAGCCGGCGGCGCAGGCGGTGCAGCGGGCAGCCGGCTACCTCGACGTCGAGTTCGACCTGGCGAGCGGGCGGCGGGCCCGCCGCGGCCGGGGTGCGCTGGCCGCGCTGGCCCAGGCAGTGCCGGCCGCCGAGGCGGTGCTGGTGGTCAACAACGGCGCGGCCGCCCTGCTGCTGGCGGTCACCGCGCTGGCCGGCGGCCGCGAGGTGGTGATCAGCCGCGGTGAGCTGGTCGAGATCGGGGACGGCTTTCGGCTGCCCGAGCTCATCGAGTCCACCGGCGCGCGGATCCGTGAGGTGGGCACCACCAACCGCACCAGCCTGGCCGACTACGCCGATGCCGTCGGCCCGCGGACCGGCTGCCTGCTCAAGGTCCACCCCAGCAACTTCTCCATCGTCGGCTTCACCGCCGGCGCCGGCATCGCCGAGCTGGCCACCCTGCCGGCGCCGGTGATCGCCGACATCGGCAGCGGCCTGCTGCGGCCGGACCCGCTGCTTCCCGACGAGCCGGACGTGACCAGCAGCCTGCTGGCCGGGGCCGGCCTGGTGACCTGCAGCGGTGACAAGCTGCTCGGCGGTCCGCAGGCCGGCCTGATCTTCGGCCGGGCCGACCTGGTGGAGCAGCTACGCCGGCATCCGCTGGCCCGCGCGCTGCGGGTGGACAAGCTGACGCTGGCCGCGCTGGAGGCCAGCGTGCACGGCCCGGCCACCCCGACCCACCGCTACCTGCACGCCGACCCGGACCAGCTGCGCCAGCGGTGCGAGCGGGTGGCCGCCGCGCTGCGAGGCGATGGCGCCGCGGCCGGTCTGGACGGCGCCGCGGCCGGCCTCGACGGGGCCGCTCCGACGATCGAGGTGGTGCCCAGCGCCGGCGCGGTCGGCGGCGGTGGCGCCCCCGGCCTGCGGCTGCCGGGCTGGGCGGTGGCGCTGCCCGAGAGCTATGCCCAGGCGCTGCGCGCCGCTGAGCCGCCCGTGATCGGCAGGCTCGAGCACGGCCGCTGCCTGCTCGACCTGCGCTGCGTCGAGGAGGCCGAGGAGGCCGCGCTGATCGCCGCCGTCCGGTCCGTCGCAGCCTCGGCCGCGGGCGCCGGCTCGGGCGCCGGCTCGGCCTCGGCCGCCGGCTCGGCCTCGGCAGCGGGCACCGGCTCGGCCTCGGACGCCGGCTCGGCCGGACGCTGATGCGGGTCATCGCCACCGCCGGCCACGTCGACCACGGCAAGTCGCGGCTGGTACGGGCGCTGACCGGCATGGAGCCCGACCGGTGGGCCGAGGAGCGCCGCCGCGGCATGACCATCGACCTGGGCTACGCCTGGACGACGCTGGCCTCCGGCGAGCAGCTGGCCTTCGTCGACGTCCCCGGTCATCAGCGGTTCGTCACCAACATGCTGGCCGGGGTGGGCCCGGCGCCGGCCGTGCTGCTGGTGATCGCCGCCGATGAGGGCTGGCGCCGGCAGACCTCCGAGCACCTGGACGCGATCGACGCGCTGGGAATCCGGCACGGCCTGATCGCGGTCACCCGCAGCGACCTGGCTCCCCCGGACCGGACGGCGGCCGTGCTGGCCGACGCCCGCGAGCGCGTCGCCCGGTCCAGCCTGGGCCACCCGCCGGCGCTGGCGGTCTCGGGCGAGACCGGCGCCGGCCTCGATCAGTTGCGCCACGCGCTGCAGCAGCTGGTCAGCGGCCTGCCGGCGCCGGCCCTGGACGAGCGGGTGCGGCTGTGGGTCGACCGGGCCTTCACCGTCAAGGGCAGCGGCACCGTCGTCACCGGCACCCTGGGCGCGGGCCGCATCGCGGTCGGTGACGAGCTGGAGCTGGGCGGCCGTCCGGTGGTGGTGCGGGGCCTGCAGCAACTGGCCGGCCGGGTCGAGCAGGCCCAGGCGGTGGCCCGGGTGGCGGTGAACCTGCGATCGGTGCAGCGGCGCGAGGTCGGGCGCGGGGACTGCCTGCTCACCCCCGGTGCCTGGTGGTCCAGCGACTGCCTGGATGTGGCGCTGGAGCCGTTGCTGGCGGAGCCGCAAAGCCGGCAGGTGCTGCACATCGGCTCGGCGTCGATCCCGGTCCGCTTGCGGTTGTTCGGCGCCGCAAGCGCCGAGGGCATGACCACCGCCCGGCTGAGCCTGGCCCGGCCCATCCCGGTGCAGGCCGGTGACCGGGCGGTGCTGCGTGACCCGGGGCAGCAGAGCATCACGGCCGGGGTGCGGGTGCTCGACGCGGACCCTCCCGCGCTGACCAAGCGCGGCGCGGCCCGGGCCCGGGCAGCCGAGCTGGCCGACGGCACGGCTGCCGGGCTGGCGGGCCAGGTCAGGCGGCGAGGCGCGGTCAGTCGAGCCACCTTGGTCGCGCTCGGGGTGCCGGTGACCGGCACCGACGGCGTGCTGACCCGCGGGGACTGGCTGATCGATTCCGACACCTGGCGGCGCTGGCAGGACGCCCTGCTGGCCGCGGTCGACCGGCACGCCGCGGCCGAGCCGCTGCAGCCCTGGATCAGCGAGGAGGCTGCCCGGCAGGCAGTAGGGCTGCCCGAGCCCAGCCTGCTGGCCGAACTCGCCGCCGGCCTGGAACTGCACGCCGCTGGCGGGCGGATCGGCCGGCCAGGGGCAACCCCCGCTCCCGCCGCAGCGGCCGAGCGCTCGCTGCGGCTGGTCGACGAGCGGCTGGCCAAGAATCCCTTCGACGCCCCCGAACGCAGCGAGCTGTCCGAGCTCGGGCTCGGGGTGAAGGACCTGGCCGCCGCCGCCCGCGCCGGCCGGGTGCTGCGGCTGGCTCCGGACCTGGTGGTGGCCCCGGACGCCGTACAGCGCGCGGTGGCGCTGGTGCGGGCGTTGCCGCAGCCGTTCACCGCCAGCCAGGCCCGGCAGGCACTGGGCACCACCCGGCGGGTCGCCCTGCCGTTGTTGGAGCACCTGGACGCCGCCGGCCTGACCGTCCGGGTCGACGGCGCCCGCCGTGCCGTGCGCGCCTGATCCAGGCAGGATGGAAGTCGGCGGGAAGAAGTCCCGGAACACGCCCTGCCAGCAGAGCCGGTGTCGGGCATCGCAGACAAGGAACTGATCATGAGCGTCCGGCGTGGAGTCCTGTTCGATCTCGACGGCACCCTGGTCGACACCAGCTACCTGCACACCGTGAGCTGGTGGCAGGCCTTCCGGCAGGCCGGGATGGATGTCTCGATGGCTCGGATCCACCGGGCGATCGGCATGGGCGGGGACTACCTGGTGCACGAGGTGACCGACGGCGCCGCCGATGACCAGGCACAGCAGCTCACGCTCAGCCACGACGCCCTGTACTCGGCCCACTGGCCGGCCCTGCGGCTGCTGCCCGGCGCGCGTGAGCTGGTGCGGCACTGCCATCAGGCGGGCCTGGTCACCGTGCTGGCCAGTTCGGCCAACAGCGCCGAGGTCGACGTCCTGACCAGGGTTCTGGACCTCGGCGACGCGGTCGACGCGATCACCGGCTCAGCCGACGCCGACAGCAGCAAACCCGATCCGGACATCATCCTGGTGGCTCTGGACAAGGGCGGACTCCGGCCGGAGAACGCCGTCTTCGTCGGCGACGCGGTCTGGGACGTGCAGGCCTGCGCCAAGGTTGGGCTGCGATGTGTCGGGCTGGAATGCGGCGGCACCAGCGCCGCCGAGCTCACCGAAGCCGGCGCGGTGCGGACCTTCCGCGATCCGGCCGACCTGCTGGCCCATTTCGCCGGCAGCCCGCTCGATTTAAACTGACCCGAGCGCAGTGACTGCGACCTGAGGTAGACACAAGGTTATAGACGGACATTGACCGGCGGTGATTTGTTCATAATCATGACCTACACGGCAGGTGATCTTTCGTGCGGCACGGATGTTTTGGGGGAAGGTCAGGGCGAGTTCTTCCACCGGGCAGGTCAAGCCGATCCCTAGGCACCGCACGTCCCTTGCGCCCGATCACCGCAGGTCGGGTGGGCGGACCGCCATCAACAGGACGTTCGCCGATCAGGAATGACCGACCCGCGAAGGAGCACGTACGTTGACCGTCAACGAGGATCTCGTCACCAGCACCGTTGGCCCCCGGGATCCAGACGATGCCACGCTCGCGATCGACGGCGGCACGCCGGTCCGGACCGCGCCGTGGCCGACCTATGACAAGGGCGCGGTCTTCGTCCAGCCCGAGGACGAGGAGGCCGTGATCCGCGCGGTTCGTAGTCACCTGTTCTTCCGCTACGACTACCGGCCCTACGCCGAAACCGAATGCGGGCAGTTCGAGCGCGAGCTCTGTGACTACTTCGGCGTTCAGCACAGCCTCGCAGTCACCAGCGGAACCGCCGCGCTGGCGCTGGCCATCATGGCCGCCGGAATCAAGCCCGGCTCGCTGATCGCGTGTCCGGGCTTCACGTTCGTGGCCACTCCGAGCGCCATCCTGATGGCCGGCTGCCGGCCGCTGCTGGTCGAGGTCACCCAGGATCTGCACATGGACCTGGACGACCTGCGCCGCCGGTGGACTCCGGAGATCAAGGCCATCATGGTCGTGCACATGCGCGGTTTCGCCTCCGACGCCCAGGCGCTGACCGCCTTCGCCGCCGAGATGGGGGTGCCGCTGTTCGAGGACGCGGTGCCCGCCCTCGGCGCCGAGTTGCACGGCCGCAAGCTGGGCACCTTCGGCCTGGCCGGCGGCTTCAGCACCCAGTCGGACAAGTCGCTGAACTCCGGCGAGGGTGGCTTCCTGCTCACCAATGACAGCGCGCTGTACGCCCGTGCGGTGGTGCTCGCCGGCGCCTACGAGGGCCGGGTCGTGCGGCACTTCGACGACAGCCCGCCGCCGCTGGACACCGACCTGGACCTGCCGCTGCTCAGCCTGCGGATGGATGAGATCCGCGCCGCCCTGCTGCGCTCGGAGCTGGTGCGCCTGCCGCAGCGGCTGGCCTGCTTCCACCGCAACTACTCCTACGTCGCCACCGCGCTGGCCGACGTCGAGGGCATCGAACTCCGCCAGCCGATCGCGCCCGGCGCCTACCTCGGCGAGGCGTTCATCTTCCGGGTGCCCGGCGGCGGCGCCGGAAGCGCTGCGGCCGACAGCACGGCCCAGTGGTTCGCCGACGCGCTCTGCGCCGAGGGGGTCGACGCGCGCAACCTCGGCTCGTCCCGCGACACCAACGTCCGGGCGTTCTGGAACTGGCGGTTCCTGTTCGGCGGCGCCGAGGTTCCCGAGATCCAGGCCCAGCTGCCGGTCACCACCGGTTACCTGCAGGAGGCGGTCGACGTGGCGCTGTCCTCCACGCTCAGCTCCGAGGACTGCGATCACCTGATCACCGCGGTCAAGAAGGTGGCGCGAGCCCTGCGTCAGCACGGCTCGGCTGGCCGAGCGGAGCACGCTTCGCGATGACCGCAGTCGCAGAGACCGGCGCGCTCTCCCGCAGGGCGCTGGTCGGCCCTTTCGGCGGCCTGTTCTTCGGCTACCTCGGCCTGACGGCCGCCATTCCGGTGCTGCCCGGCTTCGTCCGGGACCGCTATGACGCCTCGGACTTTCTGGTCGGACTGATCATCACCGCCACGGCGCTCACCGCGCTGCTGATCCGGCCGCTGGCCGGCGGGCAGGCCGATTACCGCGGCAACCGGCTGGTGATGCAGGTCGGAGCGGTGCTCGTCGCGCTCGGCGGCGTGGCCTACTTCCTGCCGATCGGGCTGGCCGGCCTGGTGGCCAACCGGCTGATGCTCGGCGTCGGCGAAGCCGCGCTGTTCACCGCCGGCGCGGTCTGGGTGGTCTCGCTCGCGCCGCACGACCGGCGCGCCCAGCTGATCGGGCTCTACGGCGTGAGCATGTGGGGCGGCATCTCGGCCGGCACGTTCCTCGGCGCGGTGCTGCACAACATCAGCTACGAGGCGGTCTGGGCGCTCTGCACCCTCGCGCCGCTGGTGGGGCTGGCGCTGATCAGCTCGGCGCCGTCGCCGGCCCGCTCGCCCGGCCCGCGCAAGAAGACCGGGTTGATGCTGCGCCCGGCCATGACGCCGGGGCTGGCGCTGGCGCTGGCCGCCGGTGGCTACGCCGCGCTGGCCGCCTTCGTGGTGCTGCACATGCAGGATCGCGGCACCGACTCCGGAGTGGTGGTGCTCAGCTGCTTCAGCCTGGTCTACGCCGGCACCCGGCTGTTCATCGGGCGGTTGCCCGACAAGTACGGCCCGCGCCGGGTGGCCACCGTGTGCGGGGTCTGCGAGGCGGTGGGCCTGCTGATCATCGCCGTCGCCCCGAACCTGGCGATCGCCATCGTGGGCAGCGTGGTGATGGGCGTCGGGTTCTCGCTGCTGCACCCGTCGCTGGCGTTGATGGTGATGAACCGCACCGACAAGAGCCAGCAGGGCGCGGCACTGGGGGCCTATACCTCGTTCTGGGATCTGGGCCTGGCAGTCTGGGGTCCCCTGGGCGGTGTGATCGCCGGCGCCCTGGGGTACGAGGCTGTCTTCGTGGTCGGCGCCTGCTGCGCCGTGGTGGCCGCGCTGATGGCCCTGCTGATCGCCGATCCGAGCGATCAGCCGGTGACGGCGGCATAGATGGGACAGCCAGTGGAAGAACCGGAGATCACTGTTCTGTGCATCACCGGATGGTGCCGCAACGGCAGCACCATCATCGGCAACATCCTCAACGAGGTGCCCGGCTTCTTCCATGTCGGTGAGATTCACTTCCTCTGGAAGAACTCCGCCGGCCTCGGAGTGAACAATCTGTGCGGCTGCGGCGCCACGCTGACCGAGTGCCCGATCTGGTCGGAGATCCTGCCGGTCGGCCGCCCGGCAGGAGTCTCGCCGGCCGAGCACGCCAGGAACGTGATCCGGCGTCAGCGGGCGGTGGTGCGCACCAGGCACACCTGGCGGGTCATGCGCAACGGCATCGACTCCGCCGACCTCAAGGAGCACGCCGAGTTGATGACAGCCGTTTACCGGACGGTGGCCGAGCGGACCGGTTCTCAGGTGTTGGTGGACACCACCAAGATCCCGGGTGAGGCATCCCTGCTACCGCGGCTGCCCGGCATCCGGACGGTGTTCGTGCACCTGGTCCGTGACCCGATGGCGGTGTCCAACTCCTGGCGGACACCGAAGGACTACGTCTACACGATGTCGGCAGGCAAGAACACCGCCTATTGGCGCGCTTTCAACATCGCCTCCCGGGCCATCCTGCGCCGCTATCCCAAGCAGTCGATGCTGCTGCGCTACGAGGACTTCATAGCCGACCCGGCCGGCGTCGTGGACACCCTGCTGCGGATGTGTGATGCCGACCCGGCCGGCAACCCGGTGCGCGGGCAGGCGGTCTCGTTGCACACCAACCACACCACGACCGGCAACCCGGACCGGTTCCGCATCGGCGAGACGGTGATCCGCCCCCGTGACGACTCCTGGCGCACCGGCCTGCCCCTGCCGGCCCGGCTCGCCACTATGGTGGTGGCCTGGCCGATGGCCTGGCGCTACGGCTACCGCGCCACCGGTGGCCTGCGCGTGCCAGCTCGGCCGACACGGCCTATGACCGCTCCAGCAGCGTCGACCGAGCCGGCTTGGAAGGATGGGACCAGTGGATCTGGGTCTTGAGGGCAGGGTCGCGCTGGTCGTCGGCGGTTCCAGCGGGATCGGCCTGGCGGTGGCCGCCGAACTGGCCCGCGAAGGCGCGCACGTGGCGATCGGGGCGCGGGATCCGGAGAAGCTGAAGGCGGCTGTCGCCGACCTGCAAGAGGGGGCTCGCGGCCGGATCACCGGCACCAGCCTGGACGTGACCGACTCCGGGGCCGCTCAGCGGTGGGTGGATGGGGTGGCCGCCGAGTTCGGGGCGCTGCACATCGTGCTGGTCAGCGGCGGCAGCCCGCCGATCGGCCCGGCCTCGGGGTTCGACGTCGCCGACTACCAGGCCGCCGTGGAGCAGGTGCTCTACCCGGCGGTCGTCGTCGCGCTGGCCGCGCTGCCGCACCTGCGGGCCGCGGGCTGGGGACGGCTGCTGTTCGTCGCGTCCGAGACCGCCGCGGTGCCGATCGGACCGCTGGCCCTGTCCGGGGTCACCCGGGCCGCGATCACGCGCTTGGCCCAGGGGCTGGCAGCTGACCTCGGCCGCGAGGCGATCACCGTCAACGTGCTGGCGCCGGGCACCGTGCGCACCCCCCCGATCGAGCGGGCCGCGGCCAGATTGGCCGGCGAGGGCGGCGACGTCGAGGCCAGGCTTGCGGCGATCGGAGCGCACTGCGCACTCGGCCGGCTGGCACGTCCGGAGGAGGTCGGGGCAGTCGCCGCGTTCCTGGCCAGCGAGCGTGCCTCATTCGTCACCGGAACCGTCCAGCTGATCGACGGCGGGGCCGGCGTCCTCGGCCCGAACCTGCCACACCTGACCGGAACCGCCCCGGACACCTTCACCTAAGCCGGCTTCGCCCCCGGGAACCGACCACCGCGAACACGCACGCTCCAGGAGAGGAAGACCATGACCCAGTCCTTCACCGAGCAGGATGTCGAGAGCTTTTTCGACCAGACCACCCAGACCTACCTCAACTTCTGGGACAGCTCGGGCGTGCTGCACACCGGCTACTTCACCGGCGAGGACGACCACGACTACAAGGCGGCGGCTGAACGCACCTCGGACGTGGTGGCCACCGAGGCCGGCATCAACGCCTCGTCCTACGTGCTCGACGTCGGTTGCGGCTGCGGGCCGTTCCTCATCTACCTGGCCGAGCGGTTCAACTGCCGCGGCGAGGGCCTGGACCTGTCCATCGAGCGGATCAATTTCGCCCGGCAGTTGCTGACCGGTGAGCACCAGGGGCTCAACGTCAACTTCACCCACGGCTCGGCCACCGCCATGCCCTACGAGGACAACACCTTCACCCACGTGGTCAGCCAGGACTCGCTGTGCCTGATCCCGGACAA
Source organism: Jatrophihabitans sp. (assembly GCA_036389035.1). NCBI lineage: Bacteria > Bacillati > Actinomycetota > Actinomycetes > Jatrophihabitantales > Jatrophihabitantaceae > Jatrophihabitans > Jatrophihabitans sp. Next base: position 69,011 of record DASVQQ010000007.1, read on the forward strand.
GCAGAAGACCCATTCCGAGGTGTTCCGGGTGCTGCGGCCCGGCGGCGTCTTCGCGTTCTCCGACTTCCTGCAGCCCAAGCCCGACATCAGCGAGCGTGGCCGCAAGCACGTCTATGACCGGGTCCGCTGGAACAACGGCTTCTCCTACCTGGGCTACCAGCAGGCGCTGGAGCAGGCCGGCTTCGTGGTGACCCACGCCCGCAACCTGGAACCGCAGATCCGCCAGACCTACCGGGTGATCGGCAAGAGCGCGACCGAGCGGGCGGCCGAGACCGAGGATCCGGCAGCCCGGGACTGGATGCTGGCCTTCGCCGAGTCCTGTGGTGAGATCGAGCTGGCGATCGACCGCGGTGAGTTCGGCTGGGGCATCTTCGTCGCCCGCAAGCCGGTCAACGCCGGCTGACGCCGGGCCCGGACATCCCTCGCGACTGAAAGGCTGACATGTCACTGTCTGGTACGACCGAGGTCAAGCGCACGCTCGCCGAGGTGGTCGCCGAACGCAAGAAGCAGATGTCACCGGGCGCCCGGTTCGTCGAGGCCTACCAGCAGGACGGCCTGGACGCCGCGGTCGACTTCGACGTCACGATCACCGACTCGCTGACCAGTACCCGGCGCAAGCCGCGCTACCCGACCCGCAACATGTTCAAGATCGTCAACCTGTCGGCGGAGGGCAGGCAGTTCTACTACCACGAGAGCACCGCGCGGCCCGAGGATCCCGAGGTGCAGCACGGCAAGGAGCGCCGCGAGCTGGCCAACCACTTCCACATGTCGCCGATCCCCGAGCTGCTGACCACCACGGCGTGGGTGCAGCTGCCCGACGGGCTCTGGGAGGACCCGACGGCCTTCGAGGCGTTCATCAACTACCGGCTGGTGATCCGGCTCGGCACGGCCGAGAACTACACCATCCTGTGCGGCGAGCACGGCCTGCTCAACATGCCCGAGATCCCCCGGCTGACCTCCAAGGCGGGTTTCACCTCGACCATCCTGGCCGCCTGTGACGAGGTCGAGCAGATGGGCTGCACGGCCGACGGCCTGGTGCTCAACCCGGTGGACTACTACCGCTACCTCCAGGACGGCCGACTGATGGACACCCTGGAGAACAACGGGGTGTTCATCGTCCGCACCCGGCTGGTCGAGCCGGGCACCGCGCTGGTCGGCGACTTCGGCCACGGCGCGGAGCTCTTCGACGCCGGCCGGTCGACGATCCGGTTCGCCGAGCCACCGCCGGGGACGTTCAGCCGACCCGGCATCGCGGTGAAGGCCGAGATCTACGAGCGGGTGGTGGTGAACCTGCCGTTCACCTTCTACCTGGTGACCCTGTAGGCGACGGTGCCTGACCGGCCGCTGACCGGCTCGTCCCACGAGCCGGACGTGTTGGTGATCGGGGGCGGCGCCGCCGGGCTCTGGTGCGCGTACTTCCTGCGGCTGGCGGGGCACACCGTCACCGTGTTGGACCGGGACGCGGTGGGCGACCCGGTGGCCTGCTCGTACGGCAACACTGGTTTCGTGGCCAACGGCGGTGTTCCGCTGGCCGGCCCGGCCGTGCTGCGCCACGGGATGCTCTCGGTGCTGCGGCCCGACGACCGGCTGGCGCTGCCGCCGACCCTGGACCGCCGGCGGTTGCACTGGCTGTGGCAGCTGCACCGGGCCGGCCGGCCGGAGCAGGTCCAGCGCAGCGCGAGCCTGATGGCCGAGCTCAAGCGACGCAGCTTGGAGATCCTGCACGAGCTGCGGGTCAGCGACCTGCCGCACCCCGACTTCACCGCGGCCGGCGTGGTGCAGGCCTACAAGACGGCTGAGGCCTTCGCGCGGGCCCGGCAGGCGCTGCCGCGGGCGGTGGCCGCCGGGGTGCGGCTGCGCGTCCTGGAGCCGGACGAGCTGCGGGCGCTGGAACCGGACACCGAGTTCGACATCGCCGGCGCGCTGTACAACGAGGGCGGTGGCTTTCTGCGCGTGCCCGACTTCATCGTTTCGCTGGCTCGGACGCTGACCGAGATGGGCGTCGACCTGGTCGAGAACTGCACGGTCGACGGCTTCGAGGTGTCCGGGCGCGCGGTCGTGGGCCTGCGCACCGACCGCGGCGAGTTCCGGCCCCGCGAGATCGTGGTGGCGGCGGGCAGCTGGTCGGACACGCTCGCCCGGCAGCTGGACGTGGACCTGGAGCTGCAGCCGGTCAAGGGCTACACCATCACGGTGCGCAGGCCCGACAACGCCCCGCGCGGCCTGGTGTTGCTGGTGGAGGGGACGGTCGCGGTACGGCCGTTCAACGACCAGCTGCGCTACGGAGGTGACATGGTGCTGGCCGGCATGGACACCTCGATCTCGCGCCGGCGGGTCGCGCGGGTGCTGCGGACCGTGCACGACCACCTGCCCGCCATGCGCAGCACCGAGACACTGCAGGTGTGGACCGGGCTGCGGCCCTGCACCCCGGACAGCCTGCCGTTCATCGGCCGGGCGCCGGCCTATGACAACCTCATCGTGGCCGCCGGCCACGGCCACAACGGCATGGGCCTGACTCCGGTGGGCGGCCAGCTGATCGCCCAGCTGATCGGGGGCAGCCCGCCGTCGATGGACCTCGCGCCGTTCCGGCTGGACCGTTACACCGCGCCTCCATCCTGGCTGCGTCCCCGCCCTGCCAAACCCCGGCCCGCCCAGCCCGTTGGAGGACCACGATGACCGCCATCCCCGCAGAGGCGCCGATCGGCGTGATCGGCCTCGAGACCATCTTCACCAAGATCCCGGGCCACATCCGCAACCCGGACACCTTCGGGTTCCCGGTGATCTACGAGGTCGTCGAAGGGGCCACCGCCGAGCGGGTGGTGACCCAGGCCGACCCCAGCCTGATCGAGCCGTTCTGCCTGGCCGCCCAGAAGTTGCAGGCGCGTGGCGCGGCGGCCATCACCACCGGGTGCGGGTTCCTGGTGCTGTTCCAGAAGCAGCTGGCCGACGCGGTGAGCGTGCCGCTGTTCTCCTCCAGCCTGCTGCAGCTGCCGATGGTGCACCGGATGATGGCCGCCGACCAGCACGTGGGCGTGCTGACCGCCAAGCAGGCTTCGCTGACCCCGCGGCACCTGGCAGCGATCGGCGCCGAGTCGGTGCCGATCCGAGTGGCCGGCATGGAGGATCAGCCGGAGTTCCGCGAGGTGATGCTGGAGGGCCGGCGTGCCGAGCTGGACGTCGAGCGGATGCGTGGCGAGGTGCTGACGGTGGCCGGCCGGCTGGCCGGGGACCAGTCACTCGGCGCGGTACTCCTCGAGTGCACCGATCTGGTGCCGTTCGCCAGCGACATCCAGAGGCTGCTCGGAGTGCCGGTCTTCGACATCGTGACGCTGACCAACATGGTGCACGCCACCCTCACCCGGCGCCCCTACCGCTAGCTGTTGCGGCGATCGGTCGCTGATCGCGGCGATCGGAGAGAGAGCGGTGGACGCTGGCTAAGCTGCCCCCGTGCCGACCGATCCGCAAGAGCCCCGCCCACCACGGTTGCTGGTGGTCGGTGACGTGGGCAGCGTGGCGGAGTACCACGTCGGTGACGACGCGATGCTGTTCGGGCTGCTGGCGGCGGCCGAGCACGCCGGGATAGACGCCGACTGGACGGTGGTGTCGGCGAACCCGGACAGTGCGGCCGACCGGTTCGGCCATCCGGCGGCGCCGTCCTTCGGCTTCGAGCGCTGCGCCGACGAGGCCGCCCGGAGCGCGTTGCTGGCCGAGCTCGACTCCTTGCCGCCGGCCGCGGCCGGCCCCGGCCAGCGGATCCGGCAGCTGGTGCCCGGCGCCGCGGCGGTGATCATCGCCGGCGGTGGAAACGTCAGCCAGTCCTGGCCGGCGCTGGTCTGCGAGCGGGTGGCGCTGAGCCGGTTAGCCCGCCGGCTCGGCGTGCCGGTGGTGCTCACCGGTCAGAGCATTGGGCCGCGGTTCGGACCCGAGGTGCGCCCGCTGGTCGCCGAGCTGCTCGCCGGCGCCGCGATGGTGGGCGTGCGTGAGAGGTGGTCCTACGCGCTGGCGCAGCTGTTCGGCGTGCCGAGCGAGCGGATCGTGCTGGGTGAAGACGACGCGGTGGCGCTGTGCCGCGATGCGCCGCCGGCTGATGCCCCGTCCCGCATCGGCGAGGCGGATGAGGAGCGGTCACCGTTCATCGCCGTCACCCTCAACGACCTCGGCGACCTCGCGTTGACCGCCCTCGCGGTCCAGCTGGCCGAGCTCAGTCACGCCTGCGGCGCCGGCGTGGTGCTGGTTCCGCATGCCGGTGACCTCGGTGGCGCGCCGGTCGCCGACGTCGCCGCGTCTCACCGGGTCGCCGCCGCCTTCGACGCGCGGCTGGCCGAACTGGGCAGTGACCGCAAGGCCCTCGTCATGCCGCTGCCGTCGGCGCCGGAGGCGATCGAGTACTGCCGCCGGGCCGAGCTGGTGATCAGCAGCCGCTACCACCCGGTGGTGTTCGCCGGCAGCTGCCGAACGCCGATGCTCTTTCTGCATCAGGACGATTACACCGCCATGAAGGGCATCGGCGCCCTCGGCCACTTCGGCATGACCGACTGGCGGATGTCGGTCCAGGACGCCGCCGCCGGTCAACTGCTGCCGGCCGCCGCGCAGTTGTGGGAGCAGCGCGGTCGGCTGGCCGCGCGGTTGCCGGCCGGCGCCGGTGAGCAGGCGCGCGGCCGGCTCGGGCTGCTGGTCACGCGGCTGGTCCGCGGCGAGTTCACGCCGCCGGATCAGGTCACCAGGCCGGAGTGGTTAGAGCCCGCCCTGCCGAGCTTCGTCGAGCTGTCCGAGGCCGAGTTGAGTGCCGCGCTCAGCGAGCGATCAGCGCTGAGGCAGCAGGCAGATGAGGCCGAGCGGTACGCGTTGTCGTTGCAGGAACAGGCCGAACGGCACGAGCCCTACGTGCGTTCGCTGCTGCGCCGGGCCGAGATCGCCGAGCAGTACGCGGCGTCACTGCTCAGCCGAGCGGAAGCGGCGGAGCAGCACGCGGCCGCGCTGCAGACCCGCCTTGGCCAGAGCCGACGATAGTTCGGACACCCCGGCGGGCTGCGCCGCGGCCGGACCCGGCGCTCGCAACCGGGCGACCTCGGCCTCCAGGCTGCGCGCGTACTCGGTGGCCGAGGCGATCGAGTCCTGCAGCACGGCATTCTCCGCCTTCAGGCTCAGGGCGTACTCGGCTGCTGACCTCGCGCTGGCCTGCTGAGCGGCGTGCTCCTCGCGCAGCAGGTCGAGGTAGGGATGTGACGGCCCGGTCGAGGAGCCGAGAATCAGCGGAAAGTGCTGGCCGGTAAGGATGTTGCGGGTCCGCGAGTCCAGGTAGCAGGCGGTGAAGGCTCGCCGTGGCGTCGGCGTCGGGTTCACGCCGGAACGGTGGATGAGCCAGTTGTGCATCAGCACCGCGTGCCCGGCCGGCACCTCGAGCGGCCGCACCTGGTCCTCGGGGCAGAACCGCTGCGCGTCCTGGTCGCTCAGCGTGCTGCCCTGAGCGCTCACCAGGCCGAGCCGGTGGCTGCCCGGAATCACCTCGACGCACCCGTTGGCGGCCGTCGCGTCGTCCAGTGCCATCCAGATGGTGACCAGCGGATCACGGTCCAGCGCCCAGACGTCGCCGCCGTCCTGATGCCAGGGCAGCACGGTGCCCTGGGCGGCAGGCTTGTTCATCACCATGGCCCGGAACAGCGATGCCGAGGTGTGGCGCCCGTAGTGGTGCTCGGCGACCTCGGCGAGCACCGGACCACGCAGCACCGCGCGGAACAGCTCGTCGGTCTCCAGGCCTTGCACCTTGCGGTACCGCAGGGTGCCGGCGGCGGCCTGCGCGGTCACGTCCGGCAGGTCCTCGTAACGGCCGCCGGTGTCGGCCTGCACCTGCACCCGCGGGTTCAGCACCCGTCCGAGCGCCAGGTCATCGACCCGGTCGCGTAGCCGCTGCAGCTCGTCGGCGTCGACCAGCGCGCCCAGGTGCAGAAAGCCCTGCCGGAAGTACTGGTCCCATCGCTCGTCAGAGATCAGGGCCGGTCCGGAGTCGATCCGCGCGGTGGTCATCGGGCCTCCTGGGAGGGCGCCTGGCTCAACTGCGCCGCGATCGCATCCAGGCGCTGGACGACCTCGACCAGTTGGCGGCGATGGCCTTCGAGATCGAGCCGGGCGCCGTCGGCGAGCTCGCCCAGGGCGTCCAGCCGGGACGTCTGCGCGGTGCTCTCGGCTCCGGCCTCGGCAGCCATCGTGCTCAGCACGTCGGTGCGGTCGGTGAGGGCCTGATGGTGCGTGCCGAGGCTGGTCACCAGCGACTGCAGCCCGGAGATGGCGCTGTGCTGCTGACCGGCGGCAGCCTGCAACTGGGCGACCGTGCGGCGTACTTCGAGAAGGCGCTCCTGCAGGCTTTCGGTCGCCGCGCCGATCTCGCGTTCAGCGCGCTCGTGCACGGCGCCGGTGGCGTCCAGGATCGCGTTGAGGCGGAGGTTGAGCTGCTCGTCGTGGCGGGCCAGCACCCGGTTGAGAGCTCGCTGGAAGAACCGGGACGCCCGGGAGAGGCCACCGGGCCGGGCGCCGGCCCCCAACGGGGTGTCGAGCAGCTGGTGGCAGGCTCGCAGGGCCAGCGCCGCGCCGGACTGCGCAGCCGCGCCGGACTCCGCCGCCGTTGCGGACTGCGCAGCCGCGCCGGACTCCACAGCGGTTCCGGAACGCGCGGTGTGCCCGGGCTGATCGAGATTTGACCGCTCGGCATTGAGCGACTGCTCGATCTGGGTCAGCCGCCCCATCACGAATGAGACGCTGCGATCGAGGTCGTGACTGGCGCGCATGCTTTCCTGGGCGCGCAGCCCCAGTTGGGCCGCCTCGGCGGGGTGCTCGAACACCCAGCGCAGCTGGCGTGCCGCCTCGGCCAGGTCCGGTTCGGCCCATCGGGTCGGCGGGCCGTAGGGCCGCGCGCTGGCCGGGATCTCGACCGGCTGGTATCCGACCAGCAGGCTGTTCTCCTCGTTCATGAAGTCGAGGTTTCCGGAGTAACCGGTGGCGATCACCGGCCGGCCCGCCGACATCGCCTCCGACATGGTCAGCCCCAGGCCCTCGGCCCGGTGCAGCGAGACGTAGGCAGCGCAGTGGGTGATCAGCGATTCGACCACGTCGGCGTCGAGGTAGTGCTCGATCAGGTGGATGTCCGAGCGCCCCCGGCAGGCGCTGAGCAGTTGCTCGCGCTGGCTGCGGAAGCGCTCTCCGTTCACGCTCTTGAGAACCAGCTCCGGACCCTGGCCGTCGGCGAACGCCGCGGTGAACGCCTCGACCAGGCCGACCGGGTTCTTCCTTTCAAAGACGCTGAAATAGTCGAACATGTAGAGCAGGTAGGGCCGCTCCCGCAGGCCGAGGGCTGCCCGGTCGAGCTCCGCGGTCCGGGACAGCTCCGGGACCGGGTAGGGGATCACGTGCACCGGCTTGTCGGTCTTGCGGGCGATCGCGGCCCGGACGAATTCGGAGATCGCCCAGATCTCATCGACCAATCCGATGGCGGTGTCGAAGCTGTCGGGGAAGTCCTCGACCTCCCAGGCCCAGACGCCGATCGTGTAACGCCCGTCCAGCATCGAACTCGCCTCGTTCGCCCACAGCGGGAATTGGTCGGCGTTGATCGTGGCAATGGTGATGGGGTATCGGATCTCGCTGGCCTCTTCGATGAAGCTGGCCTGCTGGCGGCTCAACGACCGGGCGCTGGTGACGGTGACGTAGGGCAATCCGGTCGCCCGCACCACGTCGGCGAGCAACCGCCCGATCTGGCCGACGCCGGTCTCGGTGCGGAAGTAGCCGGCCAGGTTCACCCCGAGGACGTCAGAACTGGTGACCGGCAGGGCGTCGGTCGCGGCCAGCGCCCCGGTGGGCAGCAGCGCTGCCGACAGTCCCGCCTCGCGCACGCCCGAGGTCAGGCACCAGGCCAGCAGCTGCGCCTGGTCGGCGCCGAAGAGGTCGGGAAAGGCCAGTTGCAGGTCCGACCGGCTCTGCCACAGGCTCTGCACCAGCCGGTTGACCCAGCTGCCCTCGACCACCGGCGCGCTGAACCAGGCCAGCACGTCGGCGTCATCGCCGTCGAAGGGCGTCGGCGGGTACAGCTCGCCCGCCAGCTCGGCCTCGACGACCGCGCTGCGATAGGCGCGGCGCATCATCGAGTTGACCGCCGTGCCGTCGTTGAGCCGGCCGAAGCGGTACGGCGTCCCCAGTGACCGGTCGAAACCCTCGTGCTTGAGGACGGCCGCGTACTCATCGCACAACTGCCGCACCGTGGGGTGCTCGCTCAGCAGCACCCGAGGGCGGTCGGCGACGTACCTGCTCAGGATCCACGGCGTTTCCGGGCTGTAGCCGCTGAAGTGGAAGAATCGCAACGGCCGGGAGTTGACCTGGTAGCTCTCGCCGTCCCACTCGATCAGGCGGCTGTCGAGGTTCCAGTAGGCGACGTTGTAACCCGGATCGCGGAGCACGCCGTGGTCGAAGTAGCCCGGCACCAGGTCGATCCAGCGCTGATCGGTGAAGAGCATCTGCTCGGGCGCTGAGATGGAGTCCCGGCGTAGCCGCTCCTGCCACCATCCCAGCATGGCGCGGGCGCCCTTGTTGACGGCGATGAAGCCCAGGTTGTAGACCCCCGCGCCCATGATGTCGGCCTCGGAGGGCCGCAGGCTGTCCCGGCGCATCGGGCTGACCGTGTGCGGGGTGAGCAGGATGCCGCTGTCCAGGGCGGCGTGCTCGATCTCGTCCAGCGCGCTGTAGACGTAGATGTCGGGGTCCAGGTAGACCGCGACGTCGGCGCCGCGGTCCAGCAGCAGTTCCAGTGCCCAGGGCTTGAGCGCGGTGGACAGCTCGGTGACGTCGTACAGCAACGCCATCCTGTTGAACTCGGCCGGGTCCAGGCAGAGCTCGTGCGGCGTGATCACCTCGAAGCCGTCCGAGCCGGGAATCTCACCGGGCAGCGCGTCGACCACCAGCACGCTGAACCGCGAGCCAGGGTTGCACGCCAGGAACGAGCGCGCCAGGGTGCGGGCCATGGCCAGGTAGTTGCGAGCCGCGATGGTGACAGCGTGCACGTCGCTCCCGTCCCCCGACTGACTGTTCAATCGATTCGGTTGATGTTCATCAGCTGTCAGCAGGCGGGCGGGCGGTATCGTCTGCCAGCGTGCGAACCGCGGATACGGCGCAACTTAACATCGCGGCGCCGGCTCCGGTGGGACGGTCAGGGCGGTTTGTCCTCAGTCCGTTGGGGTCTGCCGCTCGCGAGTTGGCCGGTGTGCCGGCCGTTCTGCTGCTGATCTGCGTCGCCCTGGTCGCGCCGATGGGCGCCATCACGCCCGAGGCCGGGCTCGACCCGAGCTGGCGGACGGCGCTGAACCTGGCGCCCGGGCAAGGGCTGAGCTTCGGACCGGACCTGGTGTTCACCCTGGGCCCGTGGGGTTTCCTGGACCATCCGCACGCGACCAGCCGGGCCAACCTGGTGCTCGGCACGGTCTTCGCGGTCCTCGCCGTGGGGGTGGCGTGGCTGGCCTTCTTCTACCTGATCCGGCGGGTCACCACGGTGAACCGGGCTGCCGTCGCGGCCGCCGGACTGGTCGCGCTGATCGCGCAGGCCAACACCATGAGCGCGGTGCTGCTGATGGCCACCGGCGCTCTCGCGTTGAACTACCTGGGCACCGCCCGGCTGCCGGCCCGGCACTGTTGGCTGCCGTCGGCGATCGCGGTCGAGGCCGCACTGCTGACCCAGGTCAAGTTCTCGGTCGGCGTCGTGTTGACCGCGATAGCCGTGGTGTGCGTCGCCTTCGGCCCCGGCCGCAAGGCCTGGCAGGCGGTGGCGGCCGGCCTGAGCTGGCTGCTCGGCGCCGCGCTGGCCTGGTTGCTGGCCGGCCAGTCGCTGGCCGACTATCCCGGTTGGTTCGCCGGCTCGGTGCAGATCGCTGCCGGCTACACCGAGGCCATGGCCCTGGAGGACAAGCCGAACGTGGTGCCCTACCTGCTGCTCGGCGCTGTCGTGGCCGTGATCGCGGGATACTTCGTGCGGGCCTGGCGCGCCGAGGGGTTTGCGGGCACGGCCGGCGTGCTGCTGGTGTCGCTGCTGCTGCTGTACCTGGGCTTCAAGGAGGTGGGGGGACGGCACCAACCGGGCCGGCAGGCGTTCTTCTACCTCACCGCCGCGCCGGTGCTGGCGTGGTTCCTCGCCGCCGCCGGAAAGCCAGCCGGAGGCTGGGCCGGAGGATCGGCCGGAAAGCCGGCCCGAACATCGACCGGAGGCTCGGCCGGAAATCCGGCGTTCCGGGCGGCCGTTCTCGCCGTGACCGTGCTGCTGGCCGCGCGCGACTGGCTGCCGGCCGAACCTTCCCGAGCGATGGCGGCGTGGGCCGACCGGGTCCAGGTGGTGGTCGACGCCGAGTACCAGAAGGCCACCCTGGCCCAGGCGCAGCGTCAGGCGCGCCAGGCGTACCTGCTGTCAGACCAGCTGAGGGCGGCGGTGGCGGATCACCCGGTGGCGGTGGACTCGTTCGAGTCCTCGCTGGCCTGGGCCTATGACCTGAACTGGCGGCCGGTTCCGGTGTTCCAGACCTACGCCGCCTACACCGCCGTTCTGGACCAGCGCAATGCCGATGCTCTCCACCGCGCGCCCGCCGACCAGCGGATCCTGCGCTCGGCGGTCGGCTCGATCGACGGGCGCAATCCGCTGTGGGACTCGCCGCGCTACGTCCTGGCGGAGTTGTGCGGTTACCGCGCGCAGCTGTCGGACCCGAGCTGGCTGTTGCTGCGCAAGTCGAGTGACCGGTGCCGGCCGGCAACCGCCCTGCCGGCCCGGACGCTCGCGCGCGGGGTCCGGACCGAGGTTCCCGAGGTGGGCCCGGATCAGCTGCTGGTGATGTCGTTCACGCCCCGGGCGGTCAGCCCGCTGGTCAGGCTGGGCCGCTTGGCGGACAAGAGCTTTCACCCGTTGACGGTGAGCTGTGGCCAGGCCTCCTACCGGTTACCCCGGGCGCTGGCCGGTGGACCGCTCAGCGTCAAGCTGCCGGCGGTGGCCGGCTGGCCGGCCGGCTATCTCGGGAACTTCTCCTGCCCGACGGTGGCCTTCTCCGAGCCGGGTTCGGTCCGGTTCAGCGCCATTCCGCTGGCGCCTGGCTGACCAGCAAGGCGCCCACGGTCGGGTCTGAGCCTCAGTCCTTCCGATCCTCAGCCATGCGGCGCTGCAGCGGCAGCACCAGCCACAGGCTGACGAACACCACGGCCAGCAGCGAGGTCGTCACGATGGCAAACCTCCGTCCGACCACGTGGTCGAAGATCAGCAGGACGCCGCTGAGCACCGCCAGCAGCAGGAAGGTGGTGCCGGCCAGCGCCAGCTTGTTGGTGATCTTGACCAGCTCGTCCTTCAGACCCTGCCGGAACACCAGCCGGTGAATAGCCACCGGCGCCACCAGCAGGGCGATGGAGAGCGTGCAGAACAGCAGGGTGATCACGTAGATGGTGCGCTGGACGTCGTCCAGTTCCTGAAAGCGCGGCTGGAACGCGATCGAGAGCATGAAGGCGAACAGGATCTGCACGCCGGTCTCGGCGACCCGCAGCTCCTGCAGCAACTCGCCGTAGTTGCGATCCAGCCTTTCGGCCTCTGACTCTTCCCGGTTCTTCTTCGAGCCGGGGTCCTGAGCTTCTGCCACGGTGTGGATCCCTTCCTCGGCGGCGTAATGGCACAGCCTCGCACATCCGGCCGGCCAGTCAGCCCGGGTGCGCGAATCTCGCCCGGCGCACCTAGGTTGGAAGCCATGGGCGCCTGGGTCGGCATCTCCGGCTGGATCTACCAGCCATGGCGCGGGGACTTCTATCCCAAAGGCCTGCCGCACCGGCAGGAGCTTGCCTACGCGGCCGCCCGGATGTCCTCGATCGAGATCAACGGCTCGTTCTACGCCCTGCAGCGCCCGACCAGCTACCACCGCTGGGCGGCCGAGACCCCGCCGGACTTCGTGTTCTCGGTCAAGGGCGGCCGCTTCATCACCCACATGAAGAAGCTGCGTGACGTCGACACGCCGCTGGCCAACTTCTTCGCCTCCGGGGTGCTGGCCCTGCAGGGCAAGCTGGGGCCGCTGCTGTGGCAGCTGCCGCCGACGCTGGGCTTCGACCCCGACCGGCTGACCGACTTCTTCACCCGGCTGCCCACTTCCACCGGCGAAGCGGCCTACCTGGCCCGCCACCACGACGAGCGGCTGGCCGGACGGGCCTGGACCGGCGTGCTGGAGGACCGGCCGCTGCGGCACGCCCTGGAGATCAGGCACGACAGTTACCGCACGCCGGCCTTTGCCGCCCTGCTGCGCGAACTCGGTGTCGGGCTGGTGGTGGCCGACACGGCCGGGCGCTGGCCGCAGCTCTTCGACGTCACAGCCGACTTCGTCTACGTCCGGCTGCACGGCGCGAAGGAGCTCTACGCCAGCGGTTATGACGACGACGAGCTGGCGGTCTGGGCCGACCGGGTCCGAGCCTGGACCGATGCCGGCCTGGACGTGTTCGTGTACTTCGACAACGACATCAAGGTGCGGGCGCCCTATGACGCGCAGGCGTTGCGGGCCCAGCTGGACGCCCGGGCTGCCGCGGCCGCCCTGGGTCCTCCGGCCAGCGCGGCCGCCGTGGGTCCTCAGGACGGCGCGGCCGCCGTGGGTCCTCAGGACGGCGCGGCCACCCTCAGCTGATCGGGTCGGTGCGCAGCGAGCCGGGCTCGTCGGCGTGCCGCAGCTGGATCGAGCCGTAGCGGGTCCGCACCTCGTAGGCCTGCTGGCTGCGGTTGGCCGGACCGTCGAGCACCTGGCCGTCGCTGACCCGGAACTTGCTCTGGTGCCAGGGGCAGATGATGCAGCCGTCGTCGGTGAACTCGCCTTCGTGCAGCGGGGCGCCGCGGTGGGTGCAGCGGTCGGCGATGGCGTAGAGCTGGCCACCGGTGCGCACCAGCAGCACCGGAGTCCTGCCGTCGCGCACCAGCATCGGCTGGTCGTCTAGCAGCTCGGCCTCGGGCAGCACGTCGACCCAGTCGGTGGACGCGCCGTCGAAGGCGGTGGTGTCCACGCCGACGCCGCGCGCGTAGCTCAGGTGACCGCCCAGCCAGCCGGTGAAGCCCAGCAGCAGCGCGCCGCCGCCGGCAAGGGCCGTGCCCAGCGCGAACCGCTGGCGGCGGCGGGCGAACCAGCTGCCGGTGTAGAGGCCGAGCGCCAGGGAGTTGCCGACCGCGTGGACGAAGCCCACCCGGCGCTCGGCACCCCGGACGTAAGCCCAGTCGCTGGCGCCGGTGAGCGAGGTGGGCACTGCCGCGGCGATCCCGAGTCCGACCAGCTTGGTGGCGGCGGCCCGTCCCTGCTGGCCACCGGTCAGGTCGAGGTAGCTGGCGCCGAGCCACGCGCCGATCGGCACCACCACCAGCACCGGGTGCAGCGGATGCCCGCCGGCCGTGCCGCTCAGCACGTTGCGCAGCCCGACCGAGGCGTCCAGCGGCTTGAGCGCCAGCGCGGCGCCCCGGTTCGCGATCGGGTCAAGCACGGTGGTCCGCTCGATCCTGCCGACCAGTGAGTCGAGGGTGCGGTTGATTCGCCAGCTCAGCATGTCCGGCCTTCCCGGGCGGGGCAGATCCGTTACGCCGCATCGCCCGTGTGCTCGAAAGGATCAGCTGTTGGGTTTCAGCTGAGCCGAGATTAGCGCAGTCCTATGAGCCACCCCACACTGCTAGCAACCCGCTTGCAATTGCTAGCACCACGGAGCAAGGTGGAAGACGTGAACGTGGACGGGATCAAGGAGACAGCCGCCAAGGCGCCGCTCATCGGCGTCGGCACCATCGGCGACTTCATCCGCGAGCAGCGCCAGCAGGCCCAGGTGTCGCTGCGCCAGCTCTCCAAGCTGGCCGGAGTCTCCAACCCCTATCTCTCGCAGGTCGAGCGGGGGTTGCGCAAGCCGAGCGCTGAGATCCTGCAGCAGATCGCCAAGGGTCTGCGGATCTCCGCGGAGCAGCTCTACGTCCGGGCCGGCATTCTCGAGGACCGGTCGCCCGACTCCGAGCTGATTCCCGCGATCCTGGCCGATCAGGGCCTGACCGAGCGCCAGAAGAGCGTCCTCGTCGAGATCTATGAGTCTTTCCGCCGTGAGAACCGCGCTGCCGGTGTCGACCCGACGCCTGCCGCAGCACGGCCGAACGCCGCTGACGCGGCATCTGAGAAGGAGTAACGCAATGTCGATCGCCACTGACGTCCGCGCCTACGCCGACATGGCCCTGGAGCAGGGCAAGAGCGCGCTCAGCCAGGCCGGCGCCGTCGTCAACAACGCCAACAAGCGGCTGGCCGCTGACGCGCCGAAGCCGGTGCTGGCTGCCCTCGGGGTGGCCGACCTGGTCGCCGAGAACCTGAGCAAGCGCGCCGAGGACCTCGGCAAGCGCGCCGAGACCGTCGGCAAGCGAGTGGAGTCCCTGCCCGCCGAGGCCGCCGACAACGTCGCCAAGGCCCAGGAGACCGGCAAGGCCCTGCTCAGCCGGACCCAGGACGACGCGCTGGCCCGGATCACCGAGCTCCGGGATCTCCTGGACACCGGGGTGGGCTCGGTCAAGGCGCTGCCGACGCTGTCGGTCGTCGCGGCCAGCACCACCACCGTTTACCTGAGCAACGCCAAGCAGGCCTTCCAGGCGCTGACCGCCCGTGGCGAGGCCCGGCTGGCCGAGCTGCGCAACGATCCCCGGGTCAGCAGGCTGCGCAGCGACCTGGACGAGGCCTCGGCCGCCGTCCAGGCCCGGGTCGCGCCGGTGCTCGGCTCCATGCGCTCGGAGGTCGTGCCGTACCTCGACTCGGCCTTCGACGCGATCAAGGACGCCGACCTCGGTGAGCCGGCCGCGACCCCGCGGGCCGGCAGCAAGTCCGGCACTCGCCGCGGCACCGCCGGCAGCAGGGCCACGTCCACCACGGGCAGCGCCGACAAGACCGGCGCCCGCAAGGCTCCGGCCTCCAAGGCCGCCGCTACCGGCGCTCGCAAGGCTCCGGCGTCCAAGACGGCGGCTGCTCGCAAGGCCCCGGCGTCCAAGGCTGCCGCCACCGGCGCCCGCAAGGCTCCGGCCTCCAAGGCCACCGCCCGCAAGGCCCCGGCCAAGAAGGCCTGACCCTTCGATAGCCGCTGTGCCCCGGCCCTGAATTTTTTCGGGCCGGGGCACAGCTATTCGTGGATTACGCTGGTAGGCGTGCAGACCATCCACAACATCGAGAACGGCCTGCTCCTGGTTCTGTTCCTGGGGGTGCTGGCCCTGCAGCTCTGGGCACTGGTCGACTGCGTCACGCGCAAGGCCCCGGCGTTTCCGGCTGCCGGCAAGCTGACCAAACCGACCTGGATCCTGCTGACCGCGATAGCGGTGGCCCCGGTGGCCCTGTTGCAGAACGTCACCAACCTGCTGGCCTACATCGGCATCATCGTCAGCTGTGTCTACCTGGCCGACGTCCGGCCCGCGGTGCGCGAGATCAGCGGCCCGTCGCGCTGGTGAGCCCGCTCAGGCCGCCAGCCCGACTGCGGGTTCGGCCCAGTTCGAGGCGGTCCGGTGCTCCGGATGCTCGCTCAGCCAGTCCCAGGCGATGATCGTCAACTCCCCGTCACGGCCTCTGAACATCATCGAGATCATCTGAAAGTCACCACGCAAAGACCACAGCGGGTGGCCGAAGCTTGCCGGGTTGTTGCCTTCGACCAGCCAGTGGCTCGGCCAGGCCACGCCGTAGCCGAGCGCCGGCAACGCGGCGATCAGCCGGCGGCGCCCGGTCAGCAGGCCGAGCACGCTCAGCGCCAGCCCTGAGACCGTGCCGGTGAAGTGCAGCCTGCGGGTCAGCGGCTTGGAGTGCATCGCGACGTAGTACGGAAAGAACTCCCGGTAGCTACCGAACATGCCAAGGCCTCCATTCATGCGCTGTCCGTCCCGGACCTCGCCCGGCCATTCTGGCAAAGCCGCCCGGCAAGGCTCTCGGGTAGCCTGAGCCGATGATCGAGCATCCGGACGAAAGCCGCATCGAGTCGCGCGCACAGCTCGCGCCCGAAGAGATGGCGGCCGGCAGCGATGACCCGCACCGGCAGGCCGAGATCATCCTGGAGGACTCCGACGCGCGAACCGAGGACCCTGAGCAGACGTTGCACGACTCGTCCCAGACCCCGGACCGGTCCGACCAGCTGCCCGAGCACGAGGCTCACCCGGCGGACGGACCGGCTGGCTGACCCCGGCCCCCACCGTCGCTTCGGGGGCACAAAGCACCCCGGTGACCCCCTTATGAACCAGGGCTAAACGGCTTCGAAAGCGGGCCTGGCACCGCTATGCGCACCGCACTCAGGGCATGGCGCGCGCACTGTCGTACACCCGCCGGTTGGGCGCACACCCAGACCATCGGTTGGCAAACCGTATGGCCGGCAGGGTACTGTGATCACAGCTGGAACCGCAGCCCGATCCGCCTGCCACTTCTTGGCAGCGCGTGTATGCATAGCAACAGTTGAGCAACTGTTTGCTGTCTAAAGGGGCCGCAGTGCAGACATCTGTCTCATCCAACTACCTGTCGCCGTTGCCTGCCGTGGGCAGGACCGTGGTGGGGGGCTTCGAGAGCACCTACCTGCCCGGATACCGAACGGACCTGCTCGAGGTCACGGGGCATTCCGAACGCTGGCGGGACGACCTAGACGAGCTGCTGGGGACGGGCGTCCGGCACCTGCGCTACCCGCTGCGCTGGCCGCAGATCCAGCCCGAGCCCGGCCGGTTCGACTGGTCCGAGACCGACCGGGTGCTGGAGTATCTGCGTGAGGCCGGCGCCGTGCCGATCGTCGACCTGGTTCACCACACCAGCTATCCCGACTGGTTGCGCGACGGCTTCCGGGATCCCGGGTTCGGCCCGGCGATGACGTCCTACGCCGAGGCGGTAGCCGTGCGCTACCCCTGGCTGCCCGCCTACACGCTGTTCAACGAGCCGTTCGCGACCCTGCATCTGGCGGGCCACGAAGGCTTGTGGCCGCCCTATGACCGCGGCATGGAGGGTTTCGTCCGGCTGGCCAACTCGGTGCTGCCGGCGATCAACCAGGCCGCCGAGTGCTGGGCCGAACTGCTTCCCGAGGCCCACCACGTCTGGGTGGACACTTGCGAGCACCACGCCGGCAGCCCCTCCTGCCAGCAGTACGTCCAGCTGGCCAACGACCGCCGGCATATCTTCCTGGACCTGATGCTGGGACACGATCTCGACCCGGCCCGGCCCTTTCTCGCCGAGTTCATCCGCGCCGGCGGCGGGCCGCTGCTGGAGCTGCCACCCCGCCGGGTCGATGTCGTGGGCCTGGACTATTACTGCCACTCCGAGTGGTACTACAACGAGCTTGGCGGCTACGCGCCCTCGCCGCACCCGATCGGGTTCGCGGCGGTGGCAGAGCAGTATTCGGCCCGGTACGGCCTTCCGATGATG
Organism: Jatrophihabitans sp.; assembly: GCA_036389035.1. Lineage (NCBI taxonomy): Bacteria > Bacillati > Actinomycetota > Actinomycetes > Jatrophihabitantales > Jatrophihabitantaceae > Jatrophihabitans > Jatrophihabitans sp. Next base: position 86,419 of record DASVQQ010000007.1, read on the forward strand.
CTGACCGAGACCAACCTTCGGGGCCAGCCCTCGGACCGGATCTCCTGGCTGCGCTACATGCTCGAGCAGTACGACCTCGCTGTCGAGCGGGGCGTGCCGTTGCACGGTTTCTGCTGGTTCCCGCAGGTCGACTCCTGCGACTGGGACTCCCTGCTGGCACGCACCGCGGGCCGGGTCGACCCGGTCGGTGTGCTGAGCATCGACGCCGACACCAAGAGCCGTGAGCGAACCGGTTTCACCGAGGCATGGGAGAAGGTCGTGCTCGGCTCGGGTGCGCAGGACCTGCCCGCCTACCGTTTTCAGCCGCCGTGCGACGAGTTGTTGTCCGGTGTGCTTTCCGGCCTGGACCACTGGCCGTGGGAAGACCCTCCCGAAGGGCTGGCAACCGCCGCCGTCGCCGTCCCGCCACCCGTGACAAGGAGTGCCTGATGAACGACTTTCAGCCCCAGCCCGACCTGGTAGTGCTGTCCCACCTTCGCTGGGCCTGGGTGTGGCAGCGACCCCAGCACCTGGTGTCCCGCTTCGCCCAGCAGCGGATCCGGTCCGGCGCGCGCACCTGGTTCGTCGAGGAGCCGATCGCTGCCGACGTTCCACAGCCCGAGATCCGCTACGAGCAGCGGGACGGGGTCACCCGGATCTGGCTGGAGGTGACCGGAAAGAACGACCCGACCGGATCCATCAGCTTCACCGATCCGCGTGCCGCCTGCTACCCGGCGTTGCTGGCCGAGTTGCTTGGCCAACTGGGGGGGCGGCCGGCGCCGGACCTGTGGCTCTACACCCCGATGGCCTACGACATCGCCAAGTGCCTCGACGGCGGGCGGTTGATCTATGACGTGATGGATGACCTGTCCTCGTTCAAGCATGCCCCGGAAGGGCTTCGGCTGCGCCAGCGGCAGTTGCTGAGCGCCGCCGACGTGGTCTTCACCGGCGGCCGCTCGCTGTATCGCGCGACCCTCAACCAGCGCCAGCATGCCGTGCACCTGTTTCCCAGTGGCGTGGAGAGCCAGCACTACGCGGCCTCCCGTTCGCTGCGCACCCCGCACAGCCGCAAGGTCGCGGGTTACGTCGGCGTGGTGGACGAGCGGGTGGACCTCGAGCTCATCGCCGGCCTGGCCCGCGAACTCCCTGACTGGACGGTTCGGATAGTCGGCCCGGTGACCAAGATCGACGAGGACAGCCTGCCGCAGGCGGCGAACATCGAATACCTGGGGATGGTCGCCTATCCGGAGTTGCCGCGGATCATGGCCGGCTTCGACGTGGCCCTGATGCCGTTCGCCCTGAACGAGGCGACCCGTTCGATCAGCCCGACCAAGACCCTGGAGTACCTGGCGGCCGGCCTTCCGGTCGTCTCCACCCGGGTGCCGGACGTGGTCACCGACTATGCCGACGTGGTTCATCTGGCCGACGACGGAGCTGAGTTCGCCGCGGCCTGCCGTGAGGTGCTGACCCATCCGGTGGCTGAGCGCGACCGCCGGGTGCGACCGATCCAGGCGCGTCAGGAATGGGATTACATAGCCTCGGCAATGACAAAGCTGGTCGACACCTACGCCGGCACCACTGCCGGCTACCGCGCTGACCAGGTGGAGGTGTCGGTATGACCACCGTTCAGGCCACTCCCACCACGCTCACCGGCGAGCTGGAGACCGCGCACCGGCAAGGGGTGATCGCGGCCGGACACGGCCTGCAGGACGCGGCCCTGGGCGCGCTTCGGCTTACCGGAGCAGGAGTCGGCGTTCTCGCCGAGGCGGCGGTCTCCTCGGCTACCCCCTTCCTGCGGGCGCCGCTGCTGAGCAGGATCTTCAACGCGCTACGGATACATCCGATGCAGGGCGACGAGGACGGCCACTGCCCGACCTGCAGGGTGCCCGCGCCCTGCCTGACCGCGCAGGAGCTGAACCCGTGACCGCCGCCGTCCGGGCCGAGGAGTTGCGCGCGGCCGATCTCATCGTGGTGGGCTCGGGCTTCTACGGGCTGACGGTGGCCGAGCGGATCGCCGAGCAGTACGGCAAGCGCGTCCTGGTGCTCGAGATCCGCGATCACCTTGGTGGCAATGCCTATTCCGAGATCGAGCCCAGCACCGGCATCGAGGTGCACCGGTACGGGGCGCACCTGTTCCACACCTCGAACGAGCGGGTCTGGGACTACGTCAACCGGTTTACCACGTTCACCGGTTACCAGCACCGGGTCTTCACCGTGAGCAAGAGCCGGGTGTACCCGATGCCGATCAACCTTGCCACGATCTGCGAGTACTTCGGCGCGCACCTCAGCCCGTCCGAAGCCAGGAAGCTGATCCGCGAGCAGGCAGCCGAGGTCGGCGACGCCGTCCCGGACAACCTGGAGCGCAAGGCGATCGCCTCCATCGGCCGGCCGCTGTACGAGGCCTTCGTTCGCGGGTACACCGAGAAGCAATGGCAAACCGATCCACGCGAGCTGCCCGCCGACGTGATCAGCCGGCTGCCGGTGCGCTACACCTTCGACAACCGCTACTTCAACGACACCTACGAAGGCCTGCCGACCGATGGCTACACGGCCTGGCTGCAGCGGATGGCCAGCCATCCCAACATCACCGTGCGGCTGGGCGCCGACTTCTTCGACGTGCGCTCCCAGATCCCGGCCGGCACCCCGATCGTCTACACCGGGCCGCTGGATCGCTACTTCGACTACGCCGAAGGCGAGTTGGGCTGGCGGACGCTGGACTTCGAGCAGGAGGTGCTCGAGGTCGGTGACTTCCAGGGCACGCCGGTGATGAACTACGCCGACTCCGACGTGCCGTGGACCCGGATTCACGAGTTCCGGCACTTCCACCCCGAGCGGACGCAGTACCCGCAGGACCGCACCGTCATCGTCCGGGAGTACTCGCGGGCGGCCGGCCGCGCCGACGAGCCGTACTACCCGGTGAACACCGAGCAGGACCGGACGGTGCTGGCCCGCTACCGCGATCGCGCCGAGGCCGAGCCGGACGTGTACTTCGGCGGCCGGCTGGGCACCTACAAGTACCTTGACATGCACATGGCGATCGCATCGGCCTTCACGCTGGTAGACAACGAGCTGGCCGCGCGCTTCTCCTCGCCGGACAGCTAGCCGGCAGGGCGGTGCCACTACCGTTGAACGAAACGGTGATCGGAGAGCTCGCGTGACATCGATGGCGGCACTGGGCGTGGCGTTCGTAGAAGAACCGGCGGTCGATCAGGGCGACCCGTTCCTGCTCGAGGTGCCCGGGGACCGGCGTTCGGAACTGCCGTTCCGGTACTACGTCTATGTCTCCGCACCTGGGTTTCCGGTCTACGGGTCCGACAGCCTGCTGGATCCGGGCAGCTGGCAGCGGGTGGGGGACAGCTACCCCGGCCTGGGCGTGGACCGGTGGTGCTGGGCCCCCTGCGTCCGGTACGTGCCCGGGCTGCGGCGGCCCTGGGTGATGCTCTACTCCCAAGCCAAGGGCGCCGGCGAGACCGAGGGCCATCAGGAGCACCGGCTGCGCCGGGCCGATAGCGACTCACCGGCCGGTCCGTTCGCCGACTCCGGCGAGGTGCTGACCCCTGAGCTCGACTTCGCGATCGACCCCGACGTCCACGTCGACGCCGAGGGCGTCAGCTGGCTGTACTTCGCCCTCGACTTCGTCAGTGACGAGCCCTACGGAACCGGCATCGTCCGGGCCAGGATCAGCCCGGACCTGCGGCGGCTGGAGTCCGAGACCTCGCTGGTCGCCAGGCCGCAGGCGCAATGGCAGCTCTACGACGCCCACCGCTCGATGCCGTGGAAGGACATTCCCGGAGTGCGCTGGGACCGCTCCGAGACGGTGCGCTGGTCGACGATCGAGGGCCCGGCGGTGCTCACCTCGCCAGGCGGGCGCGAGGTGGTGCTCTACAGCGGTGGCAACTTCGCCGACTTCTACGGGATCGGCGTGGTGGCGCGGGACCCGGGCAGCGGGCAGTGGCTGGACCTGAGCCCGACGCCGGAGGCCAGCCTGCTCGGCCCCGACCCCGCTGCCAACCTGTTCGGCCCCGGTCACTGCAGCGTGATCAGCAGCGACGGCCAGCCGTTCATGTGCTACCACTTCCGCAGCGCGCCCGGCGCCTCGCGGCAGTTCGCGGTGGCGCCGTTGCGGTGGGATCCGGACACCGACCTGCCGCGGCTGGCCATCGAGTGACCCGGGCCGCGCCTTGAGTGACGCAGCCTCGGCTACGTGACGCAGCCGCCGGCTAAGGCGCGCCGCCGTAGCTGATGTCGGTGTCCATCACCGTGGGCGGGTAGTCGCCGTACTCGAACGAGCCGATCTCGTCGGCCGGAACGGCGGCCGAAGGCCGGCGGGTGATCGAGTTCAGCGTCGCCAGGTCCGCCTTGGGCTTGCGGTCAGCGGTCAGCAGCCCGTTCTTCTCCTGCAGGGTGTCGGTGAACTGGGTGTAGCAGAAGCCGCTGATGGCGGGTGCGTCGAGCAGTGCGTCGACCAGGGCGCGGTAGCGCTCCAGCAACTCCTCCGACGTCCGGGCCACCGAATAGCCGTGCCAGGACGGGCCGCCGTCGCCGTCGTGGGAGATCCCGCCGAACTCGGTGATCATCAGTGGTTGGCCGTCGCGCGACATGCCAGGCAGCAGCACCGTGCGGTAGCCCGGCTGAATGTCCTGCAGGGTCTCGGTGATGCTGGCGGCGCTGCCGTAGCGCTGCCGCAGCACCTCGGGGCGTGAGGCGTAGTCGTGCACGGTGATGACGTCGGTGACCACCTGCTCCCAGCCGTCGTTGCCCACCACCAGCCGGGTCGAGTCCAGCGCCTTGGTCAGGTGGTAGAGCGCCGTGACGAAGCTGCGCTGCGGCGCGGAGCTGGCCAGGTTGGGCACGCCCCAGCTCTCGTTGACCGGCACCCAGGCGATGATGCAGGGATGGCTGTAGTCCCGCTGCTGGATCTCCAGCCATTCCCGGGTGATCCGATCCACCGTTCGGGTCGTGTACTCGTAGGCGGCCGGCATCTCGGCCCAGACCAGCAGACCCAACCGGTCACACCAGTAGAGAAAGCTCGGGTCGGCCACCTTCTGGTGCAGCCGGACCCCGTTGAAGCCGAGGCTGCGCACCAGTTCCACCTCCCGGCGGGCGGCATCCGGATCGGGAAGAGCCAGGTGCGACTCGGTCCAGTAGCACTGGTCGAGCACCAGCCGCAAGAAGTACGGCCGGCCGTTGAGCAGGATCCGGTTGCTCGAGGCCTCGATACTGCGCATCGCGGCGTAGCTGTGAACCAGGTCGATCGGTTCCGGGGTGTCAGCCTGGTCCTCGGCGGCGTACAGCTTGATCTCGGCCTCGAACAGGTTGGGCGTCTCGGGCGACCACAGCATCCGGTGCCGTTCCAGGCTCATGTCGGCCTGCGGCAGCCGCACCGAGATGGTGGCGCGGCCCCGGCTCACCGACACCGAGCTGTCGGCCAGCTCGAGGTCTTCGTGGGTCAGTCGCAGTCGCAGCCGCAACGACTGCCGGGCCACCTGGTTCAGCCGGATGTCCAGCCGCAGCACCGCCGTCTCGACATCGGGGGTCCAGCGCAGCTGCTCGATGCGGATGGCCGGCGCCGGCTCGAGCCAGACCGACTTCCAGATGCCGCTGGTGCGCTCGTACCAGATGGCGTGGGGCCTCTCCTGCCAGTCCTGCTTGCCGCGGGGCTGCTCGAGGTCGTGGGGGTCATCGACCGCGCGGACCACCACCACCTGCTCCGCCGAGCCCACCAGCGCATGGGTGATGTCGGCGTGGAAGGGGGTGTGGCCACCGGTGTGCTGGGCCACCAACTGGCCGTTCACCCAGACCTGGGCGGAGTAGTCCACCGCGCCGAAGTGCAGCAGCAGCCGCTCGTCCGGATGGTGCGGCGGGGTGAAGGTGCGTCGGTACCACAGCACTCGGTGGTAGCCGGTGTCACCGATCCCGCTCGCTGAGGATTCCGGCGGGAACGGCACCGTGATGGTGCGCTCAACCACGCCCCGGGACTCCTGCCAGTTCTGATACCAGCACTGGGCCAGGCCGACGTCGGCGTCGTCGTAGGAGAACTGCCACTCGCCGGACAGGTCGAACCAACGGTCGCGGGTCAACTGGGGCCGGGGGTGCACGGCCGTTCCTGGTTCCGCCATCACCGACGCTAGGGTAATGGGCTGCGGCCAGAGCTGAAAGTCGAACGCGCGGGCAGCGGCAAAAAGGGAGAAAACTGGTGATGGGCACGTCCAGCGGCTTTCTGCTGGTAGGCGGCTACACACCTCCGACGGGCGCCGGGCAGGGCATCCTGCTGGCCCAGCAGCGCGACGGCGGGCTGGCCGAGCGGGGCTTGTCGGTCGCCACCGAGTCCCCCTCCTTCCTGGCGATCTCAGCCGATGGCAACCGGGTCTACGCGGTGAACGAGACCGACCCCGGCCGGGTCAGCGCCTTCGGCAGGACCGGGTCACGGGCAGCGCCGGGACTCCGGCCACTCGGCGGGCAACCCACCGGCGGGGCTCATCCCTGCCACCTGGCGCTGCACCCGTCAGGCCGGCTGCTGGCGGTGGCCAACTACAGCAGCGGCAGCGTGGCGATCCACCCGCTGGACGACGGCGGCGCGGTGCGGCCGCACGCGCAGCTGCTGCGGCTGCGCGGCAGCGGCCCGAACATCGAGCGCCAGGACGGCCCGCACGCCCATCAGGTGAGCTTCGCCGCGGGCGGCGCCGAGCTGATAGTGGCCGACCTGGGCAGTGACCGGTTGTGGCGCTACCACCAGCAGGCCGGCGGCTATGTCCTGGTCGATGAGGTGAGCCTGCCGGCCGGCAGCGGCCCGAGGCAGCTGCTGCTGGACCCGGCCGCCGGGCGGGGTTACGTGCTCGGCGAGCTGGACAACTCGATCAGCACCCTGGAGTGGCGGCTGCCGGCCCGGCTGCTGTCCTCGGTCGCCGGGCACGCCGAGCCGCTGACGCCCGGCACCTTGTCGGCAGCCCTCATCTTCGGACCCCAGCCAGGCCTGCTGTACGCCTCGCATCGCGGCGCCGACCGGATCACGGTGCTGCGCCAGGACGGCGACGGCGTCACGCCGGTGGCCGACTTCGACTCCCACGGTCAGTCGCCGCGGCACCTGAGCCTGTCCGGTGACCGGCTCTACATCGCCAACCAGCTCTCGGACACCCTCGCCGGGGTGCCGGTCGCCAGGGACACCGGCCTTCCGGCCGGGCCGGTGAGCTCGCTGCGGGTGCCGAGCCCGAGCTGCGTGCTGGCCTGGTAGCTCGATCCGGGTGGCTCGATCCGGGTGGCTCGATCCTGGGCCGGTCAGTCCGCCCGGTCGGCCTGCTCGTCCAGGCCCGCTGCCGTGGCGAAGGCCCGGACCGTGTCGATCGTGTCCGCCTCGGCTGCGGTCTTGTCCTGCCGGTAGCGCAGCACCCGGGCGAAGCGCAGCGCCACACCGCCCGGGTAGCGAGAGGAGCGCTGCACGCCGTCGAAGGCGATCTCCACGACCTGTTCCGGACGTAGCTGAACCACCCAGTCCTCGGTCGGGCCGGCGGCGAGCTCGCCGAACCGCTCGGTCTGCCAGCTCAGCATCTCATCGGTCATGCCCTTGAAGGTCTTGCCGAGCATGACGAAGCCGCCGGTGCTCGGATCCCTGGCGCCGAGGTGAATGTTGGACAGCTTCCCCCGGCGCCGGCCCGATCCCCACTCGGCGGCCAGCACCACCAGATCCAGGGTGTGCACCGGCTTGACCTTTAGCCAGCCGGCTCCGCGGCGGCCGGCCTCGTACGGCGCGGCCAGTGACTTGGCCACCACCCCCTCGTGCCCGTGCGCGAGGGCGTCGTCGAGAAAGGCCTGGGCCTCGGCGGGGTCGGCCGTGACCAGTCGCGGGATCCGGTTGGCCGGGCCTACCAGCTCGGCGAGCACTTCGGCCCGGCGCTCGGCCGGCTCGTCGAGCAGGTCGGCGCCGTGGAGGTGCAGCACGTCGAAGAGGACGACCGTCAGCCGGGTGACGAGCGGGGCGGTGGGTGCAGACCGGGTGCCCAGCCGCGCCGCGGTCTCCTGGAAGGGCGCCGGCCGGCCGTTGTCGCGCAGCGCCAGCACCTCGCCATCGGCGACGAACCGGGTGGCAGCCATGCCGCGCACCGCCTCGACCACTTCTGGAAGCCTGGCCGTCACGTCCTCCATGCCACGGGTGAAGATCCAGATCTTGTCCTCGGCGCGGTGGATCTGCACCCGGACGCCGTCCAGCTTCCATTCGAAGGCGGCCCGCGCGCCGAGCCGGCTCAGCGCGTCGTCGGTGCTGGCCGCGGTCTGGGCCAGCATGGGGCTCACCGGGTGGCCGACCCGCAGGCCGAAGCCCGCCAGCGCCTCGCTGCCACCGCTCAGCGCCGAAGCGGCGACCATCGGCAGGCTGGCACTGAGCATCGCCGCGCGTCGCACCTGGGCCAGCGGCAGCCCGGCGGCTCGGGCCAGGGCGTCGGTCATCACACCGGCCAGGGCGCCCTGCCGCAGGTCCCCGGTGAGCAGCCGGGTGAGGAAGTGCTGTTCGGGTTGGGTGGCGGCAGCGAACAGCGCGTGCAGCAACTGCCGTCGCCGGCTCTGCGAGCCGCTGCCGGCAGTGCTGCCGATCTCGGTCAGGGCGGCTTCCACTGCTGCCACGTCCAGACCGGGCTCAGGCGCGGGCGGTGGCAGCGAGCGCAACGACGCCCAACCGACGCCGATCTGTCGCTGGGTCAGCTCTCCGGAAAGCCACGACACCACGGTCGCCGCTTCGGTTGCCGAGCAGGTGCGCAGCAGCACGGCCAGCTTGGCCACCTTCTCGTTACGGGCAGCCGTTGCCGCCAACTCGTCGGAGGTGGCTGCGACCAGGGAGAGTTGCATAGGCTCAGCGTGGCAGATACGCCGGTAGCCAGCAGCGCGCCGACACGAGGGAGCTGACTCTCCGTGCCGCCGGTGTCAGCCTCCGCCCACGTCGGCGATCACGCATGGTAGCGACTGTTAACTGGATTGCCGCTATCCATGTCGTGCGTCGGGGTCGACGATGGGTAGATGCTGCCTCGGTCAATCACGACCGAGACAGTTGAGTGCCAGGAGCTCTAGATGGCCACTTCGCCACCCCGCTCGCGGGTGAACTCGCCACCCGAGTGGCGGAAAGCCCCAGCCGGCTCGCATTTCGCTGCGGCGTAACAGTCGTCCGTTCGAATTGCAGTCAATGTCAGGGCATTCGACGTCGATCGTTGACTGAGCGTGCCCGCTTGATAACGCACCAGATCGTTGACCTGATTCCTGGGCGCGTCGGGTGCATAAGATTGACACCGCACTTCCGTTGGGTACGGGTCGTCTGCCCACCCCTTTGGCTAGGCGCTTATGGTCCGTTCAAGTTCTGCATCATACATCGGTCTAACAGACCGCATCCCTTTTGTTCTAAAGCTAAAAGTATCGTTCACCTCAGGTTGCGCTAGCAGCTGAACGGGGTTTAGCTTTTGTTCCACTCTCCTGAGCGCGCCTCGGAGAGCTATCACTTTTGGACGGGCCGGCACAGGCAGCGTGCGCCTCGTCGTGAAAGTAATCGAAGCGGGGGGCTTCTCTTGACCAGAATTGTCGATGCTGCGCGTCCGGAGACGATTCAGGACGGGTTGGACGATCAGGTCGAAGCGGCGTGCGAGCCGCAGGACCTGACCGTCCTGACTCCTGATTCGGCGGCGTGGTTCACCATCATCGTGCCGACCAGAAATGAGGAAGGCTCGGTACGCCCGCTGCTGTCGTCCCTAGCGGACAGTCTCAACGGCATTCCCGCTGAGGTGCTCTTCGTCGATGACAGCGGCGATGACACGCCTGAGGTCATCCGGCAAACGGCTCGCGAGTGCGGGCTGGCGGTACGGCTGCTGCACCGGCCGGCCGGCGCCCGGGCCGGCGGGCTCGGCGGCGCGGTGGTGGCCGGCCTCAAGCACGCCCGGGGAACCTGGGCGGTCGTGATGGACGGCGACCTGCAGCACCCGCCGGAGCTGGCGGCCAGGCTCGTCCAGATCGGGCAGGCCAGGGGGCTGGACCTGGTGGCCGGAACTCGCTATCTCGGCTCGGGCGCATCCGAGGGGTTGGCCGACGGTTACCGGCGCACGGTGTCGGGCCTGGCCACCCGGCTGACCAAGGCGGTGTTCCCGCGGCGGCTGTCGAGGATCTCCGATCCGATGTCGGGCTTCTTCGCCGTCCGGCTGGCGGCCCTGGACCTGGACCGGCTGGACCCGATCGGTTTCAAGATCCTGCTCGAGCTGATGATCCGCCAGCCCCGGCTGCAGGTGGCCGAGGTTCCCTTCGTGTTCGGCATCAGGATCGCCGGTGAGAGCAAGGCGTCGCTGCGCGAGGGCCTGCGCTTCGCCCGGCACATGCTGCGGCTTCGGCTGCTGGTGCTGCGCCACCAGGTGCGCCGATCCTCCGCTGACAACGGCGCCGGCCGGTTCGCCAGGCTGTTGGCCTTCGGCGCGGTCGGGGCCACCGGCATCGGCGTCAACACCGCCGCGCTCTGGTTCTTCTCCCAGCACGTGGTGCACCCGCATTACCTGATCGCCGCGGTGCTGGCGACCGAGGTGTCCACCAGCTGGAACTTCATGCTCACCGAGAAGTTCGTCTTTCGGGGGGACAAGCCTGGAACCCGGCTCGGACGCGGTGTCCGGTTCTTCCTGCTCAACCACCTGGCGTTGCTGCCCCGGCTGCCGTTGCTGGCCCTGCTGGTAGGGGTGTTCTCGACCAACCTGCTGATCGCCAACGTGATCACTCTGGTGCTGCTGTTCCTGGTGAGGTTCGTGATCGCGGACTCGGTGATCTATGCCAAGCCCGACGAGCAGGTCGTGGAGAAGCAGCCGATGCGCATCACCGTCGATCTGACCGGCGTGCAGCGCCCGGCGGCGGTCGAGCCGGCCGCCGAGCAGGCCACCAGCCAGCTGCCGGTCCGCCGTCCGGTCAGCGCGACCAGTCGCTACCTGCCCTACCGCTACTCCATCGACGGCGTGCTCAGCGTCGGTTCGCAGGTGCCGCTGAAGGAGCTGGAGTACTTCCGGGCCCAGTGGCTGGGCAACGACGTCGACCTCAGCATCCGCATCGATCAGGTCGGCGCCGGTCCGCGGACCCGTGCCCTGATGACCCAGCACGTCGCACCCGCCGGTGTCAGCTACTCCGAGCACTTCGGCCGGCTCGGCGCGAACTTCCGGGTCAACATCGGCGACAAGATCGAGGTCACCTGCTCGCCCACGCTGGCGCGCTCGCCGCACGTGCTCTACACCAACGTGATCGAGGCACTGCTGCGATTCATCGCGGTGTCCCGAGGCGTGATCCTGCTGCACTCGGCCTGCTTGGAGCTCGACGGTCACGGCCTGTTGCTGTCGGCCCGCACCGACACCGGCAAGACCGGCAGCGTGCTCAAGCTGCTGCGCGAGCACGGAGCCAAGTTCCTGTCCGACGACATGACGATCCTGCACCCGGACGGCCACGCCACCTGCTTCCCCAAGCCGCTGACGATCAGCCACCACACCCTGCGGGCGGTGCAGGCCGGTGACCTGACGCCGGCCGAGTGGCGACGGCTGAAGCTGCAGAGCAGGCTGCACTCCAAGGAGGGCCGCAACTTCGGCCTGGTGCTGGCCGGATTGAACATTCCGATCATGGGCATCAACTCCCTGACCCAGCGGATCGTGCCGCCGCCGAAGTACAACGTCGATCGCCTGGTGGAGTGCAACGTCATTCGCAACACCCAGATCGAGAACCTGTTCGTGATCGAGCGTGGCGAGCCGGTGCTGGCCGACATCCCGTTCGACGAGGCCATCCAGACCCTGGTGGAGAACACCGATGACGCCTACGGGTTCCCGCCGTTCCGGCAGATGGCGCCCTCGATCGTGATCGGTGACGACGACTACGCCGAGCTGCGCCGCAAGGAACGCCAGATCCTGATCCAGGCGATGAGCAACATCCGGGTGCGCCGGTTGGGCTCCAACACCTTCTCCTGGGCCGAGGACATCGCCCACCTGCTCCGGGGCGACACCGTTCTCAAGGGCGACACCGAGGATCAGCAGCAGCCGGCTGCCGCCGCCCTGCCCGCCGCTGCGCCGGTGAGTGCTCCGGCTGCTGCCACGCCGCCGGCCGCCGACCCGCCGGCTACCGGCCCAGCTGTCCTGCCGGCGCCCGCATGACCAGCGACACCGAGCCGGCCTTCTTGTCGGCAGTCCTTGCTCCGGCCCGCGAGAGCCTGGCCGCCCGGCGTGACGCGCGCCCGGGCGGCCGGTCCTTGCCCAAGCTGCCCAAGCTGCCCAAGCTGCCCAAGTTGCCGAAGTTGCCCGACAACCCCCGGCTGCGCACCGTGCTGCCGGTGCTGCTGATCCTCGGCCTGGCCGCATTTCTGCGGTTCTGGCAGCTGGACCGGGTGGGATTCAACAGCGACGAGGCGGTCTACACCGGCACGGCCGCGTCGCTGGCCGGCGATGAGACGCTGCGGCAGATGTTCCCGGTGTTCCGGGCTCATCCGGTGCTCCTGCAGATGCTGGTGTCCTTCAGCCAGTACGGCGGCGTCAGCGACTGGGCGGCCCGCGCGGTCACGGCCCTGATCGGGGTCGCGGCGGTGCTCGCGACCTACCTGCTGGGCCGGCGGCTCTATGACCACCGGATCGGCCTGCTGGCAGCCCTGATCCTCGCTGTGATGCCCTATCACGTGGTGGTCAGCCGCCAGGTGCTGCTGGACGGCCTGATGACGCTGTGCGCCACGCTGGTGCTGTACTGCGTCGCGCGCTACGTCGAGTCCGCCGCCCTGCACTGGATGCTTGCCAGCTGCGCCGTGATGGGCCTGACGGTGCTGGCCAAGGAGACCAGCCTGGTGCTGGTCGGCGGCCTGTACGCGTTCTTCGCCCTGACCCCGTCGGTCCGGATCCGGCTGCGCCACGTGGGTCTGGGCCTGCTGGTGATGCTCGCGGTGATCGCGGCCTTCCCGCTGTCGCTGTCCCTGTCGGACCGGGCCAGCTCCGGCCAGAATTACCTGCTGTGGCAGCTGTTCCGCCGATCCAACCACGAGCCGTGGTTCTACGCCGAGGTGCTGCCGCCCGCGTTCGGCTGGCTGACGTTGGCGCTGGCCGCCGCCGGCCTGGTGCTGTGGCGGGGGCACAACACCTGGCGCGAGCGGATGCTGCTCACCTGGCTGGTGGTGCCCGTGGTGTTCTTCACCGTGTGGCCCGTCAAGGGGTATCAGTACTTGCTGCCGATCGCACCGGTGATCGCCATCCTGGCCGCGCGCGCCCTCGCCCGGATAAGCACCCTGAACGTGCTACGGCGCCGGGGCCGCAACGTCGCCACCCGCGCCTCCCTCGCCCTGGCGCTGGCGCTGGTGATCAGCCTGCTGGTTCCGACCTGGTCACGCATCCAGCCGTCCACCACCGGCACCTACCTGGCCGGCGCCGGCGGCATGCCGGGCGGTCGCGAGGCCGGTCGCTGGCTGCACCAGAACGTGCCGGCCAGCGCCCAGCTGCTGGCGATCGGGCCGTCGATGGCCAATGTGCTGCAGTTCTACGGCCACCGGCGGGTGTTCGCGCTGTCGGTGAGCCCTGACCCCGCCAACCGCAACCCCTCGTACCAGCCGGTGCCCAACCCGGATCTGGCGATGCGCCAGGCCCGGTTCCGGTACCTGGTCTGGGACTCCTACACCGCGTCCCGCTCGCCGTCCTTCAGCGCGAAGTTGACCGAGCTGGTCGGCAAGTACAACGGGGTGGCGGTGTACACCTCGACGATCACCGTGAAGGCCAAGTCGGGCCAGGCCGTTGAGGCGCCGGTCGTCGTGATCTATCAGGTACGTCCATCATGAGAAAGAACATGAGAAAGCTGCTCGCCGCTACCGGAGCGGCCCTGTTCACCGCGTGGCTGGCCTCACCGGCCGCCATCGCGGCGCCTACCAGCCCCGCCACCCAGACCCCGATCAAGCATTTCGTCTACATGCTGCAGGGGGACCGGTCCTTCGACAACTACTTCGGCACCTACCCCGGCGCCGAAGGCATCCCGCCGGGCGTCTGCCAGAAGCGGGTCGTCACCGGTACCGACGAGGGTTGCGTCGAGCCGTTCCCGCTGCACGGCAAGAACGTCCAGGCACTGGGCGCGGGCTCCGTGGAGCTGAACAACCAGTACGACGAGGGCCGGATGGACGGCTTCGTGGCGGCCTATCAGAACCAGGGCCGGGACGGCAGCTCCGTGATGGGCTACTACGACCGGCGTGACCTGCCGGCCTACTGGGGGTTGGCAGACCGCTACGTCCTGTTCGACCACTTCTTCTCCTCAACCCGGTCCGGGCAGCGGGTCAACCGCTCGTACTGGGTGTCAGGCAGCCCGCCGCCGCCGGGCAACCCGGCGGCGGTCGCGCGTGACTACGCCCGGCACCCGACGATCTTCGACCGGCTGCAGGCCGCCGGAGTCGACTGGAAGTTCTACGTGCAGGGCTATGACCCGAAGCAGACCTACCGGACCAACTCCAGGACCACTCCGACCACCCAGCCGGTGCGGGTCCCGTTGCTGAACTACCCGAGGTTCCTCGATGATCCGGCGTTGAGCTCGCGCATCGTGGACCTCTCGCAGTACTACCGCGATCTCGACGAGGGAACGCTGCCGGCGGTGGCCTACATCTCCAGCAACGGCCCCAGCGAGCGATCGACCCGCTCGGTGCGCAGCGGCCAGCAACTGGTCACCAACCTGATCGGCTCGCTGATGGTGAGCGATGCCTGGAAGTCCTCGGCGTTCCTGCTGTCCTATGACGGATCCGGTGGCTGGTATGACCATGTGCGGCCGCCGCAGGTCGACTCGCGGGGTTACGGCATGCGGGTTCCGGCGCTGCTGGTCAGTCCCTACGCCCGTCCCGGGCACATCCATTCCGAGGTGCTCGACTACACCAGCGCGCTGGCTTTCATACAGCAGAACTGGGGGCTGAAGCCGCTGGCCGCACGCGATGCCGCGGCCACCTCGATCGCCGGCGCCTTTGACTTCCCGGCAGGTCCCCGGCCCGCCGAACTCCGGTTCGCCGAACCAGCCGTGGCCAGAGTGCCGATCACCTCGGTCTCGGTGGTGTTCTGGTGTTACGGCGTGGTGCTGGGCCTGGTCGCCGGGGTGGTGGCTTTCGCCATCGTCCGCAGTCGGCGCAGGCCGCCGGCATCGCCGGCGCAGGGCAAGAGTCCGCAATCGGTTCTAGTGAGGGCAAAGACATGATTGCCAATCGAACGTGGCGGGTAGTGGGGCTGGTGGTCATCGCCATGGTCGCCACCTCGGTCCAGAGCGCACCGGCAGCGGCCGGGCCGCTTTCGGTGCGGCAAGCCGCCTTCGACACTCCGGTGCCGTCGCTGTCCGACCCTCCGATCGTGTCGGACGCTCCGATCCCGGCGGCAGACCTCACGAAGCCTCCCCATCCCACGAAGCCGGGGGACGCGCCGACCCAGGATCCGACCGCATCACCGACCATTCCGACGGATCCGCCGACGATCCCGACCGATCCGCCGACGATCCCGACGGATCCGCCGACGATCCCGACGGATCCGCCGACGATCCCGACGGATCCGCCGACGTTCCCGACCGACCCGCCGACGTTCCCGGGTGAGGAGCCGACACCGACCCCGGGCCAGTCGGATGGTGAGATCCCGCGCGGCGGGGCGCTGGGTCCGACTCGCCGCGCTCCGCAGTCCCGGCCGGGCGCTCGGACCACGCCGCGAGTGCAGCCACGAACGACGCTGCGGCCGAGGATGAGCGCCTCCCAGGCCGCCGGCAAGGCGCATCCGCGTCGCAAGCCGTGGCCGATCACCCTGACTTTGAAGACCGTTCCGGCGTTGCCCGGGGTGCGCTTCACCTTCGACGGTCAGTCGCTGGTGACCGGCGCCAACGGCACGACCAGCTACACCGGTCAGCACGACTTCGCCGGCCACCGGCTGTCGATCGTCAGCGACTCGGTCATCACCGCGGACAAGCGGCACCAGTTCTACCGCTGGGCCGGCCAACGCGATCCGAACCAGGCCTTCTCCCGCACGGTGTCCGGCCTGCCGCTGCGTTCGAACTACGTGGTCACCGCAGCCTTCACCGTGCAAAAACCGGTGCTGCCGCGGGTAGTCCGGCAGGACGGCACCGCTCTGGACCCGACCGAGGTCCAGTCGATCACGGCGCGCAGCGACACCGGGGCGATGGTGGACCTGCCCCTGAGCCAGCCGACCTGGTTGGACGAAGTCCGCCCGACCTTCCATCACAGCGTGCTGGCCGCGCAGCCGGTCTCCTACTCGCTGCAGAGCGTGATGGTGCGTGGCACCAACGTGGTGGACGCGGGACGGCAGAGATTCCAACCGGCGGCCACCAGCAGCCCCACCTTCACCACCCAGTTCCACGACCTGGTGATCACCGGCCATGACGCGATCTTCAAGACCAAGCTGGGAACCAGCGCCACGGTGACCTTCCCCGACGGTGGCAAGCAAACGGTGCCGTTGAACGCCGAGCACACCGCGAAGCTGACCAACCTGCCGCGTGGCAAGTACAAGGTCACGATCGAGGCCGGCCGGGGCATCGTGGGCGCCCAGCAGTTCAGCCTGTCCAAGGACAAGACCGCGGACCTGATCGTGATCACGGCGCTGGACATGGCGATCCTGCTGGGCCTGCTGTTGAGCATCGCCGTCGGGCTGCTGGTGATCGGGCGCCAGCACTGGCGTCGGCTGGCCACCCGGCCGCGCCGTGAGCACAACCTGGTGCTACCCCGGGAGAAGATCCTGACATGAGGCGCGCTGTCACCGGGACAGCGCTCAGCGCACTGCTGTTGCTGGCGATAGCACTGCTAGGCCAGGCGCCGGTCTCGGCAACCAGTCCGACCGCGGCCCCGACCGCGACGCCGGCCGGCGTGCCGGGACCCCCGCTGTTCGCCTACTACTACCAGTGGTTCGTGCCCAACTCCTGGAACCGGGCCAAGACCGATCTGCCTGAGCTGGGCCTCTACTCCAGCGAGGACCCCTGGGTGATGCGCAAGCACATCCAGCAGGCCAAGGCCGCCGGCATCACCGGTTTCATCGTGAGCTGGAAGGACACCCCGACCAATACCCGGCGGCTGCGCACCCTGATGACAGTGGCGGCCGAGGAACGCTTCAGCCTGTCGATGATCTATCAGGGGCTGGACTTCTACCGCAACCCGTTGCCGGTGGCTCGGGTGGCGGCGGACTTCGTCACCTTTGCCAAGCAGTTTGCCCCCAACCCGGTGTTCGCCCGGTTGGGGGGCAAGCCGCTGTCGATCTTCAGCGGCACCTGGGCCTACTCCCACGCCGACGTGGCCAGGGTCACCTCGGCGGTGCGGCCGGGCATGCTGGTGCTCTCGACCGAGAAGAACGTCGAGGGCTACCGGCGGCTGGCCGACGTCACCGATGGCGATGCCTATTACTGGTCCTCGGTCAACCCGGCCACCAACCCGACTTACACCACCAAGCTCAAGGAGATGAGCGAGGCGGTGCACGCCGACGGCAAGTACTGGATCGCGCCGTTCGCGCCCGGTTTCGACGCCAGGCTGGTCGGCGGAACCAAGGAGGTGCCAAGGAACGACGGCGCGACGTTGCGCACCCAGTACGCCACGGCTTTGAAATCCTCGCCCGACGCGCTGGGTCTGATCAGCTGGAACGAGTTCAGCGAGAACACGCACGTGGAGCCTTCGAAGAAGTACGGGGATCGATATCTCAAGGTGCTGGCCGAGCTACGCCACACCAGTCCTCCGGAGCCTGCCACCGCTGTCGATTCCAGCGCCCAGCCGCTGCCCACCGAGGCCGACCGCCAGGTGCCCACCGTGGTGCTGCTGCTCGGGCTACCGGCCCTGCTGATCACGGGACTGACCCTGCTCGGTCGCCGGCTGCGGCACCGGCACCGGATGGCGGGCGCCGGTTCGGTGGCCGGCGGTGAGCCGGGGCACGTGGCGCTGCATCGCAACGCCCCCTCGTAGTGGCGCTCAGCTACTGGACGCAGCCCCGTGCCGTCTTGCCAGCAGCCGGCGCAGGTCATCGACGAGCACCACGGCTGGGCCGTCGCCGGCGGTCTCGGTAGCCCATTGCGCCAGGTCGCAGAGCGCGGTGAGTTCCCGCCAGCCGGCTTCGGCCGCGGCCAGCTCGTCCGCCTGGCTCGCGATCAACCGATCCAACCGCAGGACGTGCGCAGCTGAGGTGTCGGCATCGGCTCGCAGGTCCGGGTACTCAGCGCCGTCCTCAGCTAACACGCACTCTCCTCGGGTTGTGCCTGACCAGTCGGCCTAGGGCGACCGTAGCTGAGGATAGCGTCGCTGGGACGAAAAGTTCCTTACGCGCGAGTGAATGGAAAGTTCCCCTATTTCTGTTACTGATTGTCGCCACTTCAGTTACGCTTTGTCACCAGGCTCGACGTCGAGCTCGGCTACGACCTGGAGTCCTGATGCACGAAGATCATGTTTTGCCTACCTATTCGCGAACACGACGCGCTCGCGTGCGACTGATCGCCCTCGGCGCGTCGGCGATCGTCGGCCTTTCGCTGATTCCGGCGATGGCGGCCCCCGCAGCCACCGCCCCGGTAGCCACGACCACCACGACGCTCACCAAACCGCCGGTCTTCGCCTACTACTACCTGTGGTGGAGCGCCAACCACTGGAAGAACAAGCTGGGCCCCAACTACCCGATCACCGCGAGCCCGCTGCCGCTCCCGGCGACGCTGGACTCGACCGGCTGCGGAGCTCGGACCCGCTATGTCGGCAACACCCTCACCGACGTGCCCGGCAAGATCTACAGCCAGGACGATCCGGGCTTCATCGAGGCCGACGTGCGCCAGGCGGCCGCGGCGGGTCTGAGCGGTTTCGCGGTGAACTGGATCGGTAACGGCGCGAGCACCCAGTCCGCCACCAGCAACCCCTACAGCGCCCGGCTGCAGGTGCTGGTCAACGCGGTGCGCAAGGTGAACGCCGAGGGCAAGCCGTTCAAGCTGTGGCTCAGTTACAAAGCCTCCGCGCAGGTGCTGCCGGCTTCTCGCATCAGCAATGACCTGGCCTACATTGTCAGGACCTATGGAGCCAATTCGGCCTTCGACAGGTCCAGGTCCGCGAAGTTGACCGTGATCTGGCAGGGCAGCCGCAAGTATCCGGCCTCGACGCTGTCCTCGGTCGGTGGCCCGCTGCGCTCCAAGCTGAGAATTCTCGGTGATGAGACGACGTGGTCGAGCAGCCGCGCGCCCTACCTGGACGGCAACGCCTACTACTGGTCCTCCCAGAACCCGTACAGCAATCCCCAGTCCTTCAAGCAATTGGCCGCCTTGGCCGGCGCCGTACGGGCATCCGGCGTCAACCCTGACGGCACCCGCAAGGTCTGGGTCGCGCCGATCATCCCCGGCTACAACAAGGAACTGGCGGGCGGCTCGGCCTGCGTCCCGCGCCGTGGCGGCCAGACGATCCGGACCCTTTACAACGGCAATGGCGCTACCAACCCCGATGCGTTCGGCCTGATCAGCTGGAACGAGATCACCGAGGGCTCCTACATCGACCCCATGACCCGGTACGGCTACCAGGACCTCAATGCGCTCAGTTCGCTTATCAGATAACACATCCGCTGACCGCCAAACAGGCGATAGCGACGCTGGAAGGCCGCTTTCAGCCCTTTCACCCGGCGACAGCCGGTGTAAGCTAGGCCACATCACGGCCAGGCGCGGGGCTACTAGCCGCTGGGGCGGAACAACCGCCATGCTTGTCGCCGGTCCTACGGGGTGAGCTTGCGATGGGCGAAGCGATTCGGGTGCTGGTAGTGCAGTCTGGCGCACTCATGCGGCAGGCAGTCGTCCAACGATTGGAAAGCAGCGGGGCGACAGTCGTCGGGCAGGCCGAGACCAACGCCGAAGCCCTCGTCGAGTACGCCCAGCGATATCCGGATGTGGTGACGGTCGACGTCCGGCTGGGTGCGGAGTCCGGCCTGGTGCTGATCCAGGACCTGCTCGAGTGCCATCCCGACGCGGTCGTCGTGGTCTATTCCGGGCACGGTGACCGGCACCTGGCCGAACAGGCGGTGGCCGCCGGGGCGGCCGGTTATATCTGCAGGGGCGCCAGCCGGGCCGAGCTGTCGGAATGCCTCCGGCTCGCGGTTTCCGGAGTGCGCCCGCTGCTCGATCAGCGGCTGGTCGAGGTGCGCTCGCAGAGCCTGCCGGAACCGGTCGCCGGCGCCGCTGTCCAGCTGACTGCCCGGCAACGCCAGGTGCTGCACCTGGTGGCGTCGGGCACCACGTCGAACAAGGACCTCGCCCGCGAGCTGGTCATCTCCGAGAAGACGGTCAAGAGTCACATCGAGCGGATAACCGCCAACCTCGACGTCTCGCGGCGGACCCAGTTGCCGTTGCGAGCGCTGGAACTCGGGCTGCTACCGGAGCAGCCGGTGGCTCGGGCGCCCAACAGTCAGATCACCGCGATGGCGGCGTCGCGCGGAGTGGGGTAGTCGTCTAAGCTTTTACGTACTGAGCAGTCAGTCCGGCCCTTCAGGGGGCCACCTACCGAGTGCCGCGCACCGGATCCATCGCACCCGCGCGGCTGGGGGCCAGATGACTGACATCGTTGATCGCGCCAGGGCGGTCGAACCTCAACCCATCCTGGTCCGGCCATACGCTGCTACGCCGAACCCGCGCGGCTCGCTGTTCCTCAGGATGCTGCGCACCACCGACCACAAGCTCATCGGGCAGATGTACCTGGTGACCTCGTTCGTCTTCTTCATGCTCGGTGGCCTGCTCGCGATGGTGATGCGCGGCGAGCTGGCCCTGCCGGGGATGCAGTTCCTGTCGCCGGAGCAGTACAACCAGCTGTTCACCATGCACGGCACGATCATGCTGCTGCTGTTCGCGACGCCGCTGGTGTTCGCGTTCGCGAACCTGGTGGTGCCGCTGCAGATCGGCTCGCCGGACGTGGCGTTCCCGCGGCTGAACGCCTTGTCCTACTGGCTGTTCCTGTTCGGTGGCCTGACCGTGGTCTCCGGCGCCCTGACGCCACAGGGCGCGCCGGACTTCGGCTGGACCGCCTACACCCCGCTCAGCAACATGCAGCACTCGCCCAACGTCGGGCCCGACCTGTGGATCATGGGACTGGTGGTCGGTGGTCTGGGCACCATCCTGGGCGCGGTCAACATGATCACCACCATCCTGTGCCTGCGCGCGCCCGGCATGACGATGTTCCGGATGCCGATCTTCACCTGGAACATCCTGGCCACCTCGCTGCTGGTGCTGCTGGCCTTCCCGATCCTGACCGCCGCGCTGGTGGTGCTGTGGGCCGACCGGCATCTGGGCGCGCAGGTGTACGCCGCGGAGAACGGCGGGCCGGTGCTGTACCAACACCTGTTCTGGTTCTTCGGCCATCCCGAGGTCTACATCGTGGCGTTGCCGTTCTTCGGCATCATCACCGAGGTCATCCCGGTGTTCAGCCGCACCCCGCTGTTCGGGTACAAGGGCATGGTGCTGGCCACCCTGGGCATCACCGGCCTGTCGCTGACGGTGTGGGCGCACCACATGTACGCCACCGGGGTGGTGCTGCTGCCGTTCTTCGCCTTCCTGACCTACCTGATCGCGGTGCCCACCGGGCTGAAGTTCTTCAACTGGATAGGCACCATGTGGCGGGGCTCGATCACCTTCGAGACGCCCATGCTGTGGGCGATCGGGTTCATGGTGACCTTCTTGCTCGGCGGCCTGACCGGCGTCATCCTGGCCTCGCCGCCGCTGGACTTTCACCTGACCGACACGTACTTCGTGGTGGCGCACTTCCACTACGTGCTGTTCGGCACCATCGTGTTCGCGGCCTTCGCCGGCATCTACTTCTGGTTCCCGAAGTTCACCGGCCGCTACCTCGACGAGCGGCTGGGCAAGCTGCACTTCTGGTTGACGTTCATCGGCTTCCACGTCACGTTCCTGATCCAGCACTGGCTGGGCAACGCGGGCATGACCCGGCGCTACGCCGACTACCTGCCGATGGACGAGTTCACCACCATGCACATCATCTCGACCCTGGGGTCCTTCGTGCTCGGGGCCTCGATGCTGCCGTTCCTGTACAACATCTACAAGTCCTACCGCTTCGGCGAGATCGTGACGCAGGACGACGCCTGGGGCCACGCCAACTCGCTCGAGTGGGCGACCTCCTGCCCGCCGCCGCGGCACAACTTCACCTCGATGCCCCGGATCCGCTCGGATCGCCCGGCGTTCGAGGCGCACTACCCGCACCTGATCCCGCGGCTGGAACGCGAGGCGCACGCCGAGAAGCGCCATCACAAGAATGTCGCGCAAGCCGGTGTGGCTGCGGTCGGCGCCGAGGGCGGCAAGCCCCGCAGCGAGCGTGACCCGCAGCCCGGGCCCAGCTAGCGGCTGAGGATCCGGGTCACGCCACGCGCGTGGGCAGCCAGCGTCAGTGCTGGTTGATCGCGCCCATCACCACGCCGCCGGCCGGAGCGTCGTCATCGGCAGTGCCGTCCCTGGCCGAGCCGTCCTGCTCGGCGGTCACGGAGTCCTCGCGACCCTCGTCCTCGGCGATGTCGGCCTCTTCCACACCGGGCAGCCGGCCCTCGCTGGCGGCCTCTTCAAGATTCTGGTCGTTGCCGCTCTGGTCGTTGCCGCTCATGTCGTCTCCCTTGAGCACGGGGAGTCCAGCCGTGGCTTGACCGCCTCGCCCGCGCCCGTTCAGTCTCGCGCTGCCGGAGGACCTGACGCAAGGCGAGGCCGTCGGGCAGGCGGGGGCCAGAATGACCGCTTGCCTACCTGCCTACCTGCACAGCAACGCCGAGGCGTACAGCGGTGTCTGTACGGTCCTCGGCGTGTGCTGAGCGGCTGTCTGAGTGGCTGGGCGGCTTACCCCTTCAAACCAGAGCGCGAGACGCTCTCGATGACCTGTCGCTGCGCGATGATGAAGATCATGATCACCGGCACGCTGGCCACCACGGCGCCGGCCATGATGATCGGGTAGTTCACCGTCGCCGCGTTCTGCAACTTCGCCAGGCCGGACGGCAGTGTCTGGGTCTCCGGGCTGAACAGCACGTACACCGGCCACAGGAAGTCGTTCCAGTTGGTCAGGAACGACAGCACCGCCAACGTCGACAGGGCCGGTCTGGACAGCGGCAGGATCACCTTGATGAAGATCTTCCACTGGTTGGCGCCGTCGATGATGGCGGCCTCCTCCAGCTCCTTGGGCAGTGTGGAGAAGAACTGCCGGAGGAAGAACACCCCGAAGGCGCCGCCTGCGCTGGGAACGATGATCGCCCACAACGAGTCCAGCCAGCCCAGCTGGCTGACGATCAAGAAGTTGGGGATCAGGAACACGAACGACGGCAGAAAGATCGTGGTGATCACGGTGGTGAAGATGAGCTTCTTACCCGGAAAGTCCATCCGGGCCAGCGCGTAGGCGGCGCAGGCGTCCACGGCGACGATCAGTATCGCGTTCACCGCCGCGGAGAACATGCTGTTGAAGAACCAGCGCAGCACCGGGTTGGCCGATCCCGCGCTGAACAGGGTCTGGTAGGCCGAGACGTCCCAGGGTTGGGGTATCCAGGACAGCTCCAGGCTGGTCGAGGCCTCGGGCGTCTTGAACGACGTGCTGACCATCCACAGCAGCGGCGCCAGGAAGATCAGGCTCAGCACCCCCAGCATCAGCCAGAAGAGGACCTGCCCGAGCGGTGTCTTGGCCCCCGGCTTGCGGGGTTTGGCGGTGCGAGCCGGCTCCTGCGGGTCGGGGCCGGTGGCGGCGGTGGCGCCGCCGGGTGCGAGGCTCGTCATGACTCTTCCTTCTCGCGGAACAGTCTGAAGTTCAGCAAGCTGATCAGGATCAACATCAGGGCCAGGATGTAGCTCATCGCCGCGGCGACGCCCTGCCGGTACTGCTGCAGCCCGACCTGGGAGATGTAGTAGATCGCTGTTCGGGTGGAGTTCTCCGGCGCGCCCTTGGTGATCAGGTATGACTGGCCGAACATGTTGGCCGAGGCCAGCAGGGTCAGGGTCAGCACGAACAGCAGCACCGGGCGCAGCCCCGGCAGGGTCACGTTGCGGAACTTGTCCCACGCGGTGGCACCGTCCACCTCGGCAGCCTCGTACAGCTCCGGTGAGATGTCCTGCAGGCCGGCCAGGTAGATGATCGCGTTGAAGCCGAGGGTCCACCAGACCGTCATGCCGACCAGGCCGACCCAGGCCCAGGGGACCTGGGTGGTCCAGGGGTAGTCGCCGGCGAACCCGAGCTTCTCCAGGTAGAAGTTCAGCATTCCGATGGTGGGGTCGAGCAGGAACCGGAACAGCACGCCGACGACGGCCACACCGAGCACGTAGGGCGTGAAGAAGACGGCTCGGAAGAAGGTCCGGCCCGGGAACTTGCGGTTGAGCAGCATGGCGATCGCCAGCGGGATGACCACCAGCAGCGGCACGCTGAAGACGGTGAAGATCGCCGTGGCCCGGATGCTGCGCCAGAAGTCGGCGCCGTCACGCGAGCCCGACTTGAACAGGTCGAAGTAGTTGTTCAGGCCCGCCCAGGGCTGGTTCGGCAGCAGGTAGTTGTAGTCGTGCAGGCTGATCCAGATGCCGTAGATGGCCGGTGCCAGGATGAACCCGATGAACAGCACGCCGTACGGAGCCAGAAACAGGTACGGAGTCGCCCAGCCACTGCGGCGCCGCCGCCTGCCAGTAGACCTGGCAGGCGGCCGCTCCACAGCGGTGGCCTCGGTGGTGCTCGTCATGCTCAGCCGTACTTCTTCTTGTTCTGCGCCAGGATCTGCGAGGCCTTGTTGGCAGCGCTGCGCAGCGCCGAGGCCGGGTCGGACTTGCCGAGCACCGCGGCGTTGACCGCGTCATACATCGCCGTCATGGCGTCGCTGATACCGGCCACGGCCGGCGGGAAGTGCACGTCGGGCACCTCCTTGGCAAACGGCTGCAAGCCCTCGATCGAGGTGAACTCAGAGCTCTCGGCCAGGCTCTCGACGGCCGGCACCTTGCCGCTCTTGGCCCAGTCGGCGCTGTTCTGGGTGAACCAGTTGACGAAGTAGGCTGCCGCGTTCACCTTGTTCTCGTCACTGCCCTGGGTGCGCGGCAGCACGAACTGGTGGGAGTTGCCCCAGACGCCGCCCTTCTCACCGATCTTGGGCAGCTCAGCCAGGCCGATCTTGGTGGTGGTCAGCTTGGTGACCTCGTTGACCTGCCAGATGCCCTGCCAGTTCAGCGCGTTGCGGCCGTTCTTCAGCGCGACGTAGTCGGCGTCCTGGCCGACGTTCTTGGGGCTGTAGCCGTTCTTGACCAGGTCGGTCATGAAGGTCAGCGCCGCGATCCCGCCCTCGGAGTCCCAGGTCGCCTTGCTGACGTCCTCGTTGAACAGCTCGCCGCCGAACTGCCACAGCAGCGACTGGTACATCAGGCCGCCGGTGAACTGGAACGGGCTGACCCAGCTGCCCTGGATGCCCTTGGACTTCATGGCCTCCAGGGCGGCCATGTACTCATCCTTGTTGGTCGGCGGCTTCTCCGGGTCAAGGCCCGCCTTCTCGAAGACGTCCTTGTTGTAGAACAGGCCCAGGCAGTGCACGTCGATCGGAATGCCGTAGCGCTGGTCCTTATAGATGCCGCCCTGCCAGACGGCCTCGGCGTAGTCGCCCTGGTTCAACTTGAGGCTGTTGGCGACCGCGTCGATCGGCACGATGACGCGCTGGGCTGCCTGGGTCGGGATGGCGTCGATGTGCATGACCGCGATGTCCGGGCCGTTTCCGCTGGTGACCGCGGCCGGCATCTTCTGGAAGAAGTCCGCCCACTGGAAGACGTTCATGTTGACCTTGACGTTCTTGGTCTCGGAGTTGAACTGGCTGACCATCTGCTTGGCGTAGTCACCGTCCGCGCCGGTCCAGCCGTTCCAGAAGGCCAGGGTCACATTGGGGCCGTTGTAGGCGGTGCCGGCGCCGGATGCGGTGGGCCCGGCCCCGGCGCCCGGGGGCGTGCTCTTACCGCCGCAGGCAGCCAGCGCGAGCGCGCCTCCGACGGCTCCGGCCGCCCCCATGAAGCCGCGCCGGGACAGCGGAACGTTGAGCTGGTTCATCGAAGGTCTCCTTGGTTGGTGGAAGTCAGAGGTCGGGTGGACAGAGGTCGGGTGGAAGTCAGAGGTCGAGTGGGCAGAGCGGGCGTCGAGGCGGGGTGTCGGGACAGGCAGGCACCTGACGGCGAATGGTCGGCGGGGTCGTCTCGAGCGCGATCATGCAGCGCGCCACCGGCGGCTCGGTCAAGGTGTACCCCGATCGTGAAAGGGGCTCCTGCAGGTCTCGTTTGACCCCGGGAGATCAGCAACGTGGTTGATCTCCCAGTCGAAGGTAGCGGCAGAGGTGATCCCGGGCACTCACTGAAGCGCATCGGTATCAATCTGTGCCGAAGAATGAGGGTCGCGACGGTGTCGCACCCGGACATTACTGGACACTCTGGAACAGTGCTCAACGGCTCGCCCGGGAGGCGCACGGGTCGACCGCGGTTCCGCGCCGCCTGCCCGTCACTCGGCTGCCCGGGCTTCGGACACGCGCACGCCAAGACCGGAGGTGTCGGTGCTCAGCCATCGCGCGCCTTCCGTCGAAAGGGCCCGTTCTGGTTTCTACAACGTTGAATATGTTGTTGTAAAGAGTTGGAACGTGAGTGATTTCGGTGTGAGTTGTTCTATGCCTTAGCGGGCGCGCAGCCGTCAGCCGAGCCCGAGCACCACTCTTTACAACGTTAGAAGGCTGGGTCAGGATGGCTAGACCGGTCGCCGCTGTCCACTTTCGGAGGTTGTCCATGCGCTGGTCCAGAAAGATCGTCCTGCCGATGCTCGCACTGGCCACAGCGGCCTCGGGCATCGTCGCCGCCGGCCCGACGTCGGCGGGCACCGTGGCGACAACGGGGAAGCAGCAGAGCCAGCAACGCTACGCCCCGTCCTACACCAACCCACTCAAGCTCCGGCTGCCTTCCGGCGCCCTGGCGGAGAGCTGTGCCGACCCGGACGTCCTGCGTGGGCAGGGCGCCGACCGGCACTGGTACCTCTACTGCACCACCGACGCGCTGACCGCGAGCGAGGTCGGCCCCACCGGCAGCCCGGTGCTGCACAACGTGCCGATGTTCAAGTCGCTGGACCTGATCAACTGGACCTACCAGGGTGACGCCTTTCCGACCAAGCCGGCCTGGGTGACCGGGTTCGTCTGGGCGCCGGAAGTCGTTTACCGCAACGGCAAGTACATGCTGTACTTCGGCGCGTCGGACACCTCGTTGCCCGGTGGCGGCTCGGCGATCGGCGTGGCCACCAGCAACAGCCCGACCGGGCCGTGGACCGACAGCGGGCAGCAGGTGGTGGAGCCGCAGGGCGCGCCCGGCAGCCGACGCTGGATCTTTGACCCCGAGGTGCTCGACGCCAACGGGGTCAGCTACCTCTACTTCGGCAGCTACTTCGGTGGCATCTCGGTTCGCCGGCTCTCGGCCGACGGGCTTTCCACCGATCCGGCAAGCCAGACCCAGGTCGCGATCGACAACCGCTACGAAGGCACCCACATCCTCAAGCGGGATGGCTGGTACTACCTGCTGGCCTCGGCCACCAACTGCTGCGCCGGCCCGCTGACCGGGTACTCGGTGTTCGCCGGGCGTTCGCGTAGTCCGCTCGGACCGTTCGTGGACCGCCACGGCGTCTCACTGCTGGCCGGCCGGGTAGGAGGCACCCCGGTGGTGGCGCAGAACGGCAATCGCTGGGTGGGCGTCGGTCACCACACGGTGATCACTGACTTCGACGGTCAGCAGTGGATGGTCTACCACGCTGTCGACCGCAACGATCCCTACTACGCCGACGAGGTGGGCTACACCAAGCGGCCGGCACTGATCGACCCGCTTGACTGGAGGCACGGCTGGCCGACGGTGCGCGCCGGCCGAGGTCCGTCGGACTCACCGATGCCCGGCCCGGCCGCCCAGCCCGGCCAGCGGACCGCGTACAAGCCCCGGTTCGTGCACGAGCCGCACCCGACCCGGCTCTACAAGTCACTGTCTGATGAGTTCCGGTCCGACACGCTGTCCAAGCAGTGGACCTGGATCCGGCCGCCGGCCGCCGGCAGCTACCGCCTCGACAGCGGGCAGCTGCGCTGGCAGACCCAGGCAGCCGACATCCACCCACCGGCGACCCCGCTCGCCTCGGTGCTGACCCAACCTGCGCCCAAGGGCAACTACGTCGTCGAGACCAAGGTCAGGGTCACCACCCCGCCGGAGGGCTGCTGCTTCAACTACGTCCAGGGTGGGTTGGTCATCTACAACGATGACGCCAACTACCTCAAGTTGACCTCGGCCTCGATCTGGAACACCAGGCAGACCGAGTTCGGCAAGCAGATGACGCCGGTGGCCGAGGGCTACCCCAGCTACGGCAATGCCGTGGTGGGACCGGTCGGCACCACCACCTACCTGCGGATCGTCCGGATCGGTGAGCGCTACACCGCGTACACCAGCCTGGACGGCAAGCGGTGGGACAAGGGCGCGACCTGGACCCAGGCCAACTCCCCGAACACGAAGATCGGCCTGGTCTCGATGGGCGGCGCCGGTTTCAGCAGCAACTTCGACTACGTCCGGGTCAGCGCCGTGCACGTCCACCCGCACTGGGACGACTGATCGCAACCTCGGTTGACGGCTGACCAGTAGTCACTGAAAGCCACAGCGCCGGCAGGCTCGCACCTGCCGGCGCTGTGGCTTGTGCTCGGCCAACGCTGCTCCGCGCTTGGCCAAACGCTGTCCGTCCCGAGCGGCGGGCTCAGCAGGGCAGCTGGGCGGCCTCGTCGTAGGAGCGGTAACCGGTGGGGATGCCGAAGGCCGGCGTCCCATCGGCGTTCCAGCCGACGGGCTGGGCGAAGATCGCTCGGTCGTCCCAGCCGTCGGCCGTGCTGGTCTTGGCGTGGTAGACGAGCCAGTTCTTGCCGTTGGCGCCGGGCACCGGAATGGACGCGCCAGCAGTGCCGTAGACGCCATTGGCGGAGGAGAAGATCGGGCCACGCTTGGTGTAGGACAGGTAGGTGGTCAGGTCGCCGCCCTTGTAGACCAGCTGGCCGATGCTGTAGGCCGTGGTCCAGCTGGCATTGGCGTTGTAGACGATCGTCAGGGCGTTGTTCGGCCCGATCCAGGCCTCCGGTCCTTCTTCGATCGCCTGCACCGAAGTCTCCCAGGGTTGGTCGGGGTTGGCGATCAGCCGTCGGTGGTCCTGGTCGATGTGCAGCGGGTCGCTCATGCGCGCGATGTAGAGCTGCTGCGGGGGCGCGCCGCCGTTGCCGGTCGGCGTTCCCGACCACACCATCCACCAGTTGCTGTTGTAGTAGAAGACGGTGGCGTCGATGGCCCACTGGTTGGTCGAGTCGGTGATCTTGCCGAAGAATGTCCAGCCGCCCAGCGGATCCTGGGTGTTGGCGGTGATCGCGAAGATCCGGTGGGTGTTGTTGGTGGCCGTGAAGTTGCCTTTGTCGGTGGCGCCGGCGAAGTAGATGATCCAGCGCCCGTTGAGGTACTCCAGTTCCGGCGCCCAGATCTGGGCGCTGTGATCGGTGCCGCGCGGCGCGGTCCAGATGACCCGCTTGGTCGCGGTGCTCAGCCCGGCCAGCGTCGTCGAGGCGCGGAGGTTGATGCTGCGGGCGCCGTCGGACTGCGCGAGGTAGTAAGTGCCGTTGCGGTACCAGACCGAGGGGTCAGCGCCCGCGGTCAGCACCGGGTTCTGCAGCGTGCAAGTGGCGGCGACAGCGGTGCTGGCCCGGTCCGAGCCCACCACCACCGCGCCCGGTATCAGGAACAGCGCTGACACCACCGCGATGCCGCGCCGACCGACCAGCCGGCGCAGGCGAGCCTGACCTGTTTCGATTCTGTTAACCATGCCTGGCATCAGAGCACCGGCATGGCCGGGCGTCAAGCGCGGCGTGGAGTCAGCCGCGGGTTCGGCTCGGGCGTTGCGCTCAGGCCTCGCCCATCACCAGGCCTTCGATGGTGTGCTTCTGCGAGATCGGGACCAGCTCATCGACGATCGGGCAGTGCAGATGCTGCCGGATCGATTCGGGCAGCGTCTGCCAGTAGTCCTTGGTGACCGCGGGGTCGTGGAGCACGGCGTGACTGGCATCCGGCCCGTCCACGCCCAGCACCAGCACCGGCCGAAGCTTGTCCGAGTGGTTGGTGGTGCCGCGGTGGATGGTCAGCGCCGAGCGGGCCGAGATGTCGCCCATCTGGGGGTACTTGCGCACGGCGCGCTCCTCATAGCGCGGGTAGTACGACCTGGGCGGGAACATCCCGTGCTCGAAGTCCGGACTGTCGTCGAACTGAGTGCCCGGAGCGATCTCGAACGGCCCCATGTCCTCGGTGGTGTCCACAGTGGTCACGTTGAAGGCGAGCGAGGTCAGCCGCCGGTCGCGGTAGGTCTCCGGAGGGCTGGGGAAGTCCCGGTGCCAGGGCTGGTTCATCGCGCCCGGGAAGGGAATGTCGAAGCCGACCTCGACGATCTCCCAATCCGGGCCGAGAACGGCCTCGCTGACCGCCTGAACCCACGGGTGGCTGGCGAGGTCGACGAAGCCGCGTATCGCCTGCGGGTGGATTTCGACGTACCAGCGGTTCGGGCCGCGTCCGACCGCGCCATGCGGCCGGCTGCGGGCTTCGGCGAACGCCGCCATGATGTCCTCGTCGAGGGCCTGCACCCATTCCCGGGAGAAGGCCGCCTTGCGGCCCACCACTCCGTCGGTGTGCAGCGCCTGAACCGCCTCGGCGACGTCGGTGTCGTTGACGTGAAAGCCGACCGGGCGGCTTTCGGTTGGCACGATGCTTTTCATCGGGTCCTCCATGAAACATGAGCTGTTCCAAGCGTACAGCCCCGTTCGCCTAGACCCGATCGCTCACTTCGACACCCTGGTAGTAGTTCTCGGTGGACTCCTTGGCAGGACGCCACCAGTTCTCGTTCTGCCGGTACCAGTCGATCGTCGCGGCCAGGCCCGCCTCGAAGTCCTCGTAGCCGGGCCGCCAGCCGAGTTCGGTCCGCAGCCGCGTCGAGTCGATGGCATAGCGCAGATCGTGGCCGGCGCGATCGGTCACGAATTCGATTTCGACGTCTTCCGGCATCAGCCGCGCCAAAGATTCCACGACCTGCAGATTCGACCGCTCGCCATTGGCGCCGATCAGATAAGTCTCGCCGAGCAGCCCTTTTTCGATTATGGTCAGGACGGCGGAATTGTGGTCGTCCACGTGTATCCAGTCACGAACGTTTCGCCCGCCGCCGTAGACCTTGAACGGAATTCCGTCCAGCGCATTGGTGATCTGGCGCGGGATGAATTTCTCTACATGCTGGCGTGGGCCGTAATTGTTCGAGCAGTTCGAGATTGTCGCGGCGATGCCGAATGAGCGCACCCAGGCACGCACCAGGTGGTCGGCGCCGGCCTTCGTCGCCGAATAAGGGCTCGAGGGCCGGTAGGGGGTGTCTTCTGTGAACAACGCCGGATCATCCAGTTCCAGATCGCCGAAAACCTCATCGGTGGAGATGTGGTGCAGCCGGCGCCCGTGTTTGCGGACAGCTTGCAGCACCTCGTAGGTGCCGATCAGATTGCTCTGGAGAAACCGGCCGGGGGAGGTGAGCGCCACGTCATTGTGGGACTCGGCGGCGAAGTGGACGATGACGTCGCTTCGTTCCACCAGCGGGTCCAGCGCCGAGGTGTCACAGATATCGCCGGTGACAATCTCGATGTCGTCAGCGACGTCGGCCAGGCTCAGCGCATTAGCGGCATAAGTGAATGCGTCGAGCACGATAACCGACGCGGCCGAGCCGTTCGACAATATCGAATGGACGAAATTGGAGCCGATGAATCCGGCGCCACCTGTCACCAGGTACCTGAGATTCGCCACGGTTTACCGCTCCCCTTTGATCGTGCTACCTCACTGACCGCAACTTCGCACGATACCGTATGCGGATTGTCAGCCATTAACCGCGAACACCTTGCGGTAGGCGCGGATGGCTGACGACGCGGCGGTCCGCGGCACTCGATCATGCACAGACAACCGGCCCCCGAACGGTGATCCCACGACGATGTCTGCGCGCGGGGCGGTTGGGGGCCGGCTGCCAACCGGCGTCAGGCAGTGAGCCCGACGCCGGTCGGGCAAGAGCGACGCCGGTTAGGGAAGAGTCACGAACGGGGCCAGGAATGATCGGGCCGAGGGCGTGTCCAGGCGGTAGATCACATTGGTGGAGAAGCAGGGTGTGTCGCCGGTGATCGTGGTGCCAGCCAGGATCAGCGCGCCATTGACCTTGAGGAAGTTCGGGCCGCCGGAGTCGCCGTAGCAGGCGCCGCCGTAACCCTGGGACTCGGTCATCTTCAGCCGCACCCAGTGCTCGTTGAGCGCGTCGAAGCCGAGTTCGGCCTTCATCCGGACCCCGCCGCCCGGGTGGGTCTGGCCGCCGGCGCCGGTGGTGGCTTCTTCGACGCCGTACCCGACGACCGTCCAGACGCTGCTGTCGAGGAACCGGGAGCCGAGCGCGTCCAGCTTTCCGGCGGCCGGCAGGGTGGCCGGCTTGAAGGCCCACCGGTTGGCAGGGGTGACGGCGCGGCGGGAGAAGTCGATGACGCCGATGTCATGGGAGTTCGACTGGTTGCCCGGGTAGGCCGAATCGTGGGTGGGATCGCCCTCGACGGCATAGCCGCGATCGAGAAACCACTGGGCCTGGGCCACGCCGGAAAGGCCCAGCGCGGCGGACTGATCGAGGGCGCCCTGCACGTCCTGGCTCAGGGACACGTAGAACTTCGCGCCCGCCGGCCAGTCCACCACGCAGTGGGCGGCCGTCAGGTAGGTGTTGCGGTCGATCATCGCGCCGCTGCAGTGCCAGTCGAAGCGGTCATTGACGCCGTTGCCGTCGGTGTCCTGCAGAACCAGCATCGCGCCGGTCTCGGTGCGTTCGGGGGCCGGCTCGGAGTTGTAGGTGCTGATCGCCGAGGCGGATGACGAGAGTGTCAGCATCGCGGCGAACGCCGCGGTGAGAGGGATACCGAAAATCAGACGACGACGCATAGCGCTCCTCGAGGGGAATTCTGGAATGGTGGGATCAGCGGTCTTGGTGCGGATGTGACTGGCTTGCCCACTTAGGGTGCCTCATCGTGGCGGCTTGCAAGCGGCTTGGCAATAGCGAAGAGCTCCTGAGCGGGCTAAGTGACTTTGTGCTGGGTAGACCCCCCGAAATATACGATCCGTTATACTGGTGACGTGCTGGCACACGAGCTGTTACGTTCCGCGCGATTGGCGGCGGGCCTGACCCAAGCCCAGCTTGCCGAGCGAGCGGGCGTGGCCCAGAGCGTCATCAGCGTTTACGAGTCCGGTCGAAGGCAGCCTGCTCTGTCGACGCTTACCGCGTTGATCGAGGCCGCGGATCAGAAGTTGGACATTCAGCTACGTCCGATGTCAGCAGAATTTCGCCAGCTTTCCGGACCCAGGGGTCGGGTGTTGCGACGCCAGCGGGATGCGGCGCTGTCTCGTGCTCGCGCCCATCGGGTCACCTTGCGGGGGGTTTTTGGGAGCGTGGCACGTGGTAGCGAGGGTGACGACAGCGACATCGACCTGCTCGTCGACATCGAGCCTGGCGTCGGGCTGTTCGCGTTGGGTCGACTCAGAAGCGAGCTGGAGTCTTTGCTCGGCGCAGCTGTCGACCTGGTTCCAGAAGCCGATCTGAAGCCGGACGTACGTGAGGCGGTTCTTGCCGATCTGGTGGCGCTGTGAGCCGACGTGATCGTCACCGGCTGGAGGACATCATGGCGTCGATAGCAGCGATCCGTTCACATCTGGAACGCGGGGAGCTGTCGGACGGACTTGTGTACGACGCCGTTCGGGCTCGGTTGATCGAGATAGGCGAAGCGGTCAAAGGGCTTGATCCTTCACTGATTGCGGCTGAACGGGGAATACCGTGGCGAGACGTGGCGCGCCTACGCGATCACTTGGCGCACCGTTATTTCGACACATCGCATTCAGTCCTGGCTGCCACCGTTGAAAACGACCTTCCTGAGCTGGATCAGGCAGTTCGGCGGATGCTGGAAAGTTCGAGCGCTGAACGGGTAAACCTCGGGGTTCCGAGCCCGATCATTCGCTCCAACTCAGCGAGCCGACCGCGGCGGCTGACCCGCAGCTGAAGGAAGCCCCTGGGACGGACCCTGAGTCCCCGGTCCGACGGCGGGGGTTGTTCTCAGGGCCGTCCCCGATGCCCCGGCCTCGCGTCGGCGCGAGGATTTCCTCCATGATCACTATCGATTCACTCACCAAGAAGTACGGCGCGTACACCGCCGTCGAGGGCATCAGCTTCACAGCCCGAGCCGGCCGGGTGACCGGCTTCCTCGGCCCCAATGGCGCCGGCAAGTCGACCACCATGCGGATCATCGTCGGCCTCACCCCGCCCACGTCGGGAACCGTCACCATCGCCGGCCGCAGGTACCGCGACCTTCCCAACCCGGGACTGGAGGTCGGGGTGCTGCTGGACGCCTCCGCCCAGCACGCCGGTCGCACCGGGCGCGAGATCCTCACCATCGCCCAGCAGACGATGGGGCTGCCGGCGGCTCGGGTCCGCGACATGATCGAGCTGGTCAGCCTCACCGGCGCCGAGGCCGACCGCCGGGTCGGCAACTACTCGCTCGGGATGCGCCAGCGGCTCGGCATCGCCACCGCCCTGATCGGCGATCCGGAGGTGCTGATCCTCGACGAGCCCGCCAACGGCCTTGACCCGGCCGGCATCCGCTGGATGCGCGACCTGCTTCGCGACTACGCCAACCGGGGCGGAACCGTCCTGCTGTCCTCGCACCTGCTGCACGAGATCGAGGTCATCGCCGATGACATCGTGGTGATCGGCAACGGCCGGATCGTCTCGCAGGGCACCAAGACCGAGCTGCTGCAGGCCGCGGGCACCGTCGTTCGGGCTGCCGAGCTGAGCGAGTTGGAACGGGCCCTGAGCGCATGGGGACTGGCCGTCACCCGGTCCGGTGACGGCGCGCTGCGCACCGACGCCGATCCCACGCTGGTCGGGACGGTCGCGCTGAAGGCGGGAATCGCCCTCACCGAACTGCGGCCCGCCGACGGCGCCGGCCTGGAGGAGATGTTCCTCGAGCTCACTGTCACTACCCAGAGAGAAGGAGCAGCGGCATGACCGCCGTCCACACCGAACCCGTCCTCGAACAGCGTCAGATCATCCGGCGGGTACCGGTCGCCCGGGTGCCGCTGGCCAGGGTGACCAAGGTCGAACTGCGCAAGATGTTCAACACCCGTTCGGGTTTCTGGCTGATGGCCAGCATCGTCATCGCGGCGCTGTTGGCCACCACCGCGGTGATCCTGTTCGCCCCGGACAGCGAGCTCACCTACGCGACCTTCGGCGCGGCGATCGGCTTTCCGATGGCCGTCATCCTTCCGATGGTGGCCATCCTGTCGGTCACCAGCGAGTGGAGCCAGCGCAGCGGGTTGACCACGTTCACCCTGGTGCCGCACCGGAGCCGGGTCGTGCTGGCCAAGGCGATCTCATCGGTCACCGTCGCGGTCGTCTCGATGCTGCTGGCCTTCTCGATCGGCGCCCTCGGCAACCTGGTGGGCACCGCGATCACGGGTACCGCCGTCGTGTGGGACATGTCGCTGGCTGAGTGCCTGTTCATCGTGCTGGGCAACGTCCTGGGGCTGCTGACCGGCTTCATGCTCGGCGTGCTCATCCGCAGCTCGTCGGGAGCCATCGTCGCCTACTTCGTCTACTCGCTGCTGCTGCCCACCATCTTCGGGGTGCTGGCCGCCAGCCAGGACTGGTTCGAGACCCTGCGCCCCTGGGTCGATGTCAGCTACGCCCAGGGCGCGCTGTTCAACGGCGCTCCGACGGGCGAGGAGTGGGCGCATATCGGCGCCACCGGGATGATCTGGCTGGTGATCCCGCTGGTGGTCGGGGTCTGGTATGTGATGAGGTCAGAGGTCAAGTAAGGGCCCGTCGCCCGGCGGGATCCGGCACCCTTGTGGAGCCGGATCCCGCCGGGCGTTCGAGCGTCCGCTCCTGTTCGGGGCGAGCAGTCCGCAGCCTGCTGGGCAGCTGCCGGCGGAAGTGCGGTCCGCAGCATCGAGTAGCGATTTCGCACGCCTCGCCGGACGAAATCGCTACGCGTCGGGAGGACGTGCGTCGGGAGGACGTGCGTCCGGCTGTGATCGGACACTTCCTCCCACGCCAGGGTGAGCGGTTCGACGCGTACTAGCGCCAGCCCGGCAGCCAGCGTCCAGTCGGAGGCCGGGCGGTGCCGGGGGAACAGCTTCGGCATGTAGAGAAACAGTCTTGGCATAGCTCAACCCCGTTAGCGAACTGGCGCGGGTTCTTCCTCGTGCGAATGCTCAGTGCGCTGGATTGCGACGACGGGGGAGGATCGGGTGCCGTCCCCCGCCGTCGCAACTCCATCCTCTTGGCTAGGGCAGGGGGATGCCTAGCCGAGGACGCCCAGGAGCCGGTTCAGCAGCATGGCGATCTGGCTGACTATCGCGCTGATCCCGGTGTTCGCGTCGAGCAGGCCCGCAATCGCGCACAGCAGGTTGCCCAGCAGGTTGCCGGGTCCGGACTGCGCCGTGATGTCGAGGACGATCCGATCCAGATGAATCTGCAAGCCGAGCAGGTCCAGGTCCAGCGGGCCGAGCGTCAGGTGCAGGATCTGACACGATCCGGCGCTGTTGGCCAGGTCGACCGGAACGGTGATCGCCTGTGTTCCGGACGCCAGAACGGTTCCAGCCGCGTCGGTGATAGTGCCGGTGAAGGTGCCGGTGGCCAGCAGTCGAGAGCCCGAGGCGCTGAACCTGTTCACATCGAACACGCCGGTGACCGCTCCGCTGCCGTCCGCGAGCGTGCCCGTGACGCTGGCCGTCGACGGCGTCGCCGTCCGGGGCGCTGCCGTGGCGATGACAGCGGTTCCCATGAACAGGACGAACGCTGCCACGATCGCAACGAACAGGAACCACACCTTGGACAGCGAACGACCGGGTCTTGACATGCTTTCTGCGGGGTAGGACATCGAACCACCTCTTTCATATCTGCGCCAGGACGGTCTGGCTCACCGAGCCCCTGATGAGACCCAGCGATATGAAGACCACCCGGACGGTGTCGCATCACGCGGCCCTATGGCCGCCCACCTGCCGGCCGCTGAGCTCCGGCTGCCTGTAGGCAGGGCTGGCGGATCGCGTCGCGGCGCTGTTCGCGGCCGGATCTCGCGTAATGCGGCCGGCACCAAGGCGTCCGGTGTAGCAGCCCCGTCGTTGCGGTCCATAGCGGCGCACAGGGGCGTTTGTTCCTCGGGTCAGATCTGCCGGGCGGCGGGGTAAGGTCCCACCATGGGCGCCGTCACCCCGCCGAATCGGGGCGCCGAAGATGAGGGGATAGACATCCCGGAGCTCATCTCCCTGGTCCGGCGCGTGGTGACGCCCCGGGTGAACGACTCGGCCACGGCCGATGACCTGGTGCAGGAGACGCTGGCTCGGGTCCTCGGGGCAGGGGATCGAGTCAACAAGGGCATGCACGGGCCTTATGCCATCGTCACCGCCCGCAACCTGATCTCCTCGCTGGCCAAGCAGCAGGAGCGCCAGCGGCGCAATCAGCACCGGCTGGCCGACCTGCAGGTAGCTGAGCATGTCGACCAGCAGTTGCTCGAAGGTGAGAAACGCGAGGCGATGGCGACGGCGCTTGCCCGGCTGTCCGAGCGGGATCGGCAGACGCTCGTCGCCCACGAGGTAAACGGCCAGGACACCAGCAGCCTCGGTACCCAGTTCGGCATGACGGCCGGCGCTGTCGCCGCCCAGTTGCACCGAGCCCGTGCCCGCCTGCGGGTGGAGTACCTTCTCGTGTCAGAAAAGGTGGAGCCGCCCACCGACCGGTGCCGGCAGGTCCTTTTCTCGCTCTCCGCCGGAGATCGTCGTCGGCAACGCGAGCTGGACACGGGGCGTCATCTGCTCGAGTGCGACATGTGCGTGCGGATCAGCCGGCCCCTGCTCGAGAGAACCGCCGACGATCCCCGAAAAGACGTGATCGGAATTCACCGGGACGCCGACATCGTCACGGCTCGGCAGGCAGTACGAGAAATGGCTTCCAACGTCGGGTTCTCGCGGACGGATTCAACCATCATCGCAACGGCGGTCTCCGAGATCGCCCGTAATATCGTCCGGTTCGCCGAGAAGGGCGAACTCAGCATCGAGGTAGTCGAGGATGGCCGGTACGGCGTGCAGATAGTGGCTCGGGACACCGGGCCGGGAATCGCCGATATCGACCAGGCCATGGTTGACGGGTACAGCACTTACAGCGGGCTGGGCCTGGGTTTGCCGGGTGCGCGCCGGTTGATGGATGAGTTCGAAGTCGTGTCAGAAGTGGGTCGAGGAACAACGGTGACCATGATCAAATGGCGAAAGGAGATGCACAGGTGAGCGAGGACGAGCGAGTCGTCGAGCAAGCTGTATCGGACTTCCCGGCCCTGGACCCTCAGGATGAGGAGCAGCTGCTGCCACAGCTGGTGGCGCACCTGCGGGAGAACCGCACCAGGCTCCGACAGGAGTGGGCCAGCCGTATTCAGGGCGCGCACCTGTTGCAGGCCATGACCCCGCAGGAGGTCGCCGCGGAGACCACCTCGGTGTACGACAACTACGTCGAGGTGCTCGAAACCGGAAACGTCGAAGCGCTGCAGCACTATGCCCGCGACCTGTCCGAGCGCATCATCCCCCGGGGGGTGGAGACCCACGAGGTAGTGGGCATAGTGCTGCTGCTCCGTGACGTGCTGGCGAGATCGCTGTTCGGCAAGTACCAGCAGGATTTCTCCATGCTCAACAGGGTTCTGGACGCCTACGAGCCCGCGGCGAACAGGATCGCCAACACCGTCGCGGTGAGCTTCGTGGACGAACGGGAACGGGTGATCCGTCAGCAGCAGGACGCCATCCGGGAGCTCTCGACGCCCGTTCTTCCGGTTCGGGAACGGCTCCTGATCCTTCCGATCATCGGAGTTCTGGACACCGAACGCGCTCGCCAGCTCACCGAGCAGCTACTCGCCGGCATTCGCAGGCATCGGGCGAAGGTCGTCGTCATCGACATCACCGGCTCTCCCACCGTCGATGAGGCAGCTGCCAACCACCTCGTTCGGACGGTCGACGCCTCTCGCCTGATGGGGGCAAGCGTCATCATCACCGGGCTGTCGCCGGGCATCGCGCAGACTCTGGTGACGATCGGCGTCGATCTCGGCAAGATGAACACGATCGGGGATCTGCAGGGCGGCCTCGAAGAAGCCGAACGGCTCCTGGGCTACACCGTGAGCCGGCAGGACGGTTCCACGGGATAATGGACTCCGGGCCAGCACTCGTATCGATCCTGCAGCAGGGTTCGACCCTGATCGCATCGATCCACACTGCGCTCGATGACAGTCAGCTCATTCGCTTCCAGCGGGACCTGATCGAACAGATCGGTGCCCGCCGGTCGCGCGGGGTGATCATCGATGTCGCCGCATTGGATGTGCTGGACTCGTTCGGGCTGCGCACGCTCAGAGACATAGCCGAAATGGCTCGCCTTCGCGGAGCCATCACCGTGCTGGTAGGAATCCAACCGGACGTCGCTCTTGCCATGGTGGAACTGGGGTTGGGCACCGGGTCGATCGAGACAGCCCTGGATCTCGAGGAGGGCTTGGCCTACCTGGGCGTGGGCGTCACGGCAAGCACTGTCAACCACCGCCCGGAACACAAGATGTCACCGTGGGGGTGACCCCGGAGCTGGAGCGCAATTACCGGGTCGCGTTCCTGCGTTACCTGCCGCGACGCGAAGAGGCGCCCCTTCATGCGGCCTACGAGATCGGGCGTTCGGCGGTTGTCCAGAGAATCACGATCCTGGACCTGGCCCAGCTGCACCACGAGGTGTTCCTGGACGTCATCCAGAACACTCCGGAAGCGGAGCTGGTCGGCGTCACGACGGCCGCGTCGGAATTCTTCCTGGAGGTTCTCGCCACCTATGACATGACCCAGCGGTCCTTGCTGGAGCAACAGCGGCCTCCGCCCACGGCCGAGCGCTAGAACCTCGCACGCCTTGACAGGCACCCTTGCTGGCATACGCCGGAAATTTCAGGTTAAGGCGCTTTCTTCAAGATTGCCGTATTCGTGGCTATGCCGCCGCAAGCCGGAAGTGGGCAGGAGACGGGCTGGTTTTGCGACTTCGACTGTGCCTACTCTGTGGCATCAAAGGGACTAACTACCTAGAACGGAAGATTAAATGCCCAAATCAGAACGCCCCGTAACAGGCCGTATCGTCTTGGTGACCGGAGCCAACCGTGGCCTCGGCCATGCTCTGGTGGAGGAAGCACTCCACCGCGGCGCGAAGCGCGTCTACGCAGGAATGCGCACACCCGTCGACCACTCGGACAGCCGGGTCGTCACACTGCCTCTGGACGTGACCGACGGGGCGCAGATCAAGGCAGCGGTGAAGAGCATGGAAGACCTCGACGTGATCATCAACAACGCGGGCGTGGGGACCTACGACGAGCTGGACGACCGCGCCGCTATCGGAGACCATCTCGCGGTCAACCTGTACGGCCCGTACGAGCTGACCCAGGCCGTCCTGCCGCTGTTGGCAGCCTCTCGCGGCGATGTCGTTAACATCCTCTCACTGGCCGGGCTGGCAGCACTTCCGACCATGCCGGCCTACTCCATCTCCAAAGCAGCAGCCCTTTCGCTCACTCAGGTGCAGCGGGCGCTGTTCGCCATGCACGGAGTGCGGGTGCACGCTGTCCTCACCGGCCCGGTCGATACCGACATGACCCGGGCAGTGAACATCCCGAAGGCCGCACCAGCGGCGGTGGCCAAGGCCGTCTACGACGGCCTCGAGGCCGATCAGGAAGACATTTTTCCTGACGCGATGTCAGTTTCTATTGAAGCCGCCTGGGATGCCGGGGCCAACAAGATGCTTGAGCGTGCCACCTCGGGTCTGCTGCCTTCGTGACTGCTCGAGCGTTCCCGCGCTGTCACCGTCTCGCCGAGGCCACGACGCCCTAAGAACTTGAACGCCCTGTTGTCTGATGTCGCACTGATGATGCGACGGCTAAACCGTGTTGAAGTTGCCCGTCGTGGGGGAGCCGAGGTAGCAGTTGCCGGAGGATGTGCCGTTGCCGGTGACCTCATTGCCGAGCAGGTAGTCCTCGCCCCATCCGGGTGGCCAGTTGCACCCCGAGTCCAGGAACCAGGTCTGCCCGGCGGGCCGGCCCATGCAGGTCATCGACAACTGCTTCGGCGCGGTCTTGCTCAGGCCGCAGTCGGTGGGTATCTGCCCGCCGTCCCAGATCGTGCCGGTCCCTACCGAGCTGATGTTGGCCGGCGAGCTGGAGCTGGTCAGCGTCAGCTGCATGGTCTCGGCCGGCTCGGCCACACCGTCGTTGTAAAAAGTGATGGGGACGTAGGCCTGGGGAGAATTCTGTTGAATGGTGACGGTGCCCGAGGTGGCGTGGTAGTCACTGCCGGCGACCGCGCTGCCGTTCACCGTCTGGTAGCCGATGGTGATCGGAGCGCTGCCCTGGTTGGTGGTGTAGATGATAAATACGAGCTGCGTGTCGTACGTGCCGCATCGGTACGGCGAGGTAGTTGAGCATGACTTGACGTACTCGTAGCTGGCTCCACCCACCACCGTGACCGTCGGGGTGCGTGCGCGAGTGGCCGCCTCGGCGGCCTGCACCGACAGCAGGCAGAGCGCGGCTGCGGCAACGAGTGTCATGCAACGACGTAGTAGGTTCATCGTGCGCTCCTAATGCAAGGAATAGCGCCAAGCCGCCAATAGGCGGGGGATACTATGTCATTCGGGGCGACTCTTGCATAGTGGCTGTATTCCACATGAAAAGACATTGCGCGCGCAACTGCGCTGGTCGCCCGGAACCCACCCCGCCCCTGGGCTGAAGGTGGCCGGTGCCTGCTGAATTTCAGCGCCCTGCCGCTCAGCGAATGGGCAGTTGTGGGCCCCGTCGGACTCGAACCGACAACCTACGGATTAAAAGTCCGCAGCTCTGCCATTGAGCTAGAGGCCCCAGAGAATGAACGTCTCGCCTTTTCAGCATTCAGGGAACCGAGACGCCGATCCTCCGCAGCACAGTGTCTCAGACTTCTCACCACTGACCACAGGTGGCGTATGCCTACTTACGAGGGGGTCGGTGAGGCGTCAGGGCTGGCCGAATCTGAGGCGTCGGGGCTGGCTGAGTCAGACGCGGCCGGCGACTTGGGCGCGGTGCTTGCCGAGGCCGCCGGATCCTTGAGCTTGGGGTTCAGCGCGATCGCCTTCTTCACCGCGGCGTCGCCTTCTTTGACCTTGCCGGTGGCGCGCAGCAGCAGGCCCAGGTTGAGATGCGCCGCGGCGTCCTTGGGAGCGGCCTTGATCGCCCGCTGGTACAGCGAGATGGCTTCGGCATTGTTGCCCTTGGCCTTCACCAGGATCGCCAGGTTGAACAGGGCCGGCTCGTAGGCCGGGTCGATCGCCAGCACCACCCGGTACTTGTTCTCGGCCTCGCCGTAGTTAGACCGGGCGGCGTCGATCAGGGCCAGGTCATACAGCGCGTACTTGTTCTTCTTGTCGTACTTGAGGACCTCGTTGTACTGGCGGACCGCCTCATCGAGATCGCCCTTGGCCTGGGCGTCGAGCCCGGCAGCCAGGGCGTTCGAGGCCTTCTTCGGATCCGGGTCGACGGTGCCGTCGTCGTTTCCGCAGGCAGCCAGCGCCAGGACGGTGACAGTGGCCATCACCAGGGCGGCGCAGCGGTTCCCCACCCTCTTCAGGAACGCATTAGGTGTGCCACTACGCATGATCTTTCTCCGACTTTCTGGTGAGTGGTGCGGTGGATCATCACGGGCGTTGGAGCCCCTTTCGCCCGCGACCTAACAACAACATAACGTCAACATCTTAACCCGGAGCGGTAATCGCCCTGGGCTTTGAGCCTCAGTTGAGGCGAAGCTGGATGCGAATCGTCACCGGGTCGCGGCTTCCTACAGCTATCGCGCCCAGCAGGACGCGAGGCCCGCCAGTTACCTGGCGGGCCTCGCGCCTACGGTGTTGCCTTGATCGTGCGCCCTGTCAGTTACGAACCGCAGATTGCGTACGCGGTGATCGTTGCAGAACCATTACCCGAAACTGTGACGACCGCGGTACCGGTCCAAGCGGTGGCGCTCGACGGGTATGAAGCTGAAACCGCCGCCTTAGCGCCATTGCCCTGAGTGATATTGGCACCGCCACCGAGCAGCTTGGTGCCAGCCGGGCACGTTGCTGTTGAGGTGCCGGTCGTGGTGCCCACAACTGGGTTGCCGCCAGTCGAGCCTGGAGTCCCAGTCACGATCGTGGTGTTGGCGACGGTGCCGGCCGGACCGGTCGCACCCGTGGCGCCGGTCGCACCGGTG
Organism: Jatrophihabitans sp.; assembly: GCA_036389035.1. Classification (NCBI taxonomy): domain Bacteria; kingdom Bacillati; phylum Actinomycetota; class Actinomycetes; order Jatrophihabitantales; family Jatrophihabitantaceae; genus Jatrophihabitans; species Jatrophihabitans sp. Next base: position 129,721 of record DASVQQ010000007.1, read on the forward strand.
GCACCAGTCGGGCCTGCGGGACCGGCCTCGCCCTGTGGACCGGTGTCGCCCTTGTCGCCCTTGGCTCCGGTCTCACCCGTGGCTCCAGCGGGACCAGCCGGGCCGGTAGCACCCGTCGCGCCGGTCTCGCCCTGAACACCCTGCGGACCAACATCACCCTGCGGACCGGTCTGTCCAGCCGGACCCATGTCGCCGGTGTCGCCCTTGTCACCCTTGGCGCCGGCGGCGCCATCAGCGCCGTCAGCTCCTGCGGGACCAGCAGGCCCAGCCGGGCCCTGCGGACCCATCTCGCCCTGCGCGCCCTGAGGGCCTGCGGGGCCGACCTCGCCCTGGATGCCCTGCGCTCCGGCCTCACCCTGGATGCCCTGCGCGCCGGTGGCTCCGGTCTCGCCCTGGGCGCCGGTGGCACCGGTCTCGCCCTGGATGCCCTGCTCACCCTGCGCTCCGGTGGCTCCGGTCGCGCCGGTGTCACCCTTCTCACCCTGAGGGCCCTGCGGACCCATCGGGCCGGCGGGGCCTACCTCGCCCTGCGGACCCTGTGCGCCGGTGGCACCGGTGGCACCGGTGGCACCGGTGGCACCGGTTGCGCCTTGCGCGCCAGTGGCGCCGGTCTCGCCTTGGATGCCTTGCTCGCCCTGCGCGCCAGTGGCTCCGGTGTCACCCTTCTCGCCCTGGATGCCCTGCTCGCCCTGCGGGCCCTGCGCTCCGGTCGCGCCGGTGGCTCCGGTCTCGCCCTGGATGCCTTGCTCGCCCTGCGGGCCCTGCGCGCCAGTGGCTCCGGTCGCGCCGGTGGCGCCGGTCTCGCCTTGGATGCCTTGCTCGCCCTGCGGACCCTGCGGACCCTGCGGACCCTGCGCACCAGTGGCTCCGGTGTCACCCTTCTCGCCCTGGATGCCCTGCTCGCCCTGCGCGCCAGTGGCTCCGGTCGCGCCGGTGGCTCCGGTCTCGCCCTGGATGCCTTGCTCGCCCTGCGCGCCGGTCGCGCCGGTGGCTCCGGTGGCTCCGGTGGCTCCGGTCTCGCCCTGCGGGCCCTGTGCGCCAGTGGCGCCGGTCGCGCCCGTGGCACCGGTGGCGCCGGTCTCGCCCTGCGGGCCCTGTGCGCCGGTGGCTCCGGTCTCGCCGGTGTCACCCTTGGCTCCGGTCGCGCCCTGGGGGCCGGTGGCTCCTTGTGCGCCGGTGGCGCCGGTCTCGCCGGTGTCACCCTTCGGTCCAGTCGCGCCCTGGGGGCCGGTGGCACCCTGCGGGCCGGTAGCGCCCGTCGCACCTTGGGCGCCGGTGGCACCCTGCGGGCCGGTGGCACCCTGAGGACCGGTCGCACCAGTAGCGCCGGTAGCGCCCGTCGCGCCAGTAGCGCCCGTCGCACCGGTAGCGCCCGTCGCACCAGTAGCGCCGGTGTCACCCTTGACGCCCTTCTGGTTCCAGGAGATCGGCTTCTCGCTCTTGCTGCAGCTGGCTGAAGAGTCGATGATGCGAGTCGCGCCATTCTTGGCGTCATAGCAAGCCATGATCACGCCGCCGGAGGCGGGGATCGAGGCTTGGGCAACGGTGATGCCGCCTACCAAAGTGATGCCGGCACCGGCAGCCACAACAGTCGCGATTCGACGATTACGTCGCGTGATGCGACTGGATGAGCTGTGACGACTGGACATGAAGACGTCTTCCCCCCGCGGAATAGTCAATGAATTCGCGCGTGGGTTCGCCTCTAGCTCCCTGCCAGGCCGAGGGCGACCATAATGCCTGGCAGATCTTTGCCCGCTGGGCCTGAGTTGGCCGTACTCGCAAACTAACACGATCTTTAGGCGAGTAACAAGACGGTTTCCTCAAAGTTTCCTCAAAGTCCTTTGCCGCACCTACATATCTCGCGAAACGGGCGTACATCCTGACCAAGTGATCGGTCATAACTTGCTTACAGCAAGCGACCGTAAGCGCAGCGTGACAGAACGAGCCCGGTGGGATATCGCAAGCTCAGCTGCTCTGCCGCTTGGCTGGTTTGGCGCTGCGCGGCTGCGGTGCCGGAGAAGTGCTCAGCTTGTCGATCTCGGCCTGCAACTCCGAATTGACGGTGCGCAACGCAAGCACCATCTCGATGCCGGCAAGGTTCAGGCCGGCATCGAGCAGGGCGGCGATGTCGCGCAGCCGGCGAAGGTCGTTCTCGCTGTACCGGCGGGTGCCGCCGGCGGTGCGCTGGGGATTGACCAAGCCGCGAGCTTCGTACTGGCGCAGGTTCTGAGGCCCGCTGCCGACCAGCTCGGCGGCGGTCGTGATGCCGTACACGCCACGGTTGGGATCTGGCTGCGGAAAGGGTCCCATCGAACTGCTCTCCTCTGCTACTTGCATCAGTCTAGAAAGTTTGATACAACAAATCTACATCAGCCATAACACATTAGGTGAGATGGCAGATGCGACCTAAGGAGAAACTCGACCGTCACTGTGGAGGTGGCAACCCCAATGCTTATCCGTACTGACCCGTTCCGCGAACTCGACCGCTTCGCTTCCCAGGTCTTCGGCACGACCGCCCGGCCGACCGCGATGCCGATGGACGCCTGGCGCGAGGGCGACCGCTTCATCGTCGAGTTCGACCTGCCGGCTGTCGATCCGGAGAGCGTTGACCTCGACGTCGAACGCAACGTGCTGACGGTGCGCGCCGAGCGGCGGCTTCGCACCGAGAACGACATCGAGCTGCTCGCGGCCGAGCGCCCGCGTGGCGTCTTCAGCAGGCAGGTCATCCTGGGCGACGCCCTCGACACCGAGAACATCGAGGCCAGCTACCAGGCCGGTGTGCTGCGCCTGACGATCCCGGTCGCCGAGAAGGCCAAGCCCCGCAAGATCATGATTCAGAGCGACGCCCAGAACCGGCAGGCGATCTCCGTCTGACGCATCGCTGGTTCCGGTGGCCCGGAACGGCACCGCCGCACTCGGCTGTGCCCGTTCCGGGCTCGCCTGTCTCAGCCCGCGAACCCAGCCCGCGAACCTCGGCCGCGGAGGCAGGCGGAGGCAGTCAGCCTTGCCAGGGCGTAGGTTCGGCTGCCGGCCTCAGCCGGTAATGGACGGTGTCATAGCGCATCAGCCGGTGGACCAACGGCACCAGCCGGCCATGCAGCACCGGAAATCGGCGGGCCAGTAACCGGCGGGCCAACTCGATGTCGGGACCGGACAGCAGGCTGGCGACAGCCGGCTGGTCCGAGCCCTGAGGGCGGCCGGTGAACGAGCACGGAGCCACCCGGACGCCGGGAAAGTTCCGCAGCCGCCGAGCCTTGCCCGATGTCGACCAGGTGCGGAAGTACCCCACGCCATCCTCGCCCACCGCCAGGTTGACCGGGGTGTCGACGGTGGAGCCGTCGCGCCGCCTGGTGCTGAGCAGCACGGTCTTGGCGCGGCGCAGGTGCTCGAAGGTCTCCATCACCCGCTCCTCGCACCCGACCGGGCCAGCACGCCGCCTGCCGAGCTGACCTCCGCGCGTGCCGCCGCGCCGGACTCCTCGGTGACCGGCACCGTCAGGTCGGTCAGCAGCCGCACCGCTAAGCCGGCTTGAAGGGCGTCCAGGGCGCTGGCCCGGACACAATGGGACTCGGCGATGCCGCACACGTCCAGCTCGCTGACACCTGCCTCGCTGAGCACCTCGACCAGCGTGCGGCCGTCCGGCGAGGTTCCGTCGAATGCCGAGTAGGCAGCCTCGTGCAGCCCTTTCTTGATCGTCACGTCCGCACCGGAGGGCGCCAGGGCGGCGGTGACCACGGGATGCAGCTCGGCGTTGGCGGTGCCGGCCAGCCCGTGCGGCGGCCAGGTGTCGACGAAGTCAGGCTGCTCGGAGAAGTGCGCGCCCGGATCGAGGTGCCAGTCCTGGCTGGTGATCGTCAGCCGGTACTCGGCCCGGTGCGCCTTCAGGTGCTCGGCGATCCGGTCGGCGACCTGGTTGCCACCGGCCACCGCCAGCTCACCGCCCTCGCAGAAGGTCGGTTGCACATCGACTATGAGCAGCGCGCGAGTACCGGGCATCGGCGGGTCCTTTCGTGCGAGGTGAGGCTCTACTGGACCCTACGACAGCCGGCTCGACCGCTTCCAGCGCGTCCTCGCACCGGCGATCCGTGGCCTTTGACGCCAAAGTCCCCGAGCTCCGGCAGGCCTGGCGCCCAGCCGGCGTTTCGCGCGCCCATCGGCTGGCAGGATGGCTGAGTGGACATCGCGGTCGGTTTGGTGATTCTGGTGGCGGCGGGGGCCTTGCTGGCCGCGGCGGCCCGCCAGTTCAGGGTCTCCGAGCCGCTAGTGCTCACCCTCGCCGGGGTCGCCGGTTCGTACCTGCCGTTCGTGCCGGACGTGGCGCTGACCTCGGACCTGGTGCTGTTGGGACTGCTGCCGCCGCTGCTCTACACCACTGCGATCCGGACGTCCCTGGTGGACTTCAAGGCGAACCGGCGCTCGATCGGCTTGCTGTCGGTGGGCCTGGTGCTGTTCACCGCCTTCGGAGTGGGACTGGTCGCCTGGCTGCTGCTGCCGGTGCCGTTCGCGGCGGCTGTCGCACTCGGCGCGGTGGTGGCGCCGCCGGACGCGGTGGCGGCCACCGCGATCGCCCGCCGGGTCGGGATGCCTCGCCGGGTCGTGACCATCCTCGAAGGGGAGTCCCTCTTCAACGACGCCACCGCGTTGGTGACGCTGCGCACCGCCATCGCCGCCTCGGCCGGTTCGGTGACCGTGCTGCACGCGGCCGGTGACTTCTTGCTGGCAGCGGGCGGCGGGGTGGCGATCGGCGTCGGGGTGGCGCTGGTGCTGGGAACGTTGCGTCGCCGGATTACCGACCCGGTGCTCGACACCACGGTCTCGTTCCTGGCGCCGTTCCTGGCCTTCCTGCCCGCTGAGAAGATCCACGCCAGCGGCGTGATCGCGGTGGTGGTCGCCGGCCTGATCCTGGGTCACCGGGCGCCGGTCTGGCAGAGCGCGGCCTCCCGGATCGCCGAGCGCACCAACTGGCGCACCGTCGATTTCCTGCTGGAGAACTCGGTCTTCCTGCTGATCGGGCTGCAGGTGCGGGTGATCGTCGACAACGCCTGGCGCTCGCCGCTGAACCACTGGCACCTGATCGGCTCCTGCCTGGCGATCCTGGCGACGGCGATGCTGCTGCGCCCGCTCTGGGTCTTTCCGGCGGTGTACTTGCCCCGCAAGCTGTCCCGCCGGGTGCGCGAGGCCGACCCCGCTCCGCCCTGGCGGTACCCGGCGGTCATCTCGTGGGCCGGCATGCGTGGAGTGGTAACGCTGGCCGCGGTGTTCCTGCTGCCGGCCGACATTCCTTATCGTGACGTGCTGGTGCTGGCCGCGCTCGTCGTGGTCGGCGGCACCCTGCTGCTGCAGGGCGCCACGCTGCCCTGGGTGGTGCACCGGTTGGAACTGCGCGGCCCCAGCCGGGCCGAGGACGCGCTGCAGGAAGCCGGTCTGATGCAGCAGGTCACCGACGCCGGGCTGCGGGCGCTGGAGGAGCACTCCGATGAGGACACCCCGGCCGAGGTGATCGAGGGCCTGCGCCACCGGGTCGGGCACCAGGTGAACGCGGCCTGGGAGCGGCTGGGTCCCGACGAGTCGGACCTGCTGACGCCCAGTGAGCACTACCGGCGGCTGCGGCTGGTGATGTTGCAGGCCGAGCGCGAGGAACTGCTCAAGGTGCGAGACTCCGGGGTGCTCGATCACGAGGTGCTGCAGGCGGTGATGCGGGTGCTGGACCTGGAGGAGTCGCTCATCGACCGGTTCGACGAAGGCGAGGACGAATTGCCACGCGACGAGCCGTTACGCAGCCAGATCAACGGCAACGACTGCGAGCACCTGGAAGCCGCGCCGCTGACCGTCCGACCGGACACTCCCGGCCGGTGCCAGGAATGCGAGGACGAGGGACTGAGCTGGGTGCACCTGCGGATGTGCCTTACCTGCGGGCACGTTGCCTGCTGCGATTCCTCCGACGGAAAGCACGCCGATAAGCACTACTCCAGCACCGAGCATCCGGTGATGCGCAGCGTGGAGTCCGGTGAGGCGTGGCGCTGGTGCTACGTCGACTCGCGGTTGGGCTGAGCTCAGGTGGTGCGGTTGGCCTCGAAGTAGGCGGCCAGCGCCTCTTCGACGATGGTCACCCGGTTGGTGGGCACTCCGCGGCGGGCGCCGAGGATCACCGACACCCGGTCGAGCTGGCGGTAGAGGTCGGCCCGGATCCGCAGGTTCAACTGCTCGGTCTCCGGCTTCAGGCCGCCGGCCTGCGCGTTGGCCGGAGCCCCCGAGAACATCGCGCTGCTGTGGGAGGCGCTGCCATTGGCGGCACCGTTGACCCGTTCAGGCGGCAGGTCGCTCTGGGCGGCTGCCGGGTGGTTTTCAGCAGTGCTCACAGGGTAATTCTCCATTGGTCAGTCGAAACGGCGCCGATCTTGACGGTCGCCGGAAAGGTGCTACCGGCGCTGCCGGCCGGAGCGAAGGTGTCAGGCCTTGCCGGGGTCTGGCTTGGGCATCAGTCCGTGCAGCGTGGGCACGCCCCGGACGTTCACCATGGACGGTTGCGCGCGGCCTTCGGCTACCAATTGCTTGGCATGCAAGGCGATCAGGTCTGAGCTGACGCCGAACCGGCGGGCCAGGTCACCGAAGGTGGCGGGCCTTCCGGAGGCATTCATGCCCTGTAGAACGGTGAGAATCTGCAATTCCATATCGATGGGCACAGTCTCAGAGTAGCCCCCGAGACCGGAAAAAAGCGGGCCGCCCAGAAAAAGGCGGCCCACTTCCGGTCTGCTAGTCGTCCCAGGGACCGTAGTCGTCGGTATCCACGACAGTCTTCCTTTCACCATCGACCTTCGGCGGGCCTGGGATACAGGCAGCCGCCATCGGCCGTTCTACTACCTGCTTGGGGCGCGTGTCTTGTGCCGCTCACAGACCAGGCGCGTCGTGACGTTCAACCGTGCAGGTCATTCACACGTGAACTGCGCTACCTGACAGCCGCTAGGTGGGCTGCTGAGAGAACACTATACAGACCACGACGGGCGCCGTTGCCAGAATGCCTGAAAAGGGACGGATCAGAAGCCGGTGCGGCGCCCGCGTGGCCGGGCGCTGGCCGAGAACGCGGCCGCGCCGGTCGTCCGGGTGCCCGCCGGCCGGCTCTCGCTGGTGTGGATCGGGGTGCCGGACTTGGCCGCCGACCCCCGTCCGGAGGAGGCGCGACCCGACGCCGGACGTCCGACTGAGCCCCGGCCCGACGCGCCCTGGCCGGCGTTGCGGCCACCTGATCCGGTACCCGCCGGCTTGCCGCGACCGCCCGAGCCGCGCCCGGAAGCGCGCCCACGTGCCACCGGCTCGGTGGTGCTGGAACCGGCCGGGGGTGTCACGAACGCCCGCTCGCCCGGAGCCAGCTCGGCCAGCAACGGGTGTCCCGGGCGCAACCGGGTGATCGTCGGGCTGATCGCCGCCCGCCGGGTCAGGTCCCGGACGTCGGCGACCTGGTCGTCGGTCATCAGCGTGATCACCGTGCCGCCGGCGCCGGCGCGCGCGGTACGCCCCGACCGGTGCAGGTAGGCCTTGTGCTCGATCGGCGGGTCCGCGTGCACCACCAGGTTGACGTCATCGACGTGGATGCCGCGGGCCGCGATATCGGTGGCCACCAGGGTGTGGGTGCTGCCGTCGGAGAAGGCCTCCAGGTTGCGGGTCCTGGCGTTCTGGCTGAGATTGCCGTGCAGTTCGACCGCCGGCACGCCCGAGGCGATGAGCTGCCGGGTGAGCTTCTTGGCGCCGTGCTTGGTGCGGGTGAAGACCAGCGTGCGTCCGGGTGCGGCGGTGAGCTCCACCAGCACCGGCAGCCGGTCATCGGCGGCCGCCAGGTGCAGCACGTGGTGTGACATCTGCGAGACCGGTGACTGGGCCGAGTCGACGCTGTGCGTGATCGGGTTGGTGAGGTACCGCTTGACCAGCACGTCGACGCCGGCGTCCAGGGTGGCGGAGAACAGCATCCGCTGGCCCGAAGCCGGCGTCCGGTCCAGCAGCCGCCGGACCGAGGGCAGGAAGCCCAGGTCGGCCATGTGGTCGGCCTCGTCCAGCACGGTGATCTCGACCTGACTGAGGTCGGCGTGACCGCTGGAGATCAGGTCCTCCAGCCGGCCCGGGCAGGCCACCAGGACGTCCACGCCGGCCCGCAGGCCGGTGATCTGCGGATTGGCTCCGACACCGCCGAAGACGGTGAGGGTGCGCAAGGACAAGGCTTGCGCCAGCGGCGCCAGGGCCGTTTCAATTTGGCTGGCGAGCTCACGGGTCGGGGCCAGGATCAGTGCCCGCGGGCTCTTGGGACGCCGGGGTTTGCTGTTGCTGGCCAACCGGGCGAGCACCGGAAGGGCGAAAGCGTAGGTCTTGCCGGAGCCCGTCCGGCCGCGGCCCAGCACGTCGCGGCCGGCGAGTGAGTCAGGAAGCGTCGCGTGCTGGATCGGGAACGGCGCGGTGATGCCGTTGGCGGCCAGCACGGCCACCAACGCGCTCGGCACGCCGAGTTCGGCGAAACCTGCTGAAGTTGGGTGAGAAGGGGACATGGACGAACGAGGGCGGTTGACCGCCATAACAAGAACTCCAGAGCTAGAAGGTCGTCCTGCCCGGCGCAGACCAGCGGTCGCGGCGCGTGGTGTGGGACCAAAGTGAGCCGGAGGCAGAACTGAACCGGCTACCGAGAAGCACTCTACCCTGCCGGCGCCTTCGACGTTGCCGCCCTGCGCTCGGGTAGCTCGCTGGCCAGGGGTCAGCCGATAGGGTGAGGCGTCACCCAGAAAACAGGAGGACAGCCGGTGTTCAGGCGGATTGCGATCGTCAATCGCGGAGAGGCCGCGATGCGGCTCATCCACGCCGTGCGCGAGTTGAATGCCGCCGGTGGCGAACAGATCGAGACAGTGGCGTTGTACACCGACGCCGAGAGCTCGGCCAAGTTCGTCCGGGAAGCCGACCTCGGGTACCCGATCGGCCCGGCCTCGGCTCGTCCCTACCTCGATTACCAGGTGCTCGAGCGGGCGCTTCGGGAGACCGGCGCGGACGCCGCCTGGGTGGGGTGGGGCTTCGTCGCCGAGGACCCGGCGTTCGCCGAGCTGTGCGAGCGGCTGGGGGTCACCTTCATCGGGCCCAGCCCCGAGGCGATGCGGGCGCTGGGCGACAAGATCGGCTCCAAGCTGCTGGCCGAGAAGGTCGGCGTGCCGGTCGCGCCGTGGAGCCAGGGAGCGGTCGATGACCTGCGCTCGGCGCTGACCAAGGCCGAGACGCTGGGCTATCCGTTGATGCTCAAGGCCACTGCCGGCGGCGGCGGCCGGGGAATCCGGGTGGTGCGCTCGGCGCAGGAGCTGACGGCAGCCTTCAACCAGACCCGGGATGAGGCCGTCCGGGCCTTCGGCAGCGGCGTGATGTTCCTGGAGACCATGCTGTCGGGCGCCCGGCACGTGGAGGTGCAGGTGGTCGCCGACGGCCAGGGCGCCGCGTGGGCCATCGGGGTGCGGGACTGCTCGGTGCAGCGGCGCAACCAGAAGGTGATCGAGGAGTCCTCGTCGGTGGTGCTGGCGCCGCACCAGGTCGCGGAGCTGAAGGCCTCGGCCGAGCGGCTTGCCCTGGCGGTGGACTATCGCGGCGCCGGCACGGTGGAGTTCCTCTACCGCCCCTCCGACGGGATGTTCGCCTTTCTCGAGGTCAACACCCGCTTGCAGGTCGAGCACCCGATCACCGAGCTGACCACCGGGCTGGACCTGGTCAAGATGCAGATCGAGGTCGCCGCCGGCGGCCGGCTGATCGGCCAGCCGCCGGTCGAGCTCGGCCACGCCGTCGAGGCCCGGCTCAATGCCGAGGACCCGGATCGGGACTTCGCCCCGGCGCCGGGCCGGATCGCCCTGCTGGACCTGCCGGACGGGCCCGGGGTGCGGGTCGACACCGGGTTCAGCACCGGTGACTCCATTCCCGCTGACTTCGACTCGATGATCGCCAAGATCATCGCCCACGGCCGGACCCGGGACGAGGCGCTGGCCCGGTTGCGCCGCGCGGTGCGCGACACCACCGTCATCATCGAGGGCGGGGCGACCAACAAGAGCTTCGTGCTGGACCTGCTGGCCGAGCCCGAGGTGATCGCGGCGACCGCGGACACCGGCTGGATAGACCGCACCAGGGCCGAGGGCGGGTTGGTGTCCCACCAGCACGCCGGCATCGCGCTGGTCGCCGCCGCCATCGAGGCCAACGAGGTGGAGGAGCGCGCCGAGCGGCTGCACTTCTTCGCCACCGCCCACGGCGGCCGGCCGCAGGCCCGGCACAAGGTCAGCCGGGCGATCGACCTGACCCTGCGCGGCGCCAGCTATCGGGTGAACGTCTCGCAACTGGGGCCGGATCGCTACCGGGTCGGGGTGGCCAAGGACGGCGAGGTCCGGACCGTGGACGCCCGGATCGAGCGGTTGAACAGTTACGTCAGCCGGCTCGAGGTCGGCGACCAGCGCTACCGGCTGGTCAGCGCGACCCACGGGATCATCAACCTGATCGAGGTCAACGGGGTGACCCATCGGGTGAGCCGGGACGAGGGCGGCGTGCTCCGCTCACCGGCGCCGGCCCTGGTGGTGGCCGTTCCGGTGGCCGTCGGCGACGAGGTGCCGGCAGGCGCCCCGGTGCTGGTGCTGGAGAGCATGAAGATGGAGACGGTGCTCTACGCCCCGTTCCCGGCCCGGGTGCGCGAGCTGCTGGTCTCCACCGGCGGGCAGGTCGAGACCGGCACTCCGATGGTGCGCCTGGAGCCGCTCGTGGAAGCCGACGGCGCCGCTGAGAGTGCGCCGGCAGAAGCCGAAGCGCTGGTACTGGAACTTCCCACCGGCCGCAGCGGATCCGCCGCGGCCCGGGCCGCCGGCTGCCTGGGCGACCTGCGCAGCCTGCTGCTGGGCTTTGACCTGAGTGACTCCGACGCCGACCGGACGCTGAGCGCCTACCAGCGTTTCCGGGCCGAGCTGGCCAGCGGCGGCCACTGCCCGGTGACGGCCGAACTCGGCGTGTTCCGCGCCTTCGCCGACCTCTGCGAGCTGAGCCGCAACCGGCCCGGCGGCGAGGAGGTGCCCGGCGAGCGGATGCACAGCCCGCGCGAGTACTTCCACTCCTACCTGCACAGCCTGGACGTCGACCGCGAGCAGTTGCCCGACGCCTTCCGGCGGCGGCTGTCCCAGGCGCTGACCCACTACGGGGTCACCGAGCTGGAGCGCACGCCAGCGCTGGAGGAGGCCGTTTACCGGATCTACCTCGCCCAGCCCGGCGCGTCGGCGCACCTGCATCTGGTCACCTCGCTGCTGCAGCAGTGGATGCTGGACGACGCCCCCGGCGACGAGATCGCCGAGCAGGTGCGCGACGTGCTCGAACGGCTGATCGCGGCCACCCAGTTGCGCTACCCGGTGGTGGGCGACCTGGCCCGCAGCGTCCGCTTCCGGTGGTTCGACCAGCCGTTGGTGGACGCCGTCCGGGCGTCGGTGCTGGCCGGGGTGCGTGACGAGCTCCGGTACCTGGCGGCCAATCCGGGCGCGCGGGACTACGCGCGGCGGATCAACGCGCTGGCCGCGATCCCGGAGCAGATCGTCCGGTTCCTGGCCGAACGGCTGGAGGCCGGCATCGGTGAGCACGAGCCGATGCTCGAGGTGCTGGCACGCAGGCACTACCGCGAGTACGAGCTGCACGACCTGCGCGGCCTGCACGCCGCGGACCGGCCGTTCGTGGTGTGCGACTACACCCTCGACGATCGACCGACGCACCTGGTGACCACGGTGGCAGAGCTGGCCGAGCTGGTGCCGGGCTCTGCCCTGGTCACGGCGCTGGAGCAGCAACTGCAGGCCGCCCCCGCAGGCCATCAAGGGGTGCTGGACCTGTACGTGCTCTGGCCGGAGGTGCCGGACTCCGCCGTCGAGGCTTCGGCGCAGCTGCAGGCGATCCTGACCAAGCTGGAGATCACCCGGCAGGTGCGCCGGGTGGTCACCGCGATCTGCCCGGGTTCAGGAAGGCCGGTGTCCTACTACACCTTCCGGCCCCAGAACGAGGGCGGCCTGGTGGAGGACGACCTGGTGCGCGGGGTGCACCCGATGGTCGGCCGGCGGCTGAAGATGTGGCGACTGCAGGAATTCAACATCACCCGGCTCGACGCCCCCGAGGACGTGCTGCTCTACCTGCTGGTGGCGCCGAACAACGAGTCGGACCGGCGGCTGGTGGCGCTGGCCCAGATCCGGGAATTCGCGGTGGTCCGCGACGCCGAGGGCCATGTCGTGTCGCTGCCGCACGCCGAACGGGCGGTGGCCAGTTGCGGCGAGGCGATCAGGCGGGCCCGGGCCAGCCTCGGCGGCGCCCGGCTGGACATGAACTACGTGGCGCTGCACGTCTGGCCCACGGTGGACGCCCCGGTCTCGGAGCTGACCGCCCTGCAACGCACCATCTCACCGCTGACCGTCGGCGCGGGCATCGAAGAGGTGATCGCCGAAGGCATGGTGGTGGCGCCGGACGGGCGGGCCCGCAACACCGTCGTCCGGTTCTCCTTCCAGCCCGGCGCCGGCGTGGTCACCTCAGTGAGCGGCCGGTTGGACCACTGGCTGCATCCGCTGGACGACTACGCCCAGAAGGTGCTCCGGGCGCGCCGGCGCGGCACGGTTTACCCCTATGAACTGGTAGGAATGTTGAGCGGTCGCGACGGCTCGTTCATCGAGCACGATCTCGGCCCCGACGGCCGGTTGGCCCCGGTTGATCGCCCGCCGGGCGGAAACCGGGCCGGCATCGTGGTCGGGGTGACCAGCACTCCGACCGACCGGCATCCGCAGGGCATCACCCGGGTCGTGCTGCTCGGCGATCCGACCCGGGCGCTGGGGGCGGTCGCCGAGCCCGAGTGCGCCCGGGTCATCGCCGCCCTGGACCTGGCCGAGGAGCTGTCGGTTCCGGTGGAATGGTTCGCGCTGTCGGCCGGTGCGAGGATCTCGATGGATTCGGGCACCGAGAACATGGACTGGGTGGCCCGGGCGCTGCGCCGGATCGTCACCTTCACCCAGGCCGGCGGTGAGATCAACGTCGTGGTCGCCGGAATCAATGTCGGCGCCCAGCCGTACTGGAACGCGGAAGCGACGATGTTGATGCACACCAAGGGCATCCTGGTGATGACCCCGGACAGCGCCATGGTGCTCACCGGCAAGCAGTCGCTGGACTTCTCCGGCGGGGTGTCGGCCGAGGACAACTTCGGCATCGGCGGCTATGACCGGGTGATGGGACCCAACGGCCAGGCGCAGTACTGGGTTCCCAACCTCGCCGCCGCCTGCGAGCTGCTGCTCGATCACTACGCGCACACCTACATCGCCGCGGGCGAGCGTGCTCCCCGGCTGATCAAGAGCACCGACCCGGTAGATCGCGACATCAGCGATTACCCGCACCAGCTGGCCGACAGCGAATTCCGCACCGTCGGCGACATCTTCTCTCCGGTCGGCAACCCCGATCGCAAGAAGCCCTTCGACATCAGGTCGGTGATGCGGGCGGTCGCTGACCAGGACAGCTCGGTGCTGGAGCGGTGGGCCGGAATGGCCGACGCCGAAACCTCGGTCGTCTTCGACGCCCACTTGGGTGGGCGCCCGGTGTGCCTGATCGGCATCGAGTCCCGAGCGATTCCGCGCCGGGGCTTTCCGCCCAGCGACGGCCCGGACCTGTGGACGGCCGGCACTTTGTTCCCGCGCTCGTCGAAGAAGACCGCACGGGCGATCAACGCCGCCAGCGGCAACCGTCCGGTGGTCATGCTGGCCAACCTGTCCGGCTTCGACGGCTCGCCGGACTCGATGCGCAACCTGCAACTGGAGTACGGCGCCGAGATCGGTCGTGCCGTCGTCAACTTCGAGGGCCCGATCGTGTTCTGCGTGGTTTCCCGTTATCACGGCGGGGCATTCGTGGTCTTCTCCAAGGCGTTGAACAGCGAGATGACGGTGCTGGCGATCGAGGGCTCGTACGCCTCGGTGCTCGGTGGAGCGCCCGCCGCGGCAGTGGTGTTCACCGGAGAGGTCGACGCTCGAACCGCGCGGGACCCCCGGATCAAGGAACTGGAGGAACGCGGCGCAGCCGCGACCGGCATCGAGCGGGCAGCGCTGGCGACCGAACTGGCGGAGCTGCGCAGCACCGTCAGGGTCGAGAAGCTGGCCGAGGTGGCGGCGCAGTTCGATGCCATCCACAGCATCCAGCGGGCTGTCGAGGTCGGCTCGGTCGACGCGGTGATCGGCGCTCACGAGTTGCGGCCACGGCTGATCCAGGCGCTGGATGACTCGGTCTCCAAAGGCCGGGCCGTCAGCTGATCAGGCCGGCCGACCCGGGCGGCTGGCAGTGCGGGCACCAGTACAGGTTGCGCCCGACCAGCACTTCGGTTCGAACCTCCGTGCCGCAGACCCGGCACGGCAACCCGGCCCGGCGGTAGACGTAACCGGCCTCGTCTCGCGCCAGCGGCCCGCGCTTGCGGGGCCGATCCTGCGGCCGTAGCGTCTCGATCCGGCCTACCCGGACCCCGGCCCGCATCAGCGTGACCAGGTCCTCCCATATCTGCAGCCACACTCCCAGGCTCAGCGCCTGACCTGGCAGGTACGGATCCAGCCGGTGCCGGTAGAGCAGTTCGGCCCGGTAGACATTGCCTATTCCCGCGATGACCTGCTGGTCCATCAGCAGCGCCGCGATCACCGTCCGGCTGCGGCTGATCCGGCGGTAGGCGGCCATCGGGTCCGCGTCGCGGCGCAGCGGATCCGGTCCGAGCCGGGCGTACAGGGCTGCGACCTCGTGCGGCTCGATCAGCTCGCAGATGGTGGCGCCGCGCAGGTCCGTCCAGGCGTTCTCACCCACCAGCCGCAACCGCAGCGCGCCTTTGGGCTCGGGCGGCAGGCCCGTGCCGGTGGTGAAGCTGCCATACAGGCCGAGGTGCACGTGCAGCGCGGGGCCACCTTGATAGTGGTGGATCAGATGCTTTCCATTGGCCTCGGTGCGCCGCAGCACCCGGCCGTCGATCGCGCTGGCGCCCTCGGCGAACTTGCCCTGCGGGCTGCTGGCCCGCACCGCCCGGCCGCCGAACAACCTGCGCTGCTCGCGAGCCAGCCGGTGCAGGGTATGACCTTCAGGCACGAGTGCCGCCTTCGGTTGCCGGGTTGTCGAGGATCGCCAGGGGCATGAATACGAAACTAGCCGCTGACTGACGGCATGGCAGAATCGCGGGTATGCCGGCTTGGATCTGCTGGACCTGCGGAGTGCAGCAGGCCGACACCGTCACCCCGCCGGAGAGTTGCCCGATCTGCAGTGACGAGCGCCAGTACGTCGGCTGGGAGGGCCAGCGTTGGACCACGATGGCCGAGCTGGCCGGCGAGCGTTCCAGCGAGCTGCGCGAGGAGGAGCCGGGCCTGCTCGGCATCGGCACCGAGCCGTCGTTCGCGATCGGCCAGCGCGCGCTGCTGGTCAGCACCGAGAACGGCAACGTGCTGTGGGACTGCGTCTCCTTGCTGGATGACGCCGCCTACTCCGAGGTCGCGCGGCGCGGCGGCATCGAGGCGATCTGCCTGTCGCACCCGCACTTCTACGCGGCCTGCGTGGAATGGGCCGAGGCCTTCGACGCCCGGATCCTGATACCGGCCGCGGATCAGCAGTGGATCCAGCGCCCGTCTGCTCGGGTGCGGCTGTGGCAGGACAGCGTCGAGCCGGTGCCCGGTCTGCGGGTGGCCAGGATCGGCGGCCATTTCGACGGCGCGGCGGTGCTGCACTGGCCGGCCGGCGCCGAGGGCCGCGGCGCGCTGCTGACCGGCGACACCATCACCGTGGTGCAGGACCGGGAATGGGTCAGCTTCATGTGGAGCTTTCCCAACTACATCCCGCTGGATCCGGCGACCATCCGTCAGATCGTCGAGCGGATCTCGCCGTTCGCCTTCGACCGGGTCTACGGCGGCTGGTGGGGCCGGGTGGTCGTGCGCGACGGCGCGGCAGCGGTCCGGCGATCAGCCCAGCGCTACCTCGATCGGTTGGCCGGCGAGCGTCCCTGACGGATCGGGTGGTCCGTAGGCAGTCCCCATCGTTGGCCGTGCTGCAGGGTTGCTGTCGGCGAGCCGCCCTGCTGAGAGCCCAATGACCAGCGCTAAAGCCACGCCGCAGCTGCGGACGATGTGGTGCTTGAAAAGCCTGCTGGCCACTCTCGACAGGGCAGGCACAGATATGCGAAAGTATCGCTCCCTCGTACATATCGCCCACCCATGCTTAAGGAGACGTTATGGCCACTCGCCTGTCCCGGCTGCTCGCCGTGCTGCTGTTCGCATTCGCCATGTCGGCGGCTCCGCCTGCCCATGCCACAACGCTCACGGTCTCCATCACCTGCAGCGGAATGAGCCCTTACCCGGGCTACCCCGGCTTCTCGGCCTACTCCTGCACGGCCCACCCATCGGGAGGAACCGGCAGCTACACCACCTACACCTGGACTGTCTCTTCTGGGTGGTACAGCAGCTCTACCTACGTGGGCGCGCAAACCGAGAACTTCGGGTGCAAACACAACACCGTCCGGTTCCAAGATGTGATGGTGACCGATAGCGGCGGCGCGACCGCGACCGCGCACAGCAGCATCTATTGCACGCCGTAAGGCAGGCACGAGCGATCGGGCGCTCAGCCCGGCGTTGCTGGTTGCTGGCCGGCGAGCGTCGTCCCTGACCCGTCCAAGTCGTCGGTGGCCCGATCGTTGGCCGTGCTGCAGGGTTCCGCTCGGCGAGCCGCCCTGCTAGGCGGCCAACGATCGGCCTGAAGCGATGCCGCCGCGGAGCAGGTGGATGCGCGAAAAGTCGGGTGACCACACCGGCGGGCGGCTCTCGACAGGGCGGCGTGGCTATGCGAAGGTAGCGCTCCCTTCACACCCCCCGTGCGCTCCCGAGGAGACCCGTTATGGCCGCTCGTTTGCCCGTCCGCCTGTTCGCAGTACTGCTGTTCGCATTCGCCATGTCGGTGGCTCAGCCCGCTCATGCCGCAACGCTCACGGTGAATTCCGTGTCCTGCGCGCAGACCGGTGCGTACGCCCCCGATCCCACCCACTACGGCACCTACTCCTGCACGGCCAATGTGTCGGGAGGCACCGGCGGCAACACTTACACCTGGACGGTGTCTAACGGGTGGTACACCGGCAGCACCTTCGTCGGTGGCCAGACCATCACCGGGGTTTGCAAGTACAACACGCTCCGGAGCAACGGGGTGACCGTCAGGGACAGCAGCGGCGCGACCGCGAGTGGCGGTTCGGGCTTGGTCTGCCGGCCGTGACGCAGGCACCGGCGGCCTTGATCGGCCGGGCGTTTTGACGAGCTGGGGCGGGCACCAGCCCGCCCCGGCCTCGCACGTCAGGACGTCTTGAGCAGTGCCTCGCGCACCGCGTCGAAGGCCGCCGGAGCGTCGCCCGGCGAGCCGCCGGCGCCCTGGGCGACGTCGGCCTTGCCGCCGCCACGGGCCCCGAGGGCCTGCGCCAGCACCTTGACCAGCTCACCGGCTGAGCGTCCGGCCGCCACCCCCGCGGAGTTGACGGTGGCCACGAAGGACAGCTTGTCCTCGACGGCCGAGGCCAGCAGCACGGCAGCCGGCCGGGACTGATCGAGGCGGTCCCGGACGTTCACCGCCAGGTTGCGCAGGTCGTTGACCGCGACCCCGGCCGGCACCAGTTCGGTCAGCAACTGCACCCCGGCGACGTCGGTGGCTCGCTGCGCCAGCGGCCCCGCCTGCTGCATCACCTGGCCGGCCCGCAGCCGATCCAGTTCGCGTTCGGCGTTGCGCAGCCGGGTGATCAGCGACTCGATCCGGTCCGGCAGCTCGGCCGGCGGGACCTTGACCAGGTCGGACAGGGCCGCCACCAGGGCGCGCTCGTTGGCAAGGAACTTGATCGCGTCCAGCCCGACGTAGGCCTCGATCCGGCGTACCCCGGCGCCGACCGAGGCCTCGCCGGTGATCGCCAGCGCGCCCACCTGGGACGAGTGCGAGACGTGCGTGCCACCGCACAGCTCCCGCGACCAGGCGCCGCCGATCTCGACCACCCGCACCTCGGCGTCGTAGGTCTCGCCGAACAGGGCCAGCGCGCCGATCTCGCGGGCCTGGGACAGCGGCATGTAGCGCACCGCCACCGGCAGGTCACGCCGCAGCGCCCGGTTCGCGGTCTCCTCGATGTCGGTGCGGGTGCGCTGGTCCAGACCCTTGGACCAGGCGAAGTCCAGCCGCAGGTATCCCGGCTTGTTGTACGAGCCGCTCTGCAAAGCCGACGGGCCGAGCACCTCGCGCAGCGCCGCATGCACGACATGGGTTCCCGAGTGGGCCTGCCGGGCCGAGAGCCGCCACTCCGGATCGACCTGGGCGACCGCTTCGGCGCCGGTCCGCAGCTCGCCGGACTCGACCTGCACCCGGTGCACGATCAGCCCCTTGATCGGGCGCTGGACGTCCAGCACCCGCAGCCGGGTCTCCCCGCTAGAGCCGGGGATGACGATGACGCCCTCGTCGGCGACCTGCCCACCGGACTCGGCGTAGAACGAGGTGGCATCCAGCACCACCTCGACCATCTCACCCGGCCCGGCGACCTCGATCAGCTCGTCCTTGCGAATGATGCCGCGGATCCGGGACTCGGTCTCCAAGCTCTCGTAGCCGGTGAAGATGGTCGGCCCGTGCTCGCGCAACTCGCGGTAGGCGGCGGTGCTGGCCACGCCGGACTTCTTGGACCGGGCGTCGGCCTTGGCCCGCTGGCGCTGCTCGGCCATCAGCCTGCGGAACTCCTCCTGGTCCACGCTGAGGCCGGCCTCGGCCGCCATCTCGATGGTGAGGTCGATCGGGAAGCCGTAGGTGTCGTGCAGCGCGAAGGCCCGCTCACCCGACAGCGCCGGCCGGTCGGCCTGCCGCGCCTCGCGCACCGCCACGTCGAGGATGGTGGTGCCCGAGGCCAGGGTCCGCCGGAAGGCGTCCTCCTCGCCGTAGGCGATCATCGCGATCCGGTCGTAGTCGATGGCCAGCTCCGGGTAGCTGGGCGCCATCGCGTCGCGGGCGACCGGCAGCAACTGCGGCAGCACCGCGCCGTCGGTGAACTCACCGCCCAGCATCCGGGCCGAGCGCACCGCCCGGCGCAGGATCCGGCGCAACACGTAGCCCCGGCCCTCGTTGCTCGGGGTCACCCCGTCGTTGACCAGCATCAGCCCGGTGCGCACGTGGTCGGCGATCACTCGCAGCCGGACGTCGTCGGGCGCCGACTCCGCCGCCGAGGGGCCGGACTCACCGCCGTAGCGCTTGCCGGACAGCTCGGCGGCCCGGTCCAGCACCGGCCGGGTCTCATCGATCTCGTAGAGGTTGTCCACGCCCTGCAGCAGGGTGGCCACCCGCTCCAGGCCCATGCCGGTGTCGATGTTCTTGCGGGGCAGCTCGCCGAGGATCTCGTAGCCCTCCTTGGCCGGGCCGGCGCCCCGCTCGTTCTGCATGAAGACCAAATTCCAGAACTCCATGTAGCGGTCCTCGTCAACCGCCGGCCCGCCTTCCGGGCCGTAGGCGGCACCCCGGTCGTAGTAGAGCTCGCTGCACGGGCCGCAGGGGCCCGGAACGGTCATCGACCAGAAGTTGTCGGCCATCCCGCGCCGCACGATCCGCTCGAGGGGCAGCCCGACGACCCGGCGCCAGATGTCGATCGCCTCGTCGTCGTCGAGGTAGACGGTGGCCCAGATCCGATCGCCGTCCAGGCCGTAGCCGCCGTCGGCGACCGGGCCGGTGGACAGCTCCCAGGCCATCCTGATCGCTTCTTCCTTGAAGTAGTCGCCGAAGCTGAAGTTGCCGTTCATCTGGAAGAAGGTGCCGTGCCGCGTGGTCTTGCCGACCTCCTCGATGTCGAGGGTGCGCACGCACTTCTGCACGCTGACGGCGCGCGACCACGGCGGCTCGAGCTGCCCGGTGAAGTACGGCACGAACTGCACCATGCCGGCGTTGATGAACAGCAGGTTGGGGTCGTCGAAGGGCAGCGGTGCGCCGGGAACGACCTCATGCCCGTGGCGGACGAAATGGTCCACGAAGCGCTGGCGTATCTCGGCGGTTTTCACGGCTCTCCTCGAAAGTGTGGCGGGATTGCCTCCATTCTCTCGGATTGCAGCCAATGCTTTACAACGGGGCTCGAACCGGGCAGTGGCAGGCCGTTTTCCGTGCGGTCACCGCCCGATGCAACGTAATGAGCTAGATACGGCATCTGTGAGATGACACCAGTAGAGGAGCGAGTCAGATGCGCGCACCGGCAACGACGGCCCTGCCCCACGTCGGTAGTCCGAACCGAGCCACCGGTCGCCGCGAAGCCGTTCGGTGGGCTTTGCCCACGGCGGTAGCCGTGCTCGCGCTGGGCCTGCTGGCAGGGTGCGCGGCCGCCCCGGGCGCAGGCAGCACGGCCGACCTACCGGGTGGCGCGAGCGACGGCATCGGGCGGGCCGGGCCGGCGCCCAGCGGGAATCCGGACACCGCGCTGGCCCGCTGGCAGTCCTTTCCGGTCGACGCCAGCCCGCGTCCGCTGGTGCTGACCTCGGGCATGGTGCTCGATCCCTCGACCGGCTTTGCCACCGACGAGGACAAGATGGCCTATGGGGCCGGCCAGTACGAGCTCGGTGTCGCGCTGCCCGCCGCACCGCCGACCTCCGACGGCTACCCGGTGGTCTCGGCGAAGGCGGCCCTTGACCGGCTTCGGGCGAACGTCAGCGGCCAGCAGGTCAGCTCCCGGCTCAAGATCGTCAAGGCGAGCCTGACCGGCGCGAAGTTCAGCACCGACCGCGGTCTGCAACAGCTGCCGGCCTGGGAGTTCAGCCTCGCCGGGGTGGCCGGCGGCGTACGAGTGCTCGCGGTGGACCAGTCCCGCCTGTGGCCGGCCAAACCGTTGGAGCCCAGCTGGCCAGGCGATCAGACCACCA
This sequence comes from Jatrophihabitans sp., assembly GCA_036389035.1. Classification (NCBI taxonomy): domain Bacteria; kingdom Bacillati; phylum Actinomycetota; class Actinomycetes; order Jatrophihabitantales; family Jatrophihabitantaceae; genus Jatrophihabitans; species Jatrophihabitans sp. The sequence continues at coordinate 150,621 of DASVQQ010000007.1, forward strand.
GCATCGCTGCTGACGATCAGACGCTGACCTACAGCTTCACCGGCAGCCCGGCCGGGCCATCCCCGTGCGGGGCCGAGTACGCCGGCAAGGTGACCGAATCCCCAACCGCGGCGGTGATCAGCGTAGAAGTGGTCACGCCCAATCCGGCCGGCGACAGCACGCCCGCTGACCAGGCATGCAACTCGATCGCCGCCCACCGAACGGTCACGGTCCGGCTGGCGACGCCGCTCGGCGACCGGGTGCTCCTGACGGCTGAGGGCACCCCGATCGCCATGGTCAAGCGCTAGCAGCCTGCGCTATCCCAGCGAGGTCGTGGCGGCGAGGGTCGCCGCGGCTTCGTGCAGGGCGCCCAGCACGCAGGCGATGCCCGGGTCGGCAGTGGTGCCCCGGCGAGCCGCGAGATAGATGTCGCGACGGGTTTTCGGCTTGTCCGGATAGAGGAAGCGGAGCTGGTCAGAGGTCACCTGGTACTCCGCGGCGACCATGCTGGGAACCAGCGCGATGCCCTGGCCGCTGGCGACCAGGGCCAGGGCAAGCCCGAAATCGTCGCAGTGGCCGACCACGTGGGGTTCGAACCCGGCAAGCCCGGCCGAGCGGGTGAGCAGCGGCGCGCAGGACGAGGTGGGTGGGGCCGCGATCCAGCGTTGCTTCTCCAGCTCGATGAACGGCACGCTCGGCCCGGTCAACGCATGCTCGGCCGGCACCGCCACCAGCATGGGCTCGCTGAACAATTGGTGCCGGTCCAGGCTCGGCGGCAGTCGCCGCGGCGCGACGGCGTACTCGCCGGCCAGCACCAGGTCGAGGTCGCCGCGGCGCAGCGCGGGCAGGCTGTCCTCCGGCTCGCCCTGCTCGATGTGCAGTGCGACGTCGGGCGCGGTCTCAGCCAGCCGGCGCAGCGCCAGCGGCAACATGATGCGCGCGACCGTCGGAATGACGCCCATCCGGAACAGGCCCGACGCCTGGCCGCTCATCGAGGCCAGATCGGCCTCGGCCGCGTCCAAGTGGCTGAGGATCCGCTCGGCATGGGCTGCCAGCCGCAGTCCCGCCGGGGTCAACCGCGCCGAGCGCTGACTGCGATCGAGCAGCGGCACCCCGACCTGCCGCTCCAGCGCCGCGATCTGCTGGGAAATGGCCGGTGGGGTGAAGGCGAGCGACCGAGCCGCTGCCGCCACCCCACCGTGCTCCTGAACCGCTAACAGGATGCGAAGTCGCCGCACATCCAACATGAAGCGAGGCTACCGGGTCGAGGAGCTGATTATTAAGTAGAGCTTTCTGTTCCCTTGGGCACCCGGCGCGCCTGCCGGATCAGCGGGTCATGCAGGTCTTGTCGTCACCCTGGAAGCGGATCTCGCCGGTGACCACGCCCTTGTAGAAGTGGCTGAACGACGGATCGAAGGTCTCGATCTTGTCCTTGATCACCTCGTGCAGCTTGGGCACGTTGACCATCGGAACGCCTTGGTGGAAGTGGTGGGCGGTGTGCAGGTCGTTGCCGTTGGTGAACCAGTGTCCGAACCGGCCGCCGCGGATGCTGCGGGTGTTGGACAGCACGTTGGCGTCGGTCTGGGTGTTCAGGCCGTAGTGCTCGGGCAGCTCGATCATGAAGTGGGTGGGCTCGGCGACCAGCAGCGTCGGCAGCAACCAGACCCAGATCAGGTAGGGGCTGCCGGCCAGCACGCTCCACACGACAGCGGCGACGATGAACACCACGAACAACTGGTACTCGGTACGGATGCGCTTGGCCGCGGCGGGCTTGGCAACCCGCGGGTTGGTCCGGCCGACCAGCGCCCGGCCGATGTCCTTGACGACCTCGCCGTACCGGGCCACGTTGTAGGCGCCACGGACGAAGCCCAGCGGTGAGTCCAGCTTGTGGAACTGGTAGTTGAAGAATTCCTGATTCTGAGGAGTGCCCAGGAACGCGTGGTGCCGCAGGTGCTCGTACTTGTAGTGCCAGTACGAGCTCAGCATCGGCAGGCCGGCGATGAAGCCGAAGAACCGGTTCAGTGCGCGACTGCGGAAGGCGTGTTCGTGGAGGCATTCGTGCTGCAATTCCACCAGATGTGCATACATCAGACCGATGACGATGACTGAGACCACGATGGAGAGCACGCTGGGCTGTAGGGCGACCCACATCCAGGCCGCGACGATGATCAGGACGGCCGCTGTGAATTTGACCAGGAAGACTCCCGGACGCTTCTGAAAGAATTCCGGGTCGAGATTACGCCGGATTTCAGGTCCGCGAACAGGGGCAAGCAGGACATTCTCGGAACCGTCGAGGTCAGGCTCGACATCTACTGGTTTGGTCACTTGAACTCCGCGATTAGGGACCGCGCCGGGGCATGCGGCAACGCAGTGCCTGCGCGGTACGTGGTATTCGATTCGATGGGCCTAGCTGGCTGAAAGCCTTTCCCGGTTACGTACTGAGGGTGGGCGGACGTCGTGGGTGCCTGCAGTCGCTCACTGCACCAGCCCTGTATCGGCGATACATCAAGATATAGGCGCCATGTGGGGAAATCTATTAAGACGTATTTTTCTTGCCTTAAAGTAACGCTTCATGGTCACGAAAGGGATTGGCCTGCGCAGAAATCGACACAAATTGCTTTCAGACCGACAGAAGCAGTCACCAACGGCGACTGAAGCTGCCACCGCTGCTTTAAGAGTGGCCGCGGAGAGGGTAGTCAAGAGAGGTGGCCAGGGGCAGGATCGAACTGCCGACCTACCGCTTTTCAGGCGGTCGCTCGTACCAACTGAGCTACCTGGCCGTTCACCCGGCGGAACCAACCGCGAGCGTCGCAAAGTCTACCCGAGCGCCCTGGACGCCCGGCAACGACGTTCACCGCGCCAGCGACCCGACCGCCTCGTCGTAGCGGTCCAGGATCACCTCGACCACCGCCGGATGGGCGCCGATCGGCTCGGGCACCCGGTGAAGGTTGAGGCCTGCTCCCACGCTCGAGCGCAACTGGTCGTTGAAGTAACCCGGCGCGAACAGGTAATTGGCCACCTGAACGCCGTCGGGCAGCCCGTCCCGCCATCGCTTGTCGGTCAGGAACCGCGGGTACACCCGGCAGCCGGCCTGCCGCTGGAGCTGGGCGGCGACCTCAGCCAGGTTCTCGGCAGCCTCCGGGTCACTCGATCCGGACGCGAACAGCGCCACGCCGGCGCCCGTGACTGCGCCCGCTTCGCGCATCCGCGCCAGGACCACCGCGGTGATCCGGGAATCCGGACCCAGCTGGTTGGCCACCGCGGTGTCCGGACGGTCGCCGAGGACCGCGGTGATGTCGGTCTTGACGTGATAGCCGGTGGACAGCAGCAGCGGCACCACCACCACCGGCCCGGTGATGCCGGGTAGCGCGTTCCGCAGCAACGGCTCGGCCAGCTCGAGCCAGCACAGCCGCACCGGGACGTCCGGCCTGGCCTGCCGCACGAGCTCGACCAACCGCTGGACCTCCCGCACCCCGGCCTGGTCACGGGTGCCGTGCGCCACCGCGATCAGCGCTGGAGCGTGGGTCGGAGCCGCTGGCGGAGTCATCGAGTGCAGCCTATCCACGGCCGGACAGCAAGAATCCGGCTCCCTGGGGGAACCGGATCTGATGCGACCCCGACGGGACTCGAACCCGCGACCTCCGCCGTGACAGGGCGGCGCGCTAACCAACTGCGCTACGGGGCCTAGCGAGAAGCTCCTAGACCTGCCTGCTCACCGGGGCGTTCCCCGGCCAGCCTGCGAAACCATACTACGTGCCGAGACGCTGGCGCTCGGTGCGTACCCCCAACGGGATTCGAACCCGTGCTACCGCCGTGAAAGGGCGGCGTCCTAGGCCACTAGACGATAGGGGCGTACATGAAACAGCCGCCTCAGCTTAGCTGCCGAGAACGGCGTGCCGAGCACAGGGGCCGGGTCGCGACCGGGTGTGGAAGGGGCGTCGCCTGTCAGCGCGGCGCCAGGCCGGTCAGCACCAGCTGCACCACCGTCTCGGGCAGGTCCACCCGATCGGCGCGGCCCGGCCGGTACCACTCGGTCAGCGAGTTGATCATGCCGAAGATCAGCCGGGTGGCGATCGCGGCGTCCAAGCGCGGGTCGACGTCGCCCTGCTGCTGGGCCTGCAGGACCAGCTGCGCCACCAGCTGGTCGAACTCCCGCCGCCGGGCCAGCGCCGCCAGCTCGGTGGGGCTGTTGCCCCGCACCCGCAGCAACAGCGTGACGTAGGGCAACTCGTCGAGCAGCACCCCGACGGTGCCCCGGATGACATGGGTCAACCGATCCACCGCCGGCCCGGTGGTGGCGCCGCGCTGGGTCAGCACCGCGAACAGCCCGTCCAGCGCCCGGTCCAGGGCCAGCGCCAGCAGTTGCTGCTTTCCCTGCACGTGGTGATAGATCGAGGACTTGCTCAGTCCGGCGGCCGCGGCCAGGTCCTCCATCGAGGTGCCTTCATAGCCCCGAGTGGTGAATACCGTGACAGCCACGTCCAGCAGGCTCTCGGTGGTGTACGCGGGTCGGTTGCCGCGCATCCGCTGGGGCTTGACCGGCTGGCTCGGAGGTGACATGGCGCTCAGCGGGTCTTCGCGCCGGCCGGTAGCAGCTCACGGCGCGGGTCGGCCAGGAACGTGCCCGCGGTGGGCAGGGGGCGGGTCATGGGCTGAAGGCTACGACCTCCCGATCCGGTGGCGCCGCCAGGCGTGGGGACCGGCCGACCTCAGCCGTGCACCGACCTCAGCCGTGCACCGGCCGGATCAGCCGTGCACCGGCCGGATCAGCCCGACCGGGCGTCCGCCGCCCAGCACCGGCGCGGTGCCGAGCTCGTCCAGGGCCGGCCCGCTGACGCCCAGCTGCCGCAAGCCGATGACCAGGGCGAGTTCGGCCGCCCGGGTAGCGCCGTCGTCGATCTTGACCGCCACCGCCCCGCCGTCGGGCAGCGCCGCGGCGAACACCCCTTCGGCGCCGTCCTTGGCGATCAGGCCGGGCACTGCCTGCATCAACCGGGTCGCCGCTCGCCCGGCGCCGGCCAGCAGATCGGGGTGGGCGCGCAGCGCCTCGGCCAGCCGGCGCAGCTCGGCCCCGCCGGTGGCGAGCAGGCTGAACGCCCGGGCAAGTCCGACCAGGCTGGTGGCGAACAGCGGCGCGCCGCAACCGTCCACGCCGGTGGCGGCGATCGGCTCGCCGGTCAGCTCGCCGACCGTGCCCGCCAGCAGTTGCTGCAGCGGGTGCGCCGGGGACAGGTAACCCGACACCGGCCAGCCGTTGCGCAGGCAGGCCAGCAGCATTCCGGCGTGCTTGCCCGAGCAGTTCATCGCCAGCCTGGACTCGGCGAGCCCGGCCATCAGGTGCGCCCGGCGCTCGGCGACTCCCAGCGGCAGGTCGGGCGGGCACTCCAGATCGTCCTCGGTCAGCCCTGCTGCTCGCAGCTCGTCCGCGATCAGCTGCTGGTGCTGGGGCGAACCCGAGTGCGAGGACGCGGCCAGGGTCAGTTCCATGGCGCTGAAATCCACCCCGGCGCGCAGCATCCCCACTGCTTGCAACGGCTTGAGCGAGGACCGGGCGAAGACCGGCTGGGCCGGTTCGCCGGCGCTGAACCGGACGCTGCCGTCGGGTGCCAGCACGATCAGGTGGCCGGTGTGCACCGACTCCACCACGCCGCTGCGCTCGATTTCGATCAGGGGCACGCCGGTGCGGAGTCGGATCACGCCTCGATTGTGTCCGATCCGCCCGCCGTCAGCGCACCGGGCGCATCCCCAGCAGCCGCAGCTCGCCGATCTTCGGGCCGTCCTTCTCGATGACCGCGGTGATCCAGCCGCCTTCGCGACCGTGCTGGCGCAGCGTCTCGGCGTCGGCCGGCAGGTCGACCGGGTCGAACTCGCGATTTTCCCAGTCCATCCGGGCCCGGTGTCCGGCTTCGGCCAGCGGCAGCACCGTGCTGCCGGCGGCCAGGGCGTCCCGGCCGGCGCTCAGCCAGGCGATGACGTCGTCGAGCGCGCTGACCATGGCCGGGTTGCCGTCACACCAGGTGGCCACCAGCTCCGGCCGGGTGCGAGCGACCCGGCTGCCCGAGGTGTAGGAGCCGGCGGCCAGGGACAGCCCGAGTTCCCCACCGCGCAGGCCGGTCAGTGCCAGCGCTTCGGCCAGCATGTGCGGCAGACCGATCACCCGGGCGATCGCGGCGTCCTGCTCGGCGGCCGTCGTGGGCACCGGCTTGGCCCCGAGGTCACACAGCAGCACTGCCAGTGACAGCCACGCCTGCAGGTCGGTGTCGGGTTCCAGGGTCAGCGCCCAGGGCGCGTCCCGGAACAGCAACGGGTCACCGGCCAGGAACCCGGATTGCTCGGTGCCGGCCAGCGGGTGCCCGCCGACGAACCGGACGCCGGGCAGCCGCCTGCGCACCGCCTGCAGCACCGGCTCCTTGAGGGTGCCGACATCGGTGACCACCGTGCCCGGGGCGACCGCGTGATCGATCGCGATCAGCGCGCCTTCCAGATGCGGCAGCGGCATCGCCAGCACGATCAACTCGGCATCGGCCACCGCCTCGGCGGCGCTCGCGGCCACGGTGTAACCGGTTCCCCGCGCGGCGGCTGCCTCGACCGGGTCGGGGTCATAACCCGAGACCTGGTACCCGCCCCGGGCCAGCGCCTGCACGATGGAACCGCCGATCAGGCCGAGGCCCAGAACGGCGATGCGGTCAAACGAATCTGGCACCAGTCGAACGTATAGCCGCCAGCGGCATGCACTTACAGTTGGTAGCTCAGCGTGACCGTTCCGATGCCGGGCCGACACCCGATAGGAACGAAGCGGCCGGCGGGCGTGATCTGGGCGACGCCACGCGACCTGCGCACTCGATGGTCGGCGGGCTTTGTTGCGCAACCGATCCATGCCAGGATCTGGGAGGTCACCTTCACTACTACTACATCTACATCGGCTCGACACCGTTTCCACAATCGTGCGGAGGGGCTGGGTCATGGGGCAAGGCAGTTACGCGGTAGCGGCATTCCGCGACGGCGGGGTGTGGCGCTGCGACGCGCTGCCTTCGGCTGTCCTGAGCGACCTGAGCGTGCTGTTGTCGGCGCTGCGCAGCCAGCCGCCGGAGGGCGGGCCGTTCGTGGTCGCCAACATCGATGACGAGTTCTTCCTGATCGCCCGCTCGCACGGACCCCGGATCGACCTGCTGCTGTCGGACCTGACCGCTTCGGTCGAATTTCCGCTGGCGGCCCAGGTGCTCACCCGGCTGGGCGAGGATCCGCCGGAGGATGACGAGCTCGATGAGGTGTGGCCGATCGGCGAACTGGACCTGTTCAACGATCTCGAGCTCGGCGAGGACGAGATGGAATCCATACTTGATGACCTGGATGCCTATCCCGAGGACATGCTCGACTCCGTGATCAAGCGGATCGGGTTGGAGGATGAATTCCGCAGGGCTCGCTCTTCGGGCCGGGTGGCGCTGTGAGTTACTTCGCGCTCGCCCTGCTGGGCAAGGACCAGGCCCAAGCCGGCTGGTTGCTGGAAGAGGTCGACCTCGATGGTTGCGAGTCGATCGACGACGTCTGCGACGTGTTGCGCGACTACGACCATCCGGTGCGGCTGCTGGCGCTGGAACAGGACGACGAGTACGCGGTGCTGGCCAGGCTGGACGCCGCGGCCGATCAGGCCGCGGAGCCGATCCGGGTGTTCCTGTCCAACGGCCATGCCGCCGACGACTACCCGATCGCGCAACTCTTCGCCGACGGGTTGCCCGAGGTGGGCGGTGATCCGCTGGACGGCGACGAGGACGCCCCGACCGACGTGCATGACGCCGCGCCGTTCGGAGATCCGCAGGTGCTTGCTGACCTGGGGGTGCCCGCCGACGAGCTGATCGAGCTGGCAGTGCACGAAGGCACCCTGCCCGCGGACCTCATCGAGACGGTGTGCGAGCGGCTGGGCTGCCTGAGCGAATTCGAGGCCATCCGCGGGTGAGCTGGACGCCGGCGGGCGGCGAGGTCACCACCGACCATGACGCGATGGGCGCTGCCCTGCGCCAGGCCGCTCTGGCGCTGACAGCGGGCGAGGTGCCGGTGGGCGCGGTGGTGCTCGCGCCGACCGGGGCGGTGCTGGCGAGCGCTCATAACCTGCGCGAGACCAGTGCTGACCCCACCGCCCACGCCGAGGTGCTGGCCTTGCGGCGGGCCGGTGAGGCGCTGGGCGACTGGCAGCTGGCGGGGTGCACCCTGGTGGTCACCTTGGAGCCGTGCACGATGTGCGCCGGCGCCCTGGTGCTGGCGCGGATCCGGCGCCTGGTGTTCGGCGCCTGGGACGACAAGGCCGGCGCGGTCGGCTCACTGTGGGACGTGGTGCGCGACCGGCGGCTCAATCATCGCCCGGAGGTGCTGGCCGGCGTCCGGCAGGACGAGTGCGCCGAGCTGCTGACCCGTTTCTTCGCCGAGCGGCGGTGACTGTATTGTCGTCGGCGGTGGCGTGTCCGAGCGGCCGAAGGAGCACGCCTCGAAAGCGTGTGAGGTGAAAGCCTCCGTGGGTTCAAATCCCACCGCCACCGCCACGGGGTTCGTGCACCGTCCTGCCAGGTCCGGCCCTCGCCCCGCGTCGCCGCTGTCCTCGCTCGGGCGCCCAGCTGTTGATCACCGAAATCATCTGACGCTGGCCAAGTGATAGTTGTATTTCTAAACTAACCACCAGCGCTGTGACCGCAGTGCTGGCGCGCGGAAATGGGTGAAGCGCAATGAACCCTGGGCGACTGTTGAACAAAACCGACTGTAGGTATGACCCTGCCCATAACGGGGTATTCGGCCTCGGGTAGGCGGGCGAGGGGCGTCGAGCTGTCGCGCCTGTGGCAAAGTTGGCGCGGCGCCGCAGGAGTTGACCTGGCTCCGCGCGCCGCTAGGCGGATCTTATCCGGACGGCGTGAGAAAGTAAACCGACCGCGCGGTCTTTTCCTGAATAGCAGTTCCAAACGGTACAAACCGTAAGCGGGAACCCCGTTACGGCGGCGGATACACTTCACCACTCGCGAGGTCCAAGGAGGAAAGCGCCTGTGGCAATGCAGCAGCGAGCGGTCCTGACTCGCGGTCGCGTGCTGGTCGCCGCTGCTGAGGTCTTCGCCCGGACCGGCTTCCTGGCGGCGAGCATGAACGACATCGTGGAGGCCGCCGGCGTCACCAAGGGTGCGGTGTACTTCCACTTCCCGAGCAAAGAGGCGCTCGCCGTCGCGATCGTGGAGGAGCAGTTCGCGCAGTGGCCGCCCCTGGTGGCCGCGATCATCGAGCACTCACCCGATGCGTTGACCAGCGTCGTCGCGCTGACCTATGAGGTGGGCAGCCGGTTTCGCGACGACGTCCTCACCACGGCCGGCGTTCGGCTTTCCTTTGAACGTGAACTGGTGAACGCGGCTATGCCGACGCCGTTCGTCGGCTGGGTCGGCATCCTGCAGGAACTGTTCAGCCGGGCGCGGCGGGAAGGCACTTTGCGTCCTGGGCTGCAGGCAGCCCCGACGGCGCGAGCGCTGGTGGGCAGCTTCTTCGGTATCCAGCACGTGTCAGAGATCCTCACCAACCGCACGGACCTGGAAAGTCGGCTGGACGAGTTCTGGAAGGTGTTCCTCGTCGGAGTGGCCGTCAACCCGGACTGGACGGGCACCCAGCGGGCGGTGCGCCGGGTCCGGGCCGCGATTCCACGGGTAACCGCTCAACTCGACTCCGATCCCGAGTTCGACTGAGCTGGTCAGGACGCCATTCGCAGGCTGCCCGACGCGGTCACCCGGCCATCCTGTTGCACCGAGAATTCGGTGGTGTCGCCTGAGATCGGCCTCAGCAGGATGTCGGTGTCCACCCCGAGTTCGGTGAACGCCGGGCAGTCCAGCGTGCAGCCGACGAGCCGGGCGTCGTCGGCTCGCTGATCGAGGGCGGCCTGCCAGGCCGCGTCGATCAGCAGCATTCCGGGCGCATGATCCAGCGGATGGTCGAAGTACACCGGATTATCCAGCGGCACCACCAGCCGTCGTCGGCTGCCGGGTCCGGGCTCGGCGGTGATCAGCACGTCGGCCATGGCCCGGATCGGCGAGGGCAATCGTGGCGGAACGGCGCCGCCCCAACGCAATTGATCCCAGTCCCGACGGATCCCGCCACGTGCTCGCAGGGCGGCGTAGCTCTGTGCCGAGATCCACCGGATGGTCCCGGCCCCGGTGGCGAATCGCAGGTCATCAGCGGTGAAGGACAGCGCGATGGTCATGCCGCGCAACTGGCCGGCTCGGATGATCACATCCCGGCAGCTGACCGTGATGGCGAGATTGGTCGCCCGCAGCAGGGCCCGCGGCTCGGTGCGCTGATCGAGGACGAAGCTGACGTCTCGCATCAGGGACTGCTGGTCGAAACCGACGCCGAACGCGAAGTGCGACACGGCCAGGCCGCTCTGCCGGATGGATTCCAGGATCAGCATCGGATCGTGGCGGCCGATCGGGTCGGGCCGGTACACCCGATGCGATCTGGGCCACTGGGCGGCTACCAGGAACTCGGTGTCAGCCAGCCTGATCACGTCGGTGAGCAGCACCTCCGCGATCGAGTCCCGGTGCACCAGACTGCGGTCGATGGTGCGGTCCCAGCTCAGACCCTGGCCGGCCCGCAGTGCCGGATCAAACGTGTGCATGCGAGCCTCCCCCCGTTGGCAGTGCAGAAATCGCACGGACCGTATCCCCAGCTGGCTACAGGATACTTTACATAAATTATACATTGTCCACGCGGTGTGCCACTCTGCGAAGACAAACGTATTTCCGCATTCTTATGTTGCTGACAGTGCAAACTCGGTCATGCGCACCTGCCGACGCGTGACCAACGTTCCCGGCGTGGGTAGGAAACGCGGTACCGGCTGCTACCGGCACAGCTGACGGGGTACCTTGCCAGCGACAAGCTCGGCCGCGCGACGTGGGAACCCGCCGGACAGCAAGGAGTCGCCCATGGCAGCCAGCATGAAGGACGTGGCCCGGCTAGCCGGTGTGTCCATCAAGACAGTCTCCAATGTGGTCAACGACTACCCATTTGTCAGCGCTGCGACCAGGTCGCGGGTGCAAGCGGCGCTAGACACACTTGACTACCGGCCCAACACCTCGGCTCGCGGCCTGCGTACCGGCCGGACGGATCTGATCGCGCTGGCGATTCCAGCGCTGGACGAACCCTACTTCGCCGAGATGGCCGGCCTGATCGTCGAGGCCGCGGAGCGGCGCGGCTGGACCGTGCTGATCGACCAGACCGGTGGTGACCGGGCTCGGGAGAAGCTGGCCACCGGCGGGTCGCACTCGCACTGGATCGACGGCTCGATCACCAGCCCGCTGGCGCTGACCGGTGACGACGTCGCCGACCTCGTCCAGCAGCGGCCGGTGGTGCTGCTCGGCGAGCGCTTCACGCACGCGACTGCCGATCGAGTGGCGGTGGACAGCGTGAGCGCGGCCCGCGAGGCGACCAGCCACCTGATCGAACTCGGCCGGCAGCGGATCGCCTTCATCGGGGCGCAAGCCCAGGGCCGCACCGGGGCGGTGCGGCTGGCGGGCTACCGCTCGGCGATCCTCGACGCCGGCCGACGCCCCGAGCAGGGCCTGATCGTCCGGGTCGAGCGTTTTCGCCGCGCCGAGGGCGCCGCCGCGATGGCCCGGTTGCTCACCGCCAAGCGGCCGCCGGACGCGGTGTTCTGCGCCAACGACCTGCTGGCGGTCGGCGCCATCCGGACGCTGCTGTCCAGCGGGTTGCGAGTGCCGCAGGATGTGGCGGTGGTGGGCTTCGACGACATCGAGGAGGCTCGGTTCACCACCCCGAGCCTGACCAGCATCTCGCCGGACAAGCAGCAGATAGCCGAGGTGTCGGTGGAGCTGCTGTGCCGCCGGATCCGCGAAGGCGCGGACGGCCCGCCGGTGAGCGTGGTCGCCGGCCATCGCCTGCTGGTGCGGGAATCGAGCGTCGGTGTCGTCGACGCCTCCGGCGAGGCGTTCACCAGCGATCCACCCGGGTGATCCGCAGCACCGCCTCGCCGGCCTCGTCGCTGGCCGCCAGATCGACCTCAGCGCTGATTCCCCAGTCGTGGTCGGCGTTCGGGTCCTCGAAGACCTGCCGGACCAGCCACCGTCCGGGCTCCACGCTGACCTGGAACAGGCTCGGGCCCCGGGCCGCCGGGCCGGTGCCGATCCGGTCGTATTCGCTGAAGTAATCCGACAACGCGTCCTGCCAGGCCTCGGCATCCCAGCCGGCGGCGGCGTCCAGCTCACCCAGTTCGGCGTAGCGGTGACCGGCGGCCAGTTCCACCCGCCGGAACATCGCGTTGCGCACCAGCACCGTGAAGGCGCGGGTGTTGGCGGTCAGCGGCCGGGTCGGTGGCGCCAGCACGCCGGCCGGTCCGGGCTCCACCGCCGGGGTCCTCAACTGCTCCCACTCGTCCAGCAGGCTGGAGTCGACCTGGTGCACCAGCTCACCGAGCCAGGCGGTCAGGTCCTCGACGGCCTCGGTCCGGGCGGTGTGCGGCACGCCGGCCCGCAACGCCCGGTAGGCGTCGCTGAGGTAGCGCAGCAGCAGTCCCTCGGAGCGGGTCAGTCCGTAGAAGGAGACGTATTCGGTGAAATTCATGGCACGTTCCCATAGATCGCGCACGACCGATTTGGGGGACAGCTGATGCTCGATCAGCCAGGGATGGCCCTTGCGGTACATCCCGAACGCAGCGTCCAGCAGCTCGGCCAGCGGGCGCGGGTGGGTGACGTCCTCCAGCAGCACCATCCGCTCCTCGTACTCGACCCCGTCAGCCTTGAGCTGGGCGACCGCCTCGCCACGTGCCTTGGACTGCTGGGCGTACAGGACCTGGCGCGGGTCTTCCAGGGTGGCCTCGATCACCGACAGCACGTCCAGGGCGAAGGTGTCGGATTCGATGTCGAGCAACTCGATCGCGGCCAGCGCGAAGGTCGACAGCGGTTGGTTCAGCGCGAAGTTCGGCGGCAGGTCGACGGTGAGCCGGACCGTCCGGCCGGTCTCATCCGGGGTCTCCAACCGCTGCAGGACTCCGGCGGTCAGCAGCGACCGGTAGGCCTGAATCGCTGACCGGACGTGGCGCCGCTGGGCCGGGCCGGCCTCGTGATTGTCGGTGAGCAGGTACCGCATCGCGGCAAAGGCGTCACCAGGCCGGGCGATGACGTTGAGCAGCATCGAGTGGGTGACCCGAAAGTGCGAGCCCAGGGGCTCGGGCTCGGCCCCGACCAGCCGATCATGAGTCGCCTTCGACCACGACACGAATCCCTCGGGCGCCTTCTTGCGCTGGACCCGGCGGCGCTTCTTCTCATCATCGCCGGCCTTGGCCAGCAGCCTGGCGTTCTCGACCTCGTGCTCGGGCGCCTGCACCACCACCGTTCCGGCGGTGTCGTAACCGGCGCGACCGGCCCGGCCGGCGATCTGGTGGAACTCGCGGGCCTGCAGTTGCCGGCTGCGGCGGCCGTCGTACTTGCTCAACGAGGTGAGCACCACCGTCCGGATCGGGACGTTGATGCCGACCCCCAGGGTGTCGGTTCCGCAGATCACCTTGAGCAACCCGGCCTGGGCCAGTTGCTCGACCAGCCGCCGGTACTTGGGCAGCATGCCGGCGTGGTGCACTCCGATGCCGTGACGCACCAGCCGCGACAGCGTCTTGCCGAAGCCCGAGCTGAACCGGAAGTCACCGATCGCGGCGGCGATCAGGTCCTTCTCGGCCCGGCTGCAGACGTTGACGCTGGTCAGCGCCTGAGCCTGCTCCAGGGCCGCGGCCTGGGTGAAATGCACGATGTAGACGGGGGATTGGTGAGTGCTCAGCAACTCGGCGATCGTCTCGTGCAGCGGGGTGGTGACGTAGTAGTGGAACAGCGGCACCGGCCGATCGACCGAACTGACCACGGCGGTCGGCCGCCCGGTGCGGCGGCTGAGGTCGCGGGAGAAGAAGTCGACCGGACCCAGCGTCGCCGACATCAGCAGGAACTGCGCCCGGTTGAGCTCCAGCAGCGGAACCTGCCAGGCCCAGCCGCGGTCTGAGTCGCCGTAGTAGTGGAACTCGTCCATCACCACCAGACCGATATCGGCGGCACTGCCCCCGCGCAACGCCAGGTTGGCCAGCACCTCAGCGGTGCAGCAGATGATCTCTGCCTGGCCGTTGACGCTGGCATCGCCGGTCATCATGCCGACCCGGGAGGAGCCGAAGACCTCGCAGAGTGCGAAGAACTTCTCGCTCACCAGCGCCTTGATCGGCGCGGTGTAGAAGCTCCGCCTGCCGTGGACCAGGGCGGCGAGGTGAGCGCCGGTGGCCACCAGGGACTTGCCCGACCCGGTCGGCGTGGACAGGATCACGTTGGAACCCGACAGCAGCTCGATCAGCGCCTCGGACTGGGCCGAGTACAGCTCCAGTCCCTGGCCGGCGGCCCAGCCGGTGAACGCGTCATAGACCGTGTCGGGATCCGCGCCGGTCAGGGCGCCGGAGTCCAGCAACCCGGCCAGGGACTTCTTAGAGGTGCTCATCGTGCACCAGGGTGCCTTATCAGCGGCCCAGGCGTCCTGGCCCCTCAGAGCAGGCGGGTGTCCAGGGGCTGCTCGGTGACGGCTCCCTCCGCCGACCGGCTGACGTAGTAGGCGGTCTTTCCCGGCTGCTCGGTCACCGCCTCGACGAAACGGCTGCCCCGGTAGAGCACGCCGACGCCATCCTCGGTGGCATAGCCAGGGGCCAGCGTGCCGTCACCGATCAGCGACTGGAACATCGGCCGGCGCTGCGGCTCGGAGTCGTAGTGCACGCCGTTGGAGAACGGCACCAGGGCCAGGCCGTCGGTGACCGGACGCAGTTGCGGCCCGAACGAGTCGGTGGTGCCGCCGCTGTGCCAGCAGATCGACCCCGCCGACACCCCGGTCAGCACCACGCCGGCCTGCCATGCCTCCCGCATCGCCGGCTCGATCCCGTGCAATCGCCACATCGCCAGCAGGCCGGCCACGCTGCCGCCGAGCACCCAGATCACGTCCTGGCTCAGCAGCAGCTCACGCGGGTCCTCCACGTTGGGCATCGGAAACAGCGCAAGGTGGCTCGGAAAGAAGCCCCGCTGCGCGGCGGCGTCGTAGAACCCTCTGATCTGCTCGGCGTTGTCACCCATCGCGGTGGCCAGGAAGCACACCCGCGGGGCCCGCCCGGCGACGCCGGCGAGCTCGACGGCGTAATCGGTGAGCGGGCCGAACTCCCAGCGAAGCCGGCGCGAGGCGACCATGCCGCCCGAGGTGGCCAGGATGGTCGGTTCTGCTGCCGTCATGGCGGCAATCTATCGAGCCGGTCCGGCCCGGCCGGAGGCGCATCATGGCAGGCATGGACGTTCTGAGCAGCCGGCTGCTGCTGCACCCCCGCGAGTTGACGACCAGCCAGCGCTTCTACCGCGACATCCTCGGGCTGGCGGTGCACCGCGAGTTCCCCGGCGGGCTGGTGTTCTTTCTCGGCAACGGCCTGCTCGAGGTGTCCGGGCAGAGTCCGGCCGGTGACCCGGGCGCCGCCTCGGCCGAACTGGAACTATGGCTGCAGGTGCGCGACGTCGGCGCCGAGCACGCCCGGCTGGCCGCCCTGGGGGTGCCGGTGTCGCGCCCGCCCCGACTGGAGTCCTGGGGGCTGATCGAGCTGTGGATCACCGACCCGGACGGCGTCCGGATCGTGCTGGTGCAGGTGCCTGAGGATCACCCGCTGCGTCGCGACCAGCGCTGAGCCGGTCTGGTCACCGGCCGGCCACCGCGGCGCCGACGGCCCGCATCCGGGCTGCCGCGATCGCCACGATCGCCCGGCTGGCCGGTGACAGGGTGGCGCCCTGCCGGTGCACGATCGCGAACTCGTCGAAGATCCGTGGCCGCAGCGGCGCCCAGCGCAGCTCGGGCGAGAGCCGGTCACCCAGCCGGTGCAGCAGGCCCCGGGCGGTGACCGTGTCGGCCAGGCCGAGTGCCGCCACCTCCAGCGCGGTCTCGATGTCCTCCACCTCGATGCGTGGCCTGAGGGTCGAGCCCGTCGACTGCACCGCCCTGGCCAGCTGCCGGCGGGTGGAGTCGTCGTTACCCCAACTGGCCTCCGACAGCACCAGTGGCGCCGCTGCCAGCTCGGCGGCGGTGACCGGCTTGCGCACCCGCGCCGGATCGGCGCTGACATAGACGAGCTCGTCACGGATCAGCGGCTGCACCTGCAGCCCCTCGTCGGCGATCGGCAGCGCGATCACCGCCGCCTCCAGCCGGCCGTTGCGCAGGTCCTGCAGCACCTCCATGGAGTTCTGCCCGATCAGTTCCAGCCGTACCCTGGGATGCGCGCGCAGCACGTCGGCCACCAGCGCGCTGCCCAGGTACAACCGGGCGGTGCCGAACACCCCGAACCGGATGGTTCCTTCCAGGACCTCGCGCACCGAGGCGACCGCGCGGCCGGCCTCGGTCACCGCGGTCAGCGCCCGCTCGGCGTGCGGGCGCAACGCCCGGGCGGCCTCGGTCGGCAGCAGCCCCCGGCCGACCCGGTCGAACAGCGGCGCGTTCAGCCCCTGTTCCAGCAGCCGGACCTGCTCGGAGATGGACGGCTGCGCCAAGCCGAGCTCGGTAGCGGCGGCGGTGAACGAGCCGTGCTCCAAGGTGGCCAGGAAGCAGCGCAACTGGTGAAGAGAGATCAAGGATCTTCCTTTGCAACGTCAAGGAAACCAAGGCTACCTCGATTGATGGCGCGCCCATAGGTTAAGCCGGTGACCCAGACCGCCACCGTTGTTCCCACACCGGCGGCAGGACCGAACCCGGCAGCCGGGCAGCCGGGTTCGGCCCTGGGGGTCGGGCTCTGCCTGCTTTCGGCGGTCGCCTTCGGCCTGGCCGCGGTGTTCGCCAAGCAGTGCTTCGCCGCCGGGTTCAGCGTCAGCTCGATGCTGGCCGGGCGGTTCGGCATCGCGGCGCTGGTGTTCTGGCTGATCGTGGCGATCCGCCGGCCGGCGATGCCCGGGCCGCGGCTGCTGCTGACCTGCCTGGCCTTGGGCGGTGTCGGCTATGCCGTGCAGGCCGCCTGCTACTTCTCCGCGCTCACCCGGATCGACGCCTCGTTGGTCGGGCAGATCCTCTACGTCTATCCCGCGGTGGTGGTGGTGCTGGGGTTGGCGCTGCGCCGCGAGAGCGCCAGCCGGCGCAAGTTCGCCGCCCTGGGGTGCTCGCTGTCGGGGTTGGCGCTGCTGCTCGGCTATGCCGGTTCCAACGGCCCGGTAGCTCCGGCCGGGGTGCTGCTGGCCTTCTGCTCCGCCCTGACCTACGCGCTCTACATCACCGTGGCCAACGGCCTGCCCGAGGACTTCGACGTGTACCTGCTCGCGGCGCTGGTGTGCAGCAGCGCCGCGATCAGCGTGGGCTTTTTCGGGCTGACGACCGGGTCGCTGCAGGCCCCGGCGCTGCCGTCCGGCTGGCTGTGGCTGGCGCTGCTGGCCCTAATCTCCAGCGTGATCTCGATCGGCTGCTTCCTCGGCGGGCTCCGGCTGGTCGGCGCGTCGACGGCTGCGATCCTGTCCTGCCTGGAGCCGGTTGTCACCGCCGCTTCGGCCATCGTGGTGTTCAGCGAGCGGGTCAACGCCGGCCAGGTGGTGGGGGCGGCCGTGGTGCTGGCGGCGGTGGTGATTCTGCGGCCGACCGCTGTCGCACGGCCGGCCGCAGCCGAGGCGAGCTAGCAGGTCAGTAGCTGACTCCCAGCTTGTAGGCCGCCTGCGGCGAGGTGTAACGGTCGACGCGGATGTAGACGGTGACCGCTGAGGTAGTCGTATTGGTCCAGGACGCCTGCTCCCCGTTCGTGTCGCTGTGGTAAGACTGCGCCACCTTCGTGCCCGCGTAGTAGATCTCGAGGTCGTAGTCCACGCTGAGGCCGTAGAGCTGCGCGGTCGCGGTGCGTCCCGCCGGCAGGCTGAGCCGGAAGTAGTCGTTCTGCTGCGTCGCCGAGTCGTTGAGATACGTTCCCGAGATCTGGTTGCAGGGCCCTGAGATGGCCTGCGGCGCCGTGACGCTGTTGTTGGGCTCGAGTTCGGTGACGGAGGTGCAGGTCGGGCTGGTCTGGTAGCTGGCCATGAGGGTCATGCCTGAGAAGGCGGCGTAGCCGTCGATCATCACGTGCCAGGTTCCCGGCGCCGGCGCTCCGAAGGCGCAGGTCTCGTTGTTGTCGCCGGTGACCGGTCCGCAGTCGTAGGCCGTGGTGGTCGGGGCCGAGCCGAAGCGGACGTACGGGTCGGCGTCGCCGGTGCCGCCCGAGGTCTGGAACATCAGGTTCGACGCCCCGGCCGGCACGGTCATCGTCCAGAATCGTTGGCTGCCGGTCGCTCCGGACAGGCCCGTGATCGCGACGCCGTTCTGCAGCACGTTACTCGGGGCGGGTTGGGGTTTGATCGCCAGCGCCGGCGTCCAGCCCGGGTTCACGCCGTCTCCGGAGTAGGCGCCCCGGTAGGTGGTGATCCGCGACTGGTAGTTGAAGTCGCGGTTGTAGTCGGTGAGGCCGGTGAAGGCGGAGTAGTCGATGGCGGCGCCTTGGAGCTGACCGGTCTTGGGGTAGAGGTCCAGGCCCGCTCCCAACGCCGCCGTCGGGTTGTTCAGGTACGTCGAGGCGGCGCTGTGACTACCGGTGACGTTGTTGCTCTGCTGCCCACCGGAAAGGGGCGTCCCGGCGAAGACGGCGTTGCCGACGATCCGCTGGGAATAAGCAGGGTCGCCGCCCGTGATCCGGATGCCGGTGCCGCTGGTGACCACGGTGTTGTTGAAGATGTCGACCCGCTTGGGCACGCTGTTGTGCGGCTGGAAATACATCCCGGCGTTCGAGCGGTTCACCAGCAGGTTGTCGTGGAAGGCGACGTTGCCCTCGCCCTGGAACAGGCCTTCGTAGGGGTTCTGGTAGAAGAGGTTGCCGTAGATCTGGTAGATGTCGGAGGCGCCGGCGCCCGAGGTCGGCCAGTGCCCCACCAGCAGGTTTGGGCGCGCGGCACTGCCGGAAATCGAGCCGGTCTCCTTGCTGAAGACGTTGTTGCGGATGATCGTCGTGCCTGTCGACGGCATGCCGATCGAGGTGTTGCGAGTGAGCTGGTGCTTGAACTGGGCGTTGTAGCCCAGCGTGCCGTAGACCAGGTTGTTCTCCACCAGGAAGTTGGTGGTTTCGCCCGCGCCGTCGGAGTTTCCGAAGTACATCCCCGTGTAGGTGCTGGTGATCGTGTTGTTGCGGACCACCCAGTTCCATGCTGGGCACTTGGTGTTGATGGCTGTGATCTGGGTGGCGTTGAAGTTCTTGAAGCTCAATCCCTCGATCAGGATGTGATGGGCGGACGTGCCATGGGCCTCGTCCCTGACCCCGTCGCTCGCTATGCCCTGGCCGTCGAGGGACAGGTTGCGCACGGCGATGTAGCTGGCGTCCTTGAAGCTCACGATGTTGCGGTCCGGGCTATTGGTGAACACGGCGGGCGGGCCGCTGGCCGGTCCCTCGACGATGAGGCACTTGTCGGGCTGGCCGTTCCTGTTCCAGAAGGACAGGCCCTGGGTGTAGGTGCCGGCGGCCAGCAGCAGCCGCTCGCCCGGGACCAGATCGGCGAGCAGCAACCGGTAGTTGGAGGGGGTCGCCTGGATGGTCCTGGTGGGAACCAACGCGCCGCAGCCGCTGATGGTCTGGTGAAGAGGAGGGTTTTCGGCGGTCGCGGCAGTGGAGAACGAGGCTGTGGTCGCCGCGAACGCCGCACTGGCGGTGTCCGAGCGGATCGGATCACCTACCCCGCGTACCAGCTGGTAGCCGCCAGGGCGAGCGCCAGCAGAACGGGGCGGGTACGAAATCGACGGGTGTCGGCGACGAGAGAGGTGGAGTCGCCGCCGGAGCCGAAGCGAAGGGAGCGCATCGAATGTCCTGAGGGAGAAGGGGACGGGTCAGTAGCTGATCCCGAGCTGGTAGGGCGTCTGGGTCGAGGAGTAGCGATCGACGCGGACAAAGACGTTGACCGCTGTGGTGCCGGTGTTGGTCCAGGACGCCTGGTCTGCGCTCGCCTCGCTGTTGCCCGAACTCGCCAGCAAGGTACCGGCCACGTTGTAGAGGTAGAGGTCGTAGTCCACGCTGAGGCCGTAGAGCTGCGCGGTCACCGTGCGTCCCGCCGGCAGGCTGAGGCGGAAATAGTCATTCGCCGTTGTCTCATTGACGAACGTCCCCGCGATCTGGCTGCAGGCCCCCGAGATGGCCTGCGGCGCGGCGGTGCTGTCGTTGGGCTCCACCTCCGTGACCGACGTGCAACTCGGGCTCATCTGATAACTCCCGATCAGTGTCATGCCCGAGTAGGCGGCGTAGCCATCCACCATCACGTGCCAGGTGCCCGGCGCCGGCGCCCGGAAGGTGCAGGTCTCGTTGTTGTCGCCGGTGACCGGTCCGCAGTCGTAGGCCGCGGTGGTCGGGGCCGAGCCCAACCGCACGTACGGGTCGCCGTCGCCGGTGCCGCCCGAGGTCTGGAACTTCAGGTTCGACGCTCCGGGCGGCACGGTCATCGTCCAGAACCGTTGGCTGCCGGTCGCTCCGGACAGGCCCGTGACCGCGACGCCGTTCTGCAACTGGTTGCTCGGCGCCGGCCCGGACTGCGACTTGATCGCCCACGCGAGGGTCCATCCCGGGTTGACGCCGTCTCCGGAGTAGGCGCCCCGGTAGGTGGTGATCCGCGACCGGTTGTTGAAGTCGCGGTCGTAGTCGGTCAGGCCGGTGAAGGCGGAGTAGTCGATGGCGGCGCCTTGGAGCTGGCCGGTCTTGGGGTAGAGGTTCAAGCCCCCTCCGAGCGCTGCCATCGGGTTGTTCAGGTACGTCGAGGCGGCGCTGTAGCTACCGGTGACGTTGTTGCTCTGCTGCCCGCCGCTCAGGGGCGTGGCGGCGAAGACGGCATTGCCCACCACGCGCTGCGAGTAGGCGGGGTCAGCGCCCGTGACCCGGATGCCGGTGGTGCTGCTGACCACGGTGTTGTTGTAGGCGTCGATCCGCCTGGGCGCGCTGTCATTGGCCTGGATGTTCACCGCCAGTTGCGTGCGGTTGACGAACAGGTTGTCGTGGAGGGCGATATTGCCTTCACCTTGGAACAGCGCCTCGTAGGGGTTCTGGTAGAAGAGGTTGCCGTAGACCTGGTAGATGTCGGAGGAGCCGGCGCCCGAGAGCGGCCAGTGGCCCATGCGCAGGTTCGGGGTGGCGGAGGCGCCGGAGAGCGAGCCGGTCTCCTTGCTGAAGACGTTGTTGCGGATGATCGTCGTGCCCGTCGACGGCATGCCGATCGAGGTGTCCCGGCTGAGCTGGCGGCCGAACCGGAGGTTGTAGGCGCGGGTGTCATAGATGAGGTTGTTCTCGACCAGGAAGTTGGCCATCGTGTGCGTGCCGTCGGTGCCGAAGGACATTCCTGAGTAGGCGCTGGTGATCGTGTTGTTGCGCACGACCCAGTTCCACACCGGAGCCGTGGAGGTGATGCCTGAGATCCCGGTGGCGTTGAAGTTCCTGAGGCTCAGGCCCTCCAGCAGGATGTGGTGCACCGATGCCGAGCCGTACTCGGCCTTGACGCCGTCGGAGTTCAGGCCCCGGCCGTCGAGGGTCAGGTTGCGCACGGCGATGTAGCTGGAGTTCCTGAAGCTCACGACGTTCGAGCCGTCGTTAGCGAGGAACACGGCCGGAGAACCGCTGGCCGGCCCTTCGAAGACGATGCACTTGTCGGCCTGCCCGTTCATGCCCGAGATCGGCAGGCCCTGGGTGTAGGTGCCGGCGGCGAGCTGGAGCCGATCACCTGGGATCAGCCCCACCATCAGCGACCGGTAGTTGGAGGGGTTCGCCTGGATGGTCCGGAGCGGAGTCAGCGCGCCACAGCCGCTCCCGATCGGTTCGGGAGTTGGATTCGGAGGCGGAGCAGGTGCGGGTTCGGGTTTGATCGCCAGCGCCGGCTTCCATCCGGGGTTGACGCCGTCGCCGGAGTAGGCGCCTCGATAGGTGGCGATCCGTGGCCGGTAGTTGAAGTCGCGGTCGTAGTCGATCAGGCCGGTGTGGGCGGAGTAGTCGATCGCGGTGCCTTGGAGTTGGCCGGTCTTGGGGTAGAGGTCCAGGCCCGCTCCGAGTGCGGCCATCGGGTTGGTGAGGTAGGTCGAGGCGGCGCTGTAGCTGCCGGTGACGTTGTTGCTCTGCTGGCCGCCGGTCAGGGGGGTGGGGGAGAAGACGGCGTTGCCGAAGACGCGCTGCGGATAGTTGAGATCGGGCTCCCTGATGTAGATGCCCTCGGCGGCGGTGACCACGGTGTTGTTGAAGATGTCGATCCGCTTCGGCACGTCGTTGTGCCGCTGGATGCTGACCCCCCACTGGGTGCGGTTCACCAGCAGGTTGTCATGGAAGGCGAGGTTTCCCTCGCCCTGGAACAGGCCTTCGTGGGGGTTGTCGTAAAGGACGTTGCCGTAGATCTGGTACGTGTCGGTGGAGCCGGGCCCCGAGGTCGGCCAGTGCCCCACCAGCAGGTTGGGCATCGCCCGGTCGGCGCCGGAGAGCGGCCGGGTCGCCTTGCTGAGGACGTTGTTGCGGATGATCGTCGTCCCGGTCGAGGGCATGCCGATCGAGGTGTTGCGGGCAGTCTGGTGCTTGAACTGGACGTTGTACTCCCGGGTGTCGGAGACGACGTTGTTCTCGACCAGGAAGTTGGCGGTCCCGTAGGTGCCGTCGGAATGGCCGAAGTACATCCCGGTGCCGGTGCTGGCGATCGTGTTGTTGCGAACGACCCAGTTCCAGGCCCAGGACTTGCTGTTGATGCCCGAGACCAGCGGATCTACGTCAAAATTCTTGAGGTTCAGCCCCTCCAGCAGGATGTGATGGTTGGACGTGCCATGCGCCTCGCCCCGGACGCCGTCGCCCCCCAAACCCCCGCCGTCGAGAGACAGGTTGCGCACCGCGATATAGCTCGAGTCCTTCAAGCTCACGATGTTGCGAACATTGCTGTTGGTGAAAACGGCAGGCGAGCCGCTGGCTGGGCCCTCGACGATGATGCACTTGTCCGGCCCCCCGCTCTTGCCGTGGATGCTGAGGCCCTGGGTGTAGGTGCCGGCGGCCAGTTGCAGCCGGTCGCCCGCAACCAGCTGCGAGAGCTTCGACAGGTAGTCCGACGGCGTCGCCTGGATGGTTTTGATGGGAACCAGCGCGCCGCAGCCGCTGATGCTCTGCCACAGCGGCGGGTTCTCAGCTGCCGCGGCGGAGGTCGCCGACAACGAAGCGGTGGCCGTCCAGCTGGTAGCCACCAGGGTGAGCGCCATCAGAACGGGGCCTACCCGGAGCCGGCGTCTGCTGCCTGAGCGCCCGGTGGGGGTGATGAGGTGGCTGCCGGTCCGCAAGCGACGAGAGGGCATCGGATCTCCAAGATAGAGGAGGTGGATATGAGAGCGATTTGTCGACAAAGACACCTACCAGCCACATTGCACTCGTGCATATACCCTGTCAATCCTCTAGAAGGCGCCGACTCGGGCAGTCACACCCAGGGCCAGCCGCCGCACGCGGAACGTGCTCGGGCGAGCTAGCCTGTCGGCCATGTCCGGCGGCTGGTTGGGGTTGCGCTCGTTGCGTCACCGGGCCGGCCAATCGATGCTGGTCGGCCTGCTGTCGATGACCGCGATCGCTGCCTGCGCGGCCGGGCCGATGTACCAGCGAGCGGTGGAACAGGCCGCGATCCGGTCCCAGCTCAGCCACACCGGCCCCGCCGAGCGGGGTGTCACGATCACGGCGGGCTCGCCGGCCGAGGTCCGGTCCTATCTGCCCACCGGGGGGCAGCGAGAGGTGTTCGCGACGCCGGTGACCGGCTTCGAGGCCGACGTGTCGGTCACCGGGCCGCGCTCGCGCTTCGAGGCGGTCGCCGCCGGCCGCGACGACGTCTGCCAGCACCTGCGGATCACCGAGGGGCGGTGCCCGGTGACGGGCCTGGAGGTGCTCGTCAGCAGCTCCAGCGCCCGAGCGCTCCAGGTCGCCGTCGGCGACCGGCTGCGGCTGACCGGCCGGGGCGGGTCGGTGGCCTACGACATCGGCGCCGTCCGGGTGGCCGGGCTCTACCAACCGTTCGACCCGGCCACCGACTACTGGTTCGACCGTGCCTACTCGACCTCGGCCGGCGTGGTGCGCGAACCGCAGGGCGACGCCGTGCCGGACCTGCTGCATTCCGACGCCCTGCTGCTGTCACCGGCCGGCGTCGCGGCCTTCGAGGCCGCCCGCCGGTCAGCCACGGCCGGCAGCGGCACGCCGTTCCAGTACCTCGCCGACCTGCCGGTGCCGCCGGGGAGCATCGGCGTCGAGGACAGCCGGCGGTTGCTGCAGGCGGTGGACGCGATCACCGCCAGGATCGACGCGGCGCACCCGCCCGGAGATCCGAACCGGGGCAGCGTCGAATCGCGACTGGTCTCGGTCCTGGAACAGGCCGACGCCGGACGGCGCCAGAGCCGGGTGATCATCCCGACGCTGGCGGTCCAACTGGCGCTGGTGGTGCTGGTGGTGCTCGGCCTGGTGGTGTCGGTGGGGGTCGACCAGCGCCGCTCAGAGCTGGCCCTTGCCCGGCTGCGCGGCCAGAGCAAGCGCGCCGCGGTCGGGCCCTACCTAGGCGAGATCGCGGCGCTGGTGGGCGCCACGCTGGTTCCCGGCCTGCTGCTGGCCTGGGCGGGGTGCTGGCTGCTGTGCCGCTGGTGGCTGCCGGCCGGCGTCGAGCCGGAGTGGCGCTGGCCGGTGCTGCTCGCCGGCGGCGCGGTTGCCCTGGTGGAGCTGGCACTGGCGGCACTGCTGGCCCGCCGGGCGGCGGCCCAGCCGATCGGGCAGTTGCTGCGCACCGTAGCGCCGATCACCGCTCGACGGGGTGTCGGGGCGGCCGAGGTCGGCCTGGCGGTGGCCGCCGTCGGCGGTGTCACGGTGGCGCTGACCGGTGAGCGCAACAGCGCGCTGGCCCTCGTCACGCCCAGCCTGATCGCGATCCTGGCCGGCCTGCTGCTGGGCCGGCTGGCCCTGTGGGCAGCTCGGCTGGCCGGGCGCCGGGCGCTCTGGCGAGGGCGGCTGGTGGTTGCGGTGGCCGGCCTGCAGGCGGCCCGCCGGCCCGGCTTTCGACGGGTGCTCACCCTGGTGTGCGTGGCGGTGGCGTTGCTGGTCTCCAGCGTCGATCAGTGGAAGGTCGCGGCGGTCAACCGGGAAGCCAGGGCAGCGGCCGAGATCGGTTCGGCGGTGGTGCTGGAGGTCACCACCCCCACGGCGGCCAAGCTCCGGTCGGTGGTGGCTGACGCCGACCCGGGCGGGGACTACGCGATGGCGGTGATCACCCAGCGCCCCGACGGCGACGCGACCCCGGTGCTCGCCGCGGATCCCCGGCGGCTGAACCGGATCGCCGACTGGGGCTTTGACCACGACGCCCCGCCCCAACCGCTGCTGGACCGGCTGGTGCCGACCGACCCGCCCGATCCGGTCGTGCTGAGCGGCCGGGCGCTCCGGCTGCGGCTGGGCGCGGTCAGCCTGGTCAGCGATGACCCGACCTCCAGCGACCGACCCAAGCCGGTGTCGCTGCGGTTTCACCTGCGGCGTCCGGACGGCTCGCTGACCGCCGCCCAACTGCCGGTGCGGACCGGTGCCGGCGCCGGTGCCCCGACCGCGCTGCTCGGCGGCTGCGAACAGGGCTGCACGCTGAGCCGGATCGAGCTGGTCAGGACGGTGGGTGACTTCCTGGCGGCCAAGGTGTCGATCCAGCTGCTGGGATTAGACGCAAGCTCCGCCGCCAGCCCACCCGCCGGCTCGGCCGGTCCCTGGCAGCCGGTGCCGCTGGGCCGCGCGCAGGACTGGCGCAACGCCGAGGAGGCGGCGGCCGCGGTCGGCGCGGCGGCCACTGTCTCATTCACCGAGGGCGCCGCCGGCGCCCTGGCGCTGCAGGCGGTCAGTCACGGGTCCGAGGCCACGTTGCAGCACCTCAACGTGCCGGTGAACCTGCCCTGCCTGCTCGCGGGCACCGGCTCCGCGGGCGCCAGTTCCCCGGGTGCCGATTCCCCGGTCACCGGTGAGGCCGACTCGGCGGTGCAGATGCACGGCATCGACGGCGCCTCGGCCAACTGCCAGCCGGTAGGGTCGCTGCCTTTCCTGCCCCGGCTGGGCGCCGGCGCGCTGCTGCTGGATCTGGAGCTGGCGATCTCGGCCAGCCAGTCGGTGCTCACCAACAGCACCGCCGGCATCTGGCTGCGTACGGTCGACCCGGCCCGCGAGCACCGGCTGACCGAGGCCCTGACCGCTGCCGGCATCGGCGTCACCGGGCGCTCGACGATCGCCGACCAGCTGTCGGTCTATGACCAATCGCCACCGGCCTGGTCGATCAGGGCGGCGCTGGCAGCGGGGCTGATCGCGGCCCTGCTGGCGGCGTTGATGATCGTCATCGTCGCAGTGACCTCGAGGCGGCCCCGCGGCTATGACCTCGCGGCGCTACGGCTGCTCGGGCTGCCGTTGCGCACGCTGCGCCGGGCGGTGCTGGTCGAGCAGGTGCTCGGCGTGCTCGCCGGGGGGCTGGCCGGCGCCGCGGTCGGGGTGGTCGGGGCCCGGCTGGCGCTGCCCGCGATGGCGCTGTTCGTCAACCCGTCCACCGTGCCGTCGCCCAGCTACGGCACCGCGTGGCCGGTCGTGCTGCTGGCCACCGGCGGCGCGCTGGCGCTGCTGTGCTGTGCCGCCGCGCTGGCCGCGGTCCTGGTACTGCGCGCCGTGTCGCCGAGCGCGCTGAGGGAGGGGCAGTGACGGCAGGGGCGATGAGAGGCCTGTCGGTGTCGGCGCACGGCCTGGTGCACATCTACCGGCTGGAGGGCAACGACGTCGTCGCGCTGACCAGTGTCGATCTGGAGGTGCCGGCGGGCCAGCTGGTGGGCCTGCTCGGGCCTTCCGGCTCGGGCAAGTCCACCCTGATCACGCTGCTCGCCGGCGTGCAGCGTCCCAGCGCCGGCCGGTTGCGGGTGGGCGAGCACGACCTCTCCAGCCTGTCCGACGTCGAACTGGACCGGCTGCGGGCCATCGAGGTCGGTGCGGTGCTGCAGGGCGCGACCCGCAACCTGCTCAGCTACGCCTCCCCGGCGCAGAACGTCGCCTTCGCGCAGAAGGCCGCTCAGCGCCTGGGAGTCCGGCAACTGCCCAGGCCCATCGAGGTGCTGGACCTGCTGTCGCTGGCCGACTGCGCCGGGCGCCGGTTGGCAGAGCTCACCCCGGGACAGCTGCAGCGGCTGGCCGTCGCGGTCGGGATGGCGACCCTGCCCGGCCTGTTGCTGACCGACGAGCCGACCAGCCAGCTCGATCACCGTTATCGCGACGAGGTGCTGCGGGCCATCGGGTCGGTGAACCGATCGGTGGGCACCACGGTGATCACGGTGACGCATGACCCCGAGGTGGCCGCCCGGATGCCGCGCACCATCACCATCCGCGACGGCCGGATCGGAGCCGAGGGCCACGGCGGTGAGGATTTCGCCGTGCTCGGCCGGGACGGCTCGCTGCAACTGCCGCCCGATGTGCGCGAGCAGCTCGCGCCCGGAACCCTGTTGCGGGTAAAGCTCAATCCGGACGGCACGGTGCTGCTGGATCCTCGCCCCGGCGGCCCGAGCGCCGACGGCAGCCCGAGCGCGGACGGCAGCCCGAGCGCGGACGGCAGCGGACGGCCGGGAGCCAGCACGTGACCGGCGGCCTGCACGCCCGGGGGATCGAGGTCCGCTTCGGTGAGCTGGTCGCCGTCCAGCAGGCTGACCTGGCGCTCGCACCGGGTGAGCTGGTGGCCGTCACCGGACCTTCGGGAGCGGGCAAGAGCTCGTTGCTGGCGGCCTTGTCCGGCATGATCGCGCCGTCGGCCGGCGTGCTAAGCGTGGCCGGCCAGCCGGTCGTCGGACGCGATCAGGCGGTGGCCAACGGCATCGTGTTGATACCGCAGGGCAACGCGCTGATCCGGATCCTGACCGCGATCGAGAACGTGGCGCTGCCGCTGGTCGCGGCCAGGCTGGTCGACGCCCGGCAGCGCGCCGAGGCAGCGCTGCTGGCACTGGGTCTGGACGAGGCCGCCGACCAGCTGCTGGAGGAGCTGTCCGGCGGCCAGCAGCAGCGGGTCGCAGTGGCCCGCGGGCTGGCCGAGCGCGCGTCCTACCTGCTCGCCGACGAACCCACCAGCGAGCTCGACGCGCTCAACCGTGGCCGGGTGATGGGGTTGCTGCGGGCCGAGGCGCGACGCGGCGCCGGCGTGCTGGTGGCCACCCACGACCCGGAGGCGGCCGCGCTGTGCGACGCCGAGCTCCGGCTGGACGAGGGCCGGGCGAGCTGGGTGCGCGAGGACCGCACGACCTGAGTAGTCACCGGGCACGGGGCTAACCCCAGCCACGCCCCGCCGGTGCCAGACTTGCGGGGTGAGCGAAAACCGAAACGTGCTGGGCGGCGAACTGGAGGAGTGCGGCAGCGATCCGGTCACCGGCTTCTATCGCGACGGCCGCTGCACCTCCGGGCCGCAGGACGTCGGTAGCCACACGGTGTGCGCGGTGCTGACCGCGGAGTTCCTGCAACATCAGCGGCAACTGGGCAACGACCTGGTGACGCCCCGACCGGAATACGACTTCGCCGGCCTGGGGCCGGGTGACCGCTGGTGCGTGGTGGCGATGCGCTGGTTGCAGTCCTACCGCGCGGGGGTGGCCGCGCCGGTGGTGCTGGCCGCGACCAACGCCCTGGCGCTGGAGATCATCCCGCTGGAGATCCTGCGCGAGCACGCCATCGACGTGCCGGCGGACCCGAGCTCGCTGACCTGAACGGCGCCGCGCCGGCGTCCACTAGATTGGACACTGATGAGCGCGCCTGAAGACGAACCCCTTGCCAGCCACCTGAGTTTCGCCGACCTCGACATCGACGAGCGGGTGCTTCGAGCCCTGGCCGATGTCGGCTATGAGACCCCTTCGCCGATCCAGGCCGCCACCATCCCGGCGCTGATGGCCGGCCGCCACGTCGTCGGCCTGGCCCAGACCGGCACCGGCAAGACCGCCGCGTTCGCGGTGCCGATCCTGTCCCGGATCGACCTGGACGACAAAGCCCAGAAGGCGCCCCAGGCGCTGATCCTGGCGCCGACCCGCGAGCTGGCGCTGCAGGTGTCCGAGGCGATCAGCAAGTACGCCCACTACCTGCCCGGCCTGCACGTGCTGCCGATCTACGGGGGCCAGAGCTACGGCGTGCAGCTGTCGGGCCTGCGCCGCGGCGCGCACGTGGTGGTCGGCACGCCCGGCCGGGTGATCGACCACCTGGAGAAGAAGACCCTGGATCTGACCCGGCTGCGCTTCCTGGTGCTGGACGAGGCCGATGAGATGCTGCAGATGGGGTTCCAGGAGGACGTCGAGAAGATCCTCTCCGACACCCCGGCCGACAAGCAGGTGGCGCTCTTCTCGGCCACCATGCCGCCGCAGATCCGGCGGATCTCCAAGCGCTACCTCACCGATGCCGCCGAGATCACGGTCAAGACCAAGACCGTCACGGCGGCCAACACCCGGCAGCGATACCTGCAGGTGGCCAACGCCCAGAAGATGGACGCCCTCACCCGGATCCTCGAGGTCGAGCAGTTCGAGGCGATGATCGTCTTCGTCCGCACCAAGCAGGCCACCGAGGACCTGGCCGAGCGGTTGCGCGCCCGGGGCTTCTCGGCGGCGGCGATCAACGGCGACCTGGTGCAGGCCCAGCGTGAGCGCACCATTGCCCAGCTCAAGAGCGGCGCCTTCGACATCCTGGTGGCCACCGACGTGGCGGCCCGCGGCCTGGACGTCGAGCGGATCAGCCACGTCCTCAACTACGACATCCCCACCGACACCGAGTCCTACATCCACCGGATCGGGCGCACCGGGCGGGCCGGTCGCACCGGTGAGGCGCTGCTGTTCATGACCCACCGGGAACGGCACCTGCTCAGCTCGATCGAGCGGGCCACCCGGCAACCGCTCACCGAGATGACGCTGCCGAGCGTGGAGGACGTCAACACCACCCGGGTGGCGAAGTTCGCCGACTCAATCACGGCCAGCCTGGCCTCGCCGCAACTGCCCCTCTTCCGGGGCCTGATCGATGACTACGCCCGCGAGCACGACGTGCCGGTGGCCGATGTGGCGGCGGCGCTGGCGGTGCTGTCCCAGGACGACCAGTCGTTCCTGCTGGCGCCCGAACCTCCCGTGGTGAAAAGGAAGAACGAGTTCAGCTCAGCGGCCGACCGGGCCGGCGACCGGGATCGGGATCGGGATCGGGATCGCCCGACGGTCCGGGTGGCCGGGCAGCGCCGCGCCAAGTCCGACGTCCGGCTGGCCACCTACCGCATCCGGGTGGGCAAGCGGCACAAGGTGCAGCCGGGCTCCATCGTGGGCGCCATCGCCAACGAGGGCGGCCTGAGCCGGCAGGACTTCGGCCACATCGACATCCGGATCGATCACAGCCTGGTCGAGCTGCCGGCGGACCTGCCGCCCCGGACGCTGGACGCGCTGAGCCGGACCCGGATCTCGGGCCAGCTGATCGAGCTGACCCGCGAGGACGGCGCCGAGCGACCCAGCAGGGTGAAGAAGCCGCGCCACAAGCCCTAGCGCTCATAATCTAGGCCGAGCGTGTCGAGCAATCTTGTAACGGCATTGGCTAGTTGGTCATGCAGTTCTCGCCAGTCGGAGGGTCGCTGCGAACGTGACGCAGAATCAATGCGACCGAGCGCAAGGAAGACGGCGTCCAGCAGGTCCGACACTCGGGTTTTGTCAAATGCTTTCGCATCTGCTGCCGCCGCAATCTGATTACGTCGCCCCCGAGCAAAGTCGATGACGCTGGCTTGGCCGGTCATACTATCGAGGGTTGCTGGTGGCGCTTTGCGATTGTTCGCATCCCAGCGACACTTGTTGCAGCAATAAATTTTGTCGCTGCGGCCGACCACGGCTTGACCACAACCGGCCCGAGCGCAGAGGCGCTCAGGCATGCGGTTGGACGATGCGTCGCTGTGGGCCACCTCTACAGATTAGCCGTGTACTCGGCTGACACAACTGGGGTAGGTTGATGGACTGAGCGTGGGATGAGGGCCCAAGATAGCCGTGTTATTCGGGCGTGTTTCCACGGATAGCCTACTCGCGTAAGAGACACTTGAGCACGTTGGTAGTGGGCTAAGCCAATAGACCGCACCCCTGTAGTGCGGATCGGAGGATGCATGGCAGTATGGGCACGTCGCGAGGACCTGTTAAGTCCTCCTCCCTCAGCGCACACCGTAAGTTCGGAGCGTCCCACCTTGTCAGCACTGCGCGACGATGTCGTAGCAATTGTGAAGCAGCACGGCCTGGAGTACCGGGCCGAACCGTTTCAGCTTGCTTCGGGCGAACTGAGCCATGACTACATGGACGGCAAGAAGGCGTTGGCTGAAGGCGAGCACCTCGGCCTCGCTTGCGAAGCCATCATGGAACTGGCGAACGCCACGGGCGTCGAGTTCGACGCGGTCGGTGGTTTGACCCTCGGGGCTGACGCCTACGCGATTGGCATCGCGCTTTTGGCGCGCAAGCGGTGGTTCGTGGTGCGGAAGCAGGCCAAGAAGCACGGCAAGGGGAAGCGCATCGAGGGGGCGCAGCTCGCGCCTGGCATGCGAGTGCTACTCGTGGACGATGTCGTTAGCACAGGCGGTTCGATCCTGGAGGCACTCGGGGTCGTGCAGGAAACTGGGGCGCGGATCGTACTGGCCGTCACATTAGTTGACCGAGGCGACGAGGCAGAGGATAAATTCCGAGAGCTCGGAGTTGCGTACCGGCCGCTCATCACTTACCGCGATCTTGGAATTAAGCCAGTTGGCAAAGTCCGAGCTTCTACGCCTAGCTGAAAGTGGTCTCGCCGCATTCCCGCCAAGTGGATTGGATGAGCTAGCGAAAGAATGTCGTCAATCAGCTGAAATGACCGTTAGCCCTCGGCTGTTCGTTCTAACCAATGTCATAGAGTTGTTAGCTTCAGCATGGGAACCATATGAAGCGGTCCCCGTCGAGGTTCGAGAACGCCTTGATCTAGTTCTTTCAACTCAAATGCGGTTGATCCTCTCAGAAGAGGACGAAGGCGCGGCCATGTCCTTGGCAGCCTCGATGCGCGAGGACGTGTCCTTGATTTTAAGGCAGAGCTGGTAGCAAGCCGAGAACCCAGTGTGGGACTTCTTCGGCGTGTGGCGCTAAACCTGGCTGACTATCCGGCTAGTAAGTGATCTGATGAGTGAGGTATAGCTCAAGCTCGATGCAGGATACGGGCAATGTGGGGGTGGAGTGGTCTACGCCGCCGCCCAGGGCGTCGTGGAGTGCGCGAAAAGCGCAGCGTGCCCCAGCGCACGCCGATGAGTTCCAGGTCGTGCTCCTGGACGATCACCCCTGTGCCCGGGGCCTGCTACCCCCAGACACCCAAGAGCCTGCAGAAGGGCGTCCTGCTGCTCAGTGAGCCAGCGCCGGCCGCGCTCGTCATGCTTGATGCCGCGCTCGTCATGCTTGATTTGGAGTAGAGCCCGGGGCGAAGGGCGGAGTGAGTGACCAGGCTGATGACATAACCGCCCCGCATGCGGCTAGGCCACTATGGACTCACGACTCGGGTCGGGAAGGAGCTAACCATGGTGGCGCTCTCGGCCTCGAACCTGGCCGCGCTGGCCCCCGAGGTGGCGGTGCCCGGCTATGACCGTGGACAGGTCAGCGTGGGCATCGTCCACTTCGGCGTCGGCGGCTTTCACCGGGCGCACCAGGCCATGTACCTGGACCGGTTGATGAACGACGGCGCGGCCCTGGACTGGGGGATCTGCGGTGTCGGGGTGCTGCCCGGTGACCGGCGGATGGCCGACGCGCTCGCCGCCCAGGACTACCTGTACACCCTGATCGTCAAGCACCCGGACGGCGCCTGGGAGCCGCGGGTGATCGGCTCGATCGTCGATTACCTGTTCGCCCCCGAGAGCCCGGAGGCGGTGATCGAGCGGATGGCTGACCCGAGGACCCGGATCGTCTCGCTCACCGTCACCGAGGGCGGCTACAACATCCACGCCGTCACCGGCGAGTTCGACTCTGAGGCCCCGGCCGTCCGGCGCGACCTGGAGCCCGGCGCCGTGCCGAGCACCACCTTCGGCCTGATCACCGAGGCGCTGGTTCGCCGCCGTGACCGGGGTCTGGCGCCGTTCACCGTGCTGTCCTGCGACAACATCCAGGGCAACGGCGACGTGACGCGCCGGGCCTTCGCCGCCTTCGCGCGACTGCGCGACCCCGCGCTCGGGGAGTGGGTGGAGCGGGAGGTCGGATTTCCCAGCAGCATGGTCGACCGGATCACCCCGGTGACCACCGACGCCGACCGGGCCGAGCTGGCCGCCCGGTTCGGCGTCGAGGACCAGTGGCCGGTGGTGTGCGAGCCGTTCACCCAGTGGGTGGCCGAGGACCGGTTCGCGGCCAGGCCGCCGCTGCAGGACGCGGGGGTGCAACTGGTCGCCGACGTCGAACCGTATGAGCTGATGAAGCTGCGGCTGCTCAACGCCGGCCACCAGGCGCTGTGCTATTTCGGTTACCTGTCCGGTTATCGCCTGGTGCACGAGGCGGCTCAGGACCCGCTGTTCGCCGACTTCCTGCTGGCCTACATGCGCGCCGAGGCGACGCCGACGCTGCGGCCGGTGCCGGGCATCGACCTGCGGGGCTACCAGGCGAAGCTGATCGAGCGCTTCTCCAACGACCAGGTGCGCGATACGATCGCCAGGCTGTGCGCCGAGAGTTCGGACCGGATCCCGAAGTGGGTGCTGCCGGTGATTCGGGAGAACCTGGCCACCGGCGGCGAGATCACCCTGGCGGCCGCGGTGGTGGCCAGCTGGGCGCGCTACGCCGAGGGGGTGGACGAGGACGGCAACCCGATTCAGGTGGTGGACCGGCTGGCCGACACCGTGACCGCGGCGGCGCGCCAGCAGCGCCGGGACCCGCTGGCGTTCCTGCGCAACCGCGAGCTGTTCGACGACCTGGTCGAGCAGGAGCGGTTCACCGCGGCCTACCTGGCCGCGCTGGAGTCCCTGCATGACCGGGGCGCCCGCAAGACCCTGGAGGCGTTGATGGCCGAGCGGCGACCAACGCGCTGAGCGGCGACCGCCGAGCTGAGGATCTAGCGCAACCTCGCTAGGCTCGACCGCGAAGGAGCACGCCATGAACCTCGCCGACTACGACGCGTTGAGCTTCGACTGCTACGGAACCCTCATCGACTGGGAGACCGGCCTCGCCGCGGTGCTTTCCGCGTGGGCCCGTGAATCCGGCCTGGACATCTCCGACGAGGAGCTGTTGCTGGCCTACGGCGACCACGAGGCCCAGGTCGAGACCGAAACCCCGAAGGCTCTGTACTCGGCGGTTCTCGCCGAGGCCTTCCGGCGCACCGGCGACCAGCTCGGGGCGCCGGTGAGCCAGGAATGGGCGCAGCGACTGGGCGCCTCGGTTCCGGACTGGCCGGCCTTCGACGATTCACCCGAGGCCCTGGCGTCCCTGGCCCGGGACTACAAGCTGATCATCGTCTCCAACGTGCACCGGGAAGGCTTCGCCGGCTCCAACAAGCGCCTGGGCGTGACGTTCGACCGGATCATCACCGCCGAGGACGTCGGCGCCTACAAGCCCGCGCCGAACCACTTCCAGGCCCTGGACGAGGCGCTGAAGGAGCTGGGCGTCCCGCGAGAGCG
The DNA here is from genome assembly GCA_036389035.1 of Jatrophihabitans sp. Taxonomy (NCBI): domain Bacteria; kingdom Bacillati; phylum Actinomycetota; class Actinomycetes; order Jatrophihabitantales; family Jatrophihabitantaceae; genus Jatrophihabitans; species Jatrophihabitans sp. The sequence goes on from DASVQQ010000007.1 coordinate 185,255, forward strand.
GCTGCTGCACGTGGCCCAGAGCCTCTTTCACGACCACGTGCCCGCCAAGCGCCTCGGGCTGCCGTCGGTGTGGATCAATCGCCGATCCGGGCGTCCCGGCCAGGGCGCCACTCCCGAGCCCGCCGAGGCGTACTCCTACGACCTGGAGTTTCCCGACCTGATCTCGTTCGCCGAGGTCGCCCGGGCGGCCAAGAGCTGAGCGGCGGGCGAGAGGCGTCCAGGGAAGCTGGCGGAGGATAGGGGATTCGAACCCCTGAGGGCGTTAACCCAACACGCTTTCCAAGCGTGCGCACTAGGCCACTATGCGAATCCTCCGTCGAAGAGGATACGGGTGGCCGCGATGCTGCCGTGGCGCGGGTACTCCCTGACCGGCGCCACCCCGTCCGGACGGGGTGCCAGGAGGCCTCAGGAAACAACAGTGACTGCTGACGGCCTGAACCGAGGTACTCTTCGCCGAACTCCTGGGGGCGGAAAATGACAGCAGGCACGACCGCGGAACGAGTGTCCAACAGCGATGGCTTCAAGGGCCTGGCCAAGCTGGGCTTCGCGGCCCGGGGCACCATCTACCTGCTGCTCGGCTTCTTCGCCGTGATGCTGGTGCTGGGTAAGCGCACCCCGGAGGCAGATCAGCGGGGCGCGATGCAGGAGGTCGCCCGGCACACCGGCGGCTTCCTGCTGCTGTGGTTGATCGCGATCGGGTTCGTCGGCTACGCGCTCTGGCGGTACTCCGAGGCCGCCTTCGGCGTGACCGGCAAGAGCAAGGACGACAAGCTCCCGCGGCTGAAGTCGCTGGCCCGCGGCGTGATCTACACCGGTCTGGCCGTCAGCGCCTTCACCATCCTGGCGACCGCTCGCAGCAAGAGCCAGGCCAACCAGCAGCAGCAGTGGACCTCCAAGGTGATGGAGTACCCGCTCGGCCGATGGGTGATCGGCATCATCGGCGCCGTGATTATCGGGATCGGCCTGGGGCTGATGTTCCAGGGCATCATGCGCAAGTTCAAGAAGCATTTCGCGATGGAGGACATGCCGACCCGCAGCCGCCGGATCGTCTGGTTCCTGGGCACCTTCGGCATCACGGCGCGGGGCGTGGTGTTCGGCCTGGTCGGCTTCTTCCTGATCCGGGCCGCCTGGGAGTACGACCCGAGCAAGGCCCGCGGCCTGGACGGCGCGCTGCGCAGCACCGTCGCCGACTCCGACACCGGCCGGCTGCTGATCGCCGTGTGCGCGGTCGGCCTGATCGCCTTCGGTCTGTACGCCTACGCCGAGGCCGCCTGGCGACGCACGTGAGCCAACTGGCGCAGAAGCCCGAGGACCGGCGGCAGGACACCGGTTGGCGGGCCACCGCGCTGTGGCTGCTCGCCGCCGCGGTGCTGCTCTGGCTGGTGCTGGTGCTGATCGGCCAGTTGCTCGGCGACCAGTGGAGCCGCAGTGCCCTGGTGCGCTGGGACGTCTCGGTGGACCGGGAGCTGGCGGCCAACCGCAGCCATCCATGGAATGTCGTCACATCGGTGTGCAGCTTTCTCGCCGAGACCATCACGGTGATCACCATCGGGCTGCTGGCCTTCGTGGCGCTCCGGCTGCGGCTCAAGCGCTGGCGCGAACCGCTGTTCCTGGCGGTGGCCGTGATCGGCGAGGTCACGATCTTCGTCAGCACCACCATGCTGGTCGACCGGGACCGACCGCCGGTGCCGCGCCTGGACTCCGCGCCGCCGACCTCGAGCTTCCCGTCCGGGCACACCGCCGCATCGATCGCGCTGTACGGCGGCCTAGCGGTGCTGGCCTGGCGACTCGGCGCCAGGGTGTGGCTGCGGAACCTGGCCCTCGCGCTGGCCGTGCTGGCGCCGGTGCTGGTGGCGACGTCGCGGCTGTACCGCGGAATGCACTACCCCAGCGATGTGGCCGGCGGCCTGCTGCTGGCCTGCTGCTGGCTGGCGGTGACCAGCGCGCTCGTGCTCGGCCGGCGATCATCACCGCACCACCGGCCGGCGTGAGCGGCGTCGCCGCGGTGCTCAATCCCGCGAAGATCGACGACCTGGCGGCGCTGAAGGCTGCCATCAGCAAGCGCTGCGGCCCTGACAAGCCGCTCTGGTTCGAGACCACCCCCGAGGACAGCGGCGGCGGCCAGACGGCGGCGGCTATCGCGGCCGGCGCGCGGCTGGTGCTGGTCTGCGGCGGGGACGGCACGGTGGCGGCCTGCGCCGGCGCGCTGACCGGCACCGGGGTGGCGATGGCGATCGTGCCGGTCGGCACCGGCAACCTGCTGGCCCGCAACCTGGGCATCCCGCTGGATCTCGGCCAAGCGCTGGACGTCGCCTTCGGCGCCGACGAGCGGCTGATCGACGTGCTGGAGGCCGGCGAGCAACGGTTCACAGTGATGGCCGGGCTGGGCTTCGACGCCGCCCTGATCCGGGACACCGATGAGAAGCTCAAAAGGCGGTTCGGCTGGCTGGCCTATCTTGGCGGTATGGCCCGAGCCCTGCGGCGCAGCCCGCACGCGCAGTTCACCATCGCCGTCGACGACGGCCTGCCGCTGAGCACCGAGGCGATCGGCGTGCTGGTCGGCAACGTCGGCCAGCTCGAAGCCGGCATCACGCTGATGCCCGACGCCAGCCCGGACGACGGGCACCTTGACGTGATCGTGCTCAAACCCCGCACTTTCGGGGACTGGCCGGCGCTGGTGTGGCGGATCCTGCGCCGCCGTGCCAATGCCGGCCGGCAGGCCGACATCCTGCGCGGCAAGCGGGTGACGATCGAGTCGGCGGTGGCCCTGCCGATCGAGTTCGACGGCGAATTCCGCGGTGAGGCGACCGAACTGCGGGTCGAGGTGCTGCCCGCGGCCCTCACCCTGCGCTGCGTGCGCCCGTGAGTGCCTCCGGGCCCCCCGGGCGCGGGCAGACTGATGAGAGCGCCAGCCAGCAGCGTGAGAACGCGGGCCGGCGCCGGTTCGCCGGCCGGACGGCGGTGGTGTTCGCCATCGCCCTGGTGGCGGCGGCGCTGTTCGTCCTCCTGCTGGTGCTGGTCAGAACCTCCTCGACGGCGCTGCTGCGGCTGGACCGCGACATCGCCCTCGACATGAACCGCTTCTCGCGGGAGCACTCCACCTTTACCTGGGTGATGCATGCCCTCAGCAACTCAGGCAAGACGGTCGTCTGGTTTCTGGTGATGGCCCTGGTCGCCGGCTGGCTGTGGCGGCGCGGCCTGCCGCGGCTGGCGCTGTTCGTCGCGGTCACCGTGGTCGGCAGCTCGGTGCTCAACAACCTGATCAAACTGCTGGTGGACCGGGCCCGGCCGCATCTGAGCGACCCGCTGGTGGTCGCGCCCGGCAAGTCCTTTCCGAGCGGGCACGCGCAGGCGGCAATCGTCGGCTTCGGCGTGCTGCTCGCGGTCTTCCTGCCGATCATCCCCCGCCGCTGGCGGGCGCTGGCTGTCCTGGTGGCCGGCCTGCTCGCGCTGCTGATCGGCTTCTCCCGGATCGCACTGGGCGCGCACTACCTGTCTGACGTGATCGGGTCCCTGCTGATCGGAACCGTATGGCTGATCGGCATGGCCGGCGCGTTCAGGACCTGGCGTCGGGAAGAGGGGAAGCGGGTCGGTGGCCTCAGGGAGGGGCTGGAGCCAGAGCACCGCGACCAGATCGCGCCCTGACTCGCCGGTGCGCCTGATGGTCAAGCCTGGTTTGTTCTCTATGCCCTTTTAGTACTATGAGCTAATATTGACCGATGTATCCACACAGCTCCGCAGTGGATCAAGAAAACGACCTCACCCAGCTGCGCCTGGCGATTACGAACGATTTAGGCGCTGGCTTCGTCGAGCTTGTCCGGATGTACGGCCGCACTGTCTATGCGGTCGCGTTCCGGCTTACCCATTCTTCGATCGAGGCCGAAGACCTGTCCTCCGAATGCTTTCTTCGGGCTTTTCGAGCATTGCAAAGCTTTCCGCAGGAACGGGTGCTCAACCTCGAGCCCCGGGCCTGGCTGCTCACTATCTTGCTCAACACCTGGCGCAACGGCTTACGTGACGAAAGCCGGCGGGTAGCGGAGGTGAGGATGGCGGAGCCTCCTGACCAATCGGATGCCGGAGCCGGCGTGGAGGAGCAGGTGCTGCGTCGGGAAGCCAACGTCGAACTGCGGCAGATGCTGTCCTACCTTTCACCGGCGCAACGTGCGGCAGTGGTCCTGCGTCACGTCGCAGGCCTTCCGATTGCCGAGATCTCGTCGATATTGGGTTGCCGGGAGGGGACCGCCAAGTCACATATATCACGAGGTATGACTGCGCTTCGACGTATGTATGCCGAACAGCTCCGAGGAGGCGAAGGAGTCCCCAGCAGGAGCGCCTGAAGGACCGTGAGCATTCGCAGGACTGTTCACTGCATTGCGAGCCGGGCGGCAAAGAACAAGAGGACGACACCCATGACAAGCTCAGTCGCCGGCCGGATGCGGACCAGCGCCGGCGCGTCCTGGAGCCGGCCGATCAAGTAGATCCAGAAGGCGAGCCACAGCGCTCCCAGCGCCAAATACGTCGTCGCCAGTGATAGCAGAGCCGCTGTTGTCGCGGCGTCGTGAGGCACGAACTGCGGCAGGAAAGCCACCAAGAAAAGGCCTACCTTGGGATTTGCCGCTGTGCAACCAAAGCCTGCGATGAAGGGATGCCGTACTGGCCTGGCCGCGCTCGCTGCCCCCGCCGCCGGCAGGCCAGCCGGCTCGGGATCTGCTCGAGCCTGATCGATGAGGCCTTTGAGGATGACCAGGCCGTAGCAGGCAAGAATCACAGCGCCACAGGCTCGAAGCGTCAGGAACAGGCCGGGATGGTCATACAACACCAGCGTCATACCACCGATACCGAGCGCCGCGTGGCCGATGCCGGCGAGCATCATGCCGCTGGCGGCCAGGATCGCGGCACGCCTGTTGCGACTTCGCAGCAAGATGCTGGTGAGAAAGGCGATATCCGGCCCGGGTGTCACGATTACCACGACAGCAGCGAACAGGAAGTGCCACGAGATGACGGCCGTCATCGCCGGTTCACTGACTGATCAGTCCTGTGATTACGCTGGCTGCTGTGCCGTATCGGCAGCCGAGGCTGGCGAGCAAGGGCGGAACATCTCGGCTTCGATGGATCGGATGGTGGCGTAGTCCTTCCACAGTGCCGCCCGATCCTGGCCTGAGAGCACCACGAAGCCGACGGCCAGGCTTCCGAACAAATCTTTGGTGATCTCGATATGGTCGCCGGGCTTGAAGTTGGCACTCGACTCGTAATAGCTCGGTAGTTTCCGGATGCGGTCCATACCGTCGGTATCGGCGACCTGAGACGTGCTGGGCACGATATGAAAGACGATCAGGGTCTGGTTGACCAGCTGGTAGGACATCGAGATGTCGTGGTCGCCATCAAAATAGCGGACCGTGCGCTCGATCTGGCTGTCATTGGTCGCCAGCTTGCAGAACCGGGGCTGGCCACCGCCGTGCGAGCGGGCGGCCATTTCGATGAGGACGGGGCCGGACTCTGTGTGCATCAGCTCCACGTGTGCGGCCCCGAAGCGCATGCCGACGGCATCGAGCACTCCGCGGGTGTACTCGACCAACTCGGCTACGACAGGCGTGTTCGGATCGACCCATTCCATCGTGTCGTAGACAGCCATCTGCGAGTCATTGTGGATCTTGGTGTAGCGGCAGACGTCGGTGACCGTGTGGAGCCCATCATGGCTGAAGGTGTCGACCACGTATTCGGTGCCTGCGATGTGCTGCTGGACGACCAGTGAATCATTGACGATTCCCAGCTGATTGGTGCTGTGGAGAGCCTTGTCGAAGACGCGCGCCCAGCCCCGGCCGCCGGGCACGAAGGTGACACCGTCAGTGCCGGCACTCTTGGGTGGTTTGATCACCAGGTCTGAACCGGACAGCCCGGTCTCCTGAATCCACCGCGTGACCTGCTGCCGGTCGCTCGCGCATACCTGGGGGATAGTCCGGTGGCCGCTGAGTGCGACAGCTTCGGCCATTCTGGCCTTGTGCCGGCGCGCATCCGCAAGTGTCGCGACGTTAGCCACTTCGGCGACGACCAGTGGCGCCAGCCTCTCAGCCAACTCCACGCCCGACTCGGTGCCTGCCAGGACGCAGCGAGGCCGCAGTGCCCCCACCCTGGCGGCGAGGCCGGCTATCGAACCCTCGTGGATCAGCACCGTGCCGAAGTCCTGCGGACGGTAGGAGCTGGCGTACACCGCAGGTGGGCGGGGCGCTGTCAGCAACGCGACCACGGGAATGCCGCGGGCGGTGAACGCCGGCGCCAGTTGCGCACCCGAGGAGTACGGATCGACAATCACCGCAGGGCCGTGCGGGTCATAGGACGAACCCGATTCAGGCATGTGCCACGCTCGTGGGGCGATCCCCTGGACGCAAGCTGATATCCGGGGACAGCGGACGGTGGACGACGAGGCAATCGTCGGGCCGGTCACCCGGAAACACGATCGAGACCCGGTCGCCGCGACGCACTGCCGGTAGCCCGTGCCGTGCGGCCCGGCCGACTGGCGTCGCCCTGCCGTGCCAAGGGCAGATCAAGCGATGACTACCGCCTTCTACCCGTGCCAGATGTAGTGGCCCGCCTCGGTGGGGGCAGCGCGCCGGTAAGACGAAAGCCCCGAACGAGGTGCTGGCATAGACATAAGGAACCTGATTGAGCTCAGCGCAGTTCCCCAGTCCGGTGGTGGATATCTTCACGACATGCATTTCTTGTAATCCCCCACCGAGTGAATCTCGTACACGCACTCGTCGGACTCGATGATGGCGCCGTGCAGGCGGTCACGCCAGATAACGGTGCCTTCGCCGGCCTGCAGGATCTGGTGGGAATCGAAGCCGCTGACGAACTTCATGGTGCCGGTGACGATGTGGCAGAGCTCGTCGCCTTGGTGGCTGTGGGTGTTGGACAGCTCGCCGAACGGTTCGACGATGTGCGCGACCGGTGCGGTCACCCGCCCTTCGGCCACGGACTGGTAGACCGGATCGTGAAGGGACTTGTTGGTGGGGCCCGCGTCCATCCAGGCGATCTGGGAGACGAAGTCTTCGTCAGCGATCTCAGCGATCACGTGGAATTCCTCGTAACCTCGAAGGATTTCAGGGATCACCACCGCGCCGTAGCGGCGCACGACCGGCAGGATCAACTTCTCCAGCGCCATCCGGCCGTGGTGGGTGTCGATGTGGACATGTTCGGTGAAGTACTCGACATCCGCGGCGCCGTCGAACACGTCGTTGAGCAGGCCGGCCGCCCGAGCGCAGAAGTCCACCAGTGTCGTCTCGGTGTAGAACAGCGCGCCCAGGTACCGGAAGAACATCTCATGGTTCTTACCCAGGTAGTGAAAGTAATTGTTCATCAACAGACTGCCCGGCAGGTAGTACTGCCAGTACCGGTGGACGTCGTCCTTCAGTCCCACCGAGTCGAGGGTTCGCTCGAAGAGGGTGCTGTGCTTGGTTTCGTGAACGCCGTACCCGTACTCGTCGATGACGATCTTGAACCACTCGGACTGGATGCTGCCGATGTTGCCCAGCAAGTTACGCAGCATCGGCGAAGCCTCGGACAAGAAGTCCGGCGCGAACTGGATGAGCCACATTTTCGCGGCCCGTTGGGGATCACTGGACTCGCGAATCGCCTTCTCAGCCGGGAGAACCGCGCCCGTCACACGGTTGTCAAGATCACGTAGGAAGGTTTCCAGCGACTCGGCGTCCCAGTCCCCCGAAACGCTGACTTCGTCATCGAGGAAACCGAAGGCGAATCGTTCCAAGGCCGGGCGGATCACCTCACCGCGAGAGCGGTTGTGGGGCGAGTAGAACGAATGGAAGTCACGGTACTTCTCCGGAGTCAATTCTGATTTCGGCAGGAATACCAGATCAGCCTCGTAGATGCTGGTCAGCATGCGGTGCGCAGCGAGGCTCTCGTAGTTGAAGACCTGGTCGCGTCGCAACGGCGTGTCGAACACCAGGTGCGGCAGAACCTGGGGTCGTAGCTGGCGTCGGTATGGATTGTCCTCGTTCACCCACTCCTCGTTGTCGAGATAGATGGGGTTGGTCGCATACCGCAGGATCGCCGCGGTCAGCTCGGCGCCGCTGAGCACATCCGGATGGTAGGGCGGGGGCACGTAATTCATCGCGGGTCACCGTCCAACGCTTCACGTGCCAGAGGCCTTGCCGTGATGTGCAGATCTCGCCAGCGGACTTCGATGTCGACCACTTCGCCGGCGCTCAACGGCCAGGCCTGGGGAAAGGGCACGTATGCCTGCATCCAATGCGAGCCGGCGTTGCTGGGGGAGTTGTCGAGCTGGATCCCTTCGGAAAGATCGAGCTGGAACCAGGCGAGCATGCCGTCGGCGACCCCCGTCGCGGTGATGGGCAGTCGCAGCACCTGGCAGCCATCCACCAGTGGTTCCTCGACGAAGTCCACTGCGAACAGCTGCGCGTCATCGGAGAGCAACTGATGCGGCCAGGTGGCCAACCGGAGCGGGAAGTGCCCAGGTGTGGACAGGTGATTCATCGTCGCGACATCGAATCCGAGAGCAGCCTGCACCGAGTTGAGCGAGCGGGCCGCTGGGCAGGAAAGCACCGCCCCGTATACGCGAGCCGCATGAGGCAGCAACCGGCCACCAGGCTTGAGCAACTCCTGTCGCGCATGCTGAAGTGTCGGCAGCAGACCCTCACCGATAAGGCCGCAATCAACTATCTCGGTGACGATGACGTCTACTCGTCCGCCCAGATCCCGGCCAATCCGTAGATCCGTCGATAGCTTCTGGACAACGGTGATGTGCTCAGAGAGCCCGTTGCTGTGGATGACCTGCCTTGCGACCTCAGCCAGCAGCGGGTCCACCTCGCAGCTGATCACTCGATCGGCGCCGGCTTGAACGGCGAGCATCGCCAGCAGCCCGCTTCCGGACCCGATGTCGAGCACGTGGTCACCCGGCTTCACGACCTGCCTCACAGCCGCCGCGAAGGTGTCATTGCGCTGCCTGTCGTTCAGCATCGGAAAGTGCCAGCGAGGCACATGCCTGGCCGCATACCGGCGTATCAGCTCCAGGGCAGTGGCCGGCTCGCTGAGTCGGCTCATCAGCGCGCTCGCGCTGTCCACGGTGCGCTGCAGATCGGCGAGGTGGGCCTGCAGGGACGCGACTAGAAGATCGTTGGTGGCAGGGTTCGCATCATCGCTGGCGAGTTGTAAGGGGCGGGGCGCGAAGGGAGCATGCTGGTATGCCCGCTGCGAGGTGACCGGGGTTGCCGTCATGGGCGGGTCCGTCCTTTGGGATTGCGAGGCAGGAATGTCGGTGAAGGCAGGGGTGAGCTGGAGGAACGAGCGTCGGCAGATAACCCGGTGAGCGGTCCTCAACTATCAAGAACACCGCTCCGCACGGGTTGGTTGCAGTGGATTAGAGAGGATTTGTCCCGAGCTGTGGGTCGCACCGGTGAGGTGCCCTACCACCCGATCTCACGCACCCTCGCGGCAGACCGGGTCGTCGACGGCCTGGCTGAGCCCAGGCGGTACCGCTGCCTGAAGGCTCGAGCCAGGAGCCCGGGCTGACCAGCTAGGTCAGACCGTCCGGCAACCGAGCAGTGGGTTGCTGCCGCCGGATCCGATGTTCACCGCGTAGACGCACAGCTCATTGGCTCCAGCGGCCAACTGGACCGTGCGGCTGAACCCGTGCTTGCCGGTGATGGCCCACGAGCTGTTGACATCGCTGCGCTCGATCGTGGTGGGACCCCACGCGACATGCTTGTCGTTGCGGTCGATCACCACACCGATCGCCTGCGAGGTGTTGTTGAAGTCGAAGGTCCAGCCGCTGACCACGGCCTGGCTGCCCTGCACCGTCACCGAGTCGATCATCCCGATCGGGGACAGCGACACCCTGAATGTTTTGCAACCCAACCGGCTCTCGGTGCCCGGCCCCTGGTTGAGCGCGTGCAGGCAGACCGTGCTGGACCCGGCCGGCAGCCGCACCGAGATGCGGTAGCCGTGCAGGCCGGTGCCCCGGAAGGCCTGGTTGATGTCCGGACGCGACACGGTGGAGCCGACCGCGCCGGCGAACCTGCCGTTGACGTTGGCCACCACCGTCAGCGCGGTGTGCGGAGCGTCGTAGTCGAAGCTCCAGCCGGTGAAGGTGGCCAGGTTGCCCTTCTGGGTCACCGAGCTGATGCCGCCCAGCGGCGATCCGTTCAGCGGCACGCTCTTGCAGCCCAGCTTGGTGTTGCTGCCGGCTCCGACGTTGATGGCGTAGGCACACACGTTGTTGGCGCCGTTGGCGAGCTTCAGCGCCTTGGTGAAGCCGTGGTTGCCGGTCGCGGAGTAGTGGGCGTTGATGTCACCGCGCGGCTCGGTCGTCTGCACGTAGGTGAACGGTTTGCCGTTGACGTAGAAGAAGATCCGCAGCCCGCTGGACAGGGCGTTCGGGTCCAGGGCCCAGCCTCTGACGGTGAGGTAGCGCCCGTGCACCGACCAGCTGCTGACCCCGCCGAACGGGCTGTCGTTGGCGATCTTGCCGCCCGGCATGAGCAACTTGGCCTGGGCGGTCAGCATGTTGGCGATCGGGGTGCCGTAGGTGCCGCCCTGGGTCAGGATGGCCACCGCGTACCGGTCACCGTTGACATAGCCGGTCGAGTTGAACGCCGGCTGGCCCTGCGGGTTGTCATTGCCCCAGCCCTGCTTGACCCCGAAGCCGGTGGTGGCGCTCGGGATGCCGAAGAACTGGTACACGCCGTCGGATCCGTACGGGGTCGCGTTGTGCATCGCGTTGCCGAGCCAGTTCCAGACGGCCGGGCGGTGCCGCACCGCGTTGTAGAACCGGACCATTCCGCTGGCGGTGACCCGGGTGGCGCCCCACCAGCCGGGCGACGGCGGGCCCGAGCCGATGTTGGGGACGTTCAGCGCCTGCTCGATCCAGTCGACGATGCCGTCGCCGCCGACCCGGCCGTAGAGCGCGCTGGCGGCGGCGTCATCGGACTGGGTGATCATCCGGTAGGCGGCGCTCTCGTTCCAGCCCGACATCTGCCCGGTCATCAGCAGCCGGGTCGCGATGAACACCTTCACCAGCGATTCCGAGGCGTAGGTGCTGTTGTAGTCCCCGGCGCCGGTGAAGGCTCCGGTCTGGGTGTCCATCACAGCGATGGAGGACCGGTAGCCCCGCTCATTGGCGTAGCGGACGGCGGCGGCTGCCTGGCTGGCGACCGACGCCGAGGCCGGTGGCGCCGTCGCCACCACCGCGACGAAGAATCCGAGTACCAACGCAGCCGCGCTTGCGCTGGCTGTCAGCTTGAACCGCATGTGTGAGCCAATCGTTTCGGGGCTGGCCGGGCGCTATTGTCCGAACCTTGTTGCCTGAACCCTGTTGCCCCCGAGTCGTGCTGGTCGTGCGCGTCCTGCTGTCGTGCGTTCCTGCCAGTGCTAGTGCCCGCTGGGCACCACTTCAGTGTTGCGATTGTGCCTGCTCTTCATAAGTGCCCGGCCGCGAATTGGCCGAAGTGCCTGGTCGGCGGTCAGGATCAGGCCCGCGGCCAGCAGCGCCGCGCAGCCGGCGACCACCCCGGCCGCCGCGTAGCCCAGGACGCCCGCGACCAGCGCCTCAGCGGCCATGGCGGTGCGCAGCGAGACCGGCTCGAGCGCGCTCAACCGCAGGTGCAGCTGCCGCAGGGCCTGCGCGCTGCGGCACCGGGCGCTGAGCAGCACCGCCAGGCCGCGGACCAGGCCGAACACCGCGCCGGCCGCCACGGCCAGCGCCGGTGAGCCGGTCAGGGCCGCCAGCACCACCACCAGGTAGGTGGCCGCCGTCATGATGTAGGTGGCGAAACCGACACCGATCTGCAGCCCGAAGCCGGCCGCGTACAACCAGCGGCGGTAGCGGGTCAGCCACAGCTCGTTGACCTGCCGCGGGTGCAGCGGCAACTGGAAGCCGGCGAGCCGCCGGTCGGCCGCGAGCGCGACGAGGCAGGCCACGGCGGCCACTGCCAGCGCGGCTGTCCCCTGATCGGCCAACGGGCGCGCCGCCAGGGCCAGCACGCCGCTGGCCGCACCGAGCACCACCCCGCCCAGCACCGAGCCGGCGATGAACCAGAGGGCGGTGAGTGAGTACCGGTTGCCGCGGGAGCGCTCGGACAGCGGGTTGATCGCCGAGATCATGGACAGCCCGCACGGTGACCAAGTGCCGCGCGCCCCGGACACCGCCGCGATCAGCAGGGCGCTCGCCGCCAGCCAGCCGGTCATACCAGCACCCCGTTCGACAGGGCGGTCTCATCGTCCTCGGAGTCGTCGTCGGAGACCGAGCCGCCGCCGATCGTGGTGCGCCGGGCGGATCCGGGATTGGCGGCGTACACCGTGTAGCTGTGGGTGCCCGGCACATCCGGGATCACCAGGTCGAACCCGCCAGCCTGCGAGGCGTCGCCCGCCTCGGTGTCGAGCCGGGTGACCTGGTGCGGGGCGAGGACGAGGCCGTCGCGCGACACGCTCAGGGCCAGCCGCGCGGTGGGTCGGTCAGGGTCGTGAGCCCACCCGGTGATGCGGACGGTGTCACCGAACCGCCGCACGCCGCGGACCTGGCCCAGGGCGCCGTCCTGATTGACCCGGACGGCCTGCTGCCCGATCAGCGGGTAGTCGATGCCGTCCTCGCCGGCCGGCGCCATCGCGTAGACCGAGTAGGTGTGCAGCCCGGTGCCGGCCGGAATGGTGAGGTCGAAGGCCCGCTTGCCGTCCTGGCCTCGTGCGCCGGCGACGGGGTACCAGTGCAGCACCTGGTCGTCCTCGTGCACCGCCACGGCCGGTTCGGAGCCGTCGTCCGGGTCGTGCAACCAGCCCGTCAACCGGACGCTGCCACCGGCGGCCGAGACCGATTCCAGCTCCCCGGGCAGCGGCTGCGAGGTGACGAAGCCGGCCGGAGCAGCCGTGGTGGTCGTCGACGTCGCGCCTCTCACCATCAGGCTGTGGTTGCCGATCAGGGTGTTGCCGGTGCCGCCGGCGATGTTCATCGCGAACACCTTGTAGTTGTGCGCACCCACCGAGGCCTTGAACTGGGCCTTGAACCCGTGCACCCCGGTGATCTTGTAGGCGGAGTTGACATCCGGCCGGTCCACGGCGGTGCGGATGCCCATCAGCGGCTTGTCGTCCTGGTAGATGTTGACCGCGATCGAGGTGGACGGCGAGTCGCGGTCGAAGGCCCAGCCGGTCAGCACCACGCTGTCACCGACCGGGTTGGCCGAGTCCAGGTGCCCGATCGGCGCCGTCCCGGGGTTGACGATGATGGTCTTGCCACCGATCTGCGGGTTGCGGCCGCCGCCGAGGATGTTGATGGCGAACACGGTGAAGGTGTGGCGGCCGGTGCTGGCAGTGAAGGTGGCGCTGAACCCGTGGTTGCCGGAGATGCCCCGGGACCGGTTGACGTCAGAGCGCGGCAGGCTGGCGTTGATGCCCATCAGGCCCCTGCCGTCCTGATAGATGGAGACCTTGATCGAGGTGGACGGCTGGTCCGGGTCATAGGCCCAGCCCTTGACCGTCACCTTGTTGCCGACGCAGCTGACCTGCTCGACGACACCGACCGGGACCTTGCCGGTCAAGCACGGAGCCGAATGGGTGCGGGTGTTGTTGTCGGTGGCGCTGGAGGTGCTGCAGGTGCTGCCGAACTGGACCCACGGCGGCGTGCAGGAGACCATCCGGCACAGCACCGGCCCGGTGTTGGACCAGGGAATCTGGGGGTTGCACTGGCCGTAGCGGAACTGGTTGCAGGCCACCAGCCGCTGGTCGCAGGTGGTCTGGTTGCACCGGCAGGCGTGTGCGCCGTCCCGGTAGGCGTTGCAGTCGATGTAGTAGCGGGCGTTGCCGCCGCAGAAGGACGAGCTGTCGGCCTTCCACCAGCCGCCGATGAAGGAGTTCGGCGGGCAGGTGTTGTTGCCGCCGTTGATGGTGCAGCAGAACACCGAGTAGCCGTCGGCGCAGGTGTTGTGGGAGCCGCACACCGCGTCGTAGGCGCTGGCCGGCCGGGTCAGGTAACTCCACGGATTCACCGCCAGCGCGGCGCCTACCACCGCCGCGCCGCCGAGGAAGCCACGGCGGCTGGTACGCGGCTGCTGGCTGCGTTCAGCCACCCGGTTGACGATTCGTTCGGCCAGGCTAGCCGTCATGGCTGCACCTCGATCTGCTCCAGAACGGCGTTTACCTGCTTGGCCAACGGCACCGCGTTGCGATGCGAGCCGATCACCACGTACAGGCAGAAGGGCCGGTTGGCCTCGGTGAAGAAGTGCTGGAAGCCGGCCTGGCCGGCGATCCGGCGTTGCATGCCGTTGGGGTTGAACTGGCCGGGCCGCACCCGCGGCACCCCGGCCGGCGCGTACAGCGCGGTGCCCAGGCAGTCGGCGCCGAACTCCAGCAGGGCCACGAACATGTTCTCCGGACCCATCCGCTCGACCGCGCCGGTGCCGTAGTCACCGCGCGAGGCCGGTAGCGCGAAGTTGCCCAGGTGCAGGATGGGATGGCTCTGCTCACCCGCCCAGCCGAAGGCCTGCTGCTTGCCGGGCTGCTGCTGGCCGGTGGCCACCACCCGGCGGTAGAGCCGGCCTTCCCAGCGCGCTGGCAGGCCGACCGCCAGGCCGTGTCCGGTGAGCCGCTTTCCGGCCGGCGTGGTCATGATCGCTCCTCCTGGTCAGCGCTGGCGTACAGGCTGGGGTCCTGCGGGCCGATGCCGGCCGACAGCAGGATCCGGTCCACGTCACGCTCGCGCCGGCGATCAGCGTCGGGCTTGCGCGCCATCGCCGGGTGCCGGCTGTCCTCGACCGACTGCCGGATCAGGCCGCCGACCTGGCTGAACGAGCTGCCCGAGCCCTCGCCCTTGACCCGCCCGGTGCGGCCGTCGGCGACCACCACGTACGGCGAACCGGGCACCTCGAAGTCGGCCCAGGCCTGGCTGGACATCACCAGGTCAACCCCGTCCGGGCACAGCTGCGACAGCACCGACGGGCTCTCGTCCTCGGGGCCCTTGGTGACCACCAGCAGCCGGCTGCCCTGCGGAGTGGTCCAGGAGCCGGGCTCGCCGAGCTCCTGCCAGAAGCCGGTGCAGCCCTCGCAGTTGGAGGACAGGAACGCCAGGATGGTGTCGTGTTCCACGCCCACCGTGCGTACCGAGACGATCTCACCGTGCAGCGAGACCCCGTCGAGGTCGTGGGATTCGGCCCACTCGGCGCGGCCCTCGATCCGGGGGGCGTTGGCGGCCGGTGGCTCGGGAATCCTCGAGTCGGTGCGGAACGGCGGCGGCCCGGACTGGACGGCGGCACCGCCGTCGAGCTGGTGGAGCCGGCGCAGCACGGCGGCATAACCTCGCAGCAGGCCCGCGACCAGCACGCACAGCACCGCCAGGATGACGGTTTCGACGATCAGCAGCGCAGTCACCCGGTGACCTCCAGTTGGGCGGCGGCGGCGTTGAGCTCGGGCAGCGCCGTCATCACAAGGTAGCCCAGGTAGGCCAGCACGGCGGCAGCCAACAGCAGCGCCGAGGCGGTCACCGGCTGCTGCCCGAACTGGCTGATCAGCGAGCCGGCCGGCTGGACCAGGGCGATCAGGCCGGCCAGCGCGCAGCTCAGGTTCACCGCGGTGTGCCAGTGGCTGACCGCCACCGGCTTGGCGAAGCAGCCGCAGTCCTGCCCCGACTCGATGCTCATCATGCGCGCCGAGAGTGCGGCCAGGATTCCGAAGGCGACCGCGATCAGAGCGGCTCCGACCCGGCCCCCGATCAGCAGCGCCAGCAGCGCGACAGCCAGCTCGACCGCGCCGGAAAGCCGGTTCGTCGCCTTCGCGCCGAGCCGTTGGGCGCCGGGGATGCCGGCTGCGGCAAGAGCAGACCGGACGGGCGCGCGCTGCCGGAGCTTGGCCAGGCCGGCTGCGGCAAGCAGCAGCGCCGCCGCACTCACCAGACCGATCAACACCGTCCCCCACACGTCGCAAGTCGACCCGAATAGTAACAAGCACAACACGCGTATCAGGCTCGCGCAACCGGGCCGCCCGACAATGTCAGCCCTGCGGTGCGGGGTCAGCCGCTCAGGACGACGACCTCGGTGACCCAGAACCGGCCGTCCGGCTGCTTGCTGACGGTGACGTCGACCATCTTGCCGCTGCCCCGGTAGCCGAAGACGGACGGGCCGTCCACGCCGTCGCGGGGCAGGTACACCGCGGTGGTCGAGGCGCTGGCCAGCAGGCTGCGGGTGAGGGTGGCCGGCACCGTGTTCGGCAGCACGCAGGCCGAGGCCTGCTGGGCGTCGTTGGCGCTGAGCGCGCCCATGTAGGCGTCCGCGGTGTTCTGCGCGATGTCCGCGCCGGTGCAGAGGCTGGCCCCGACGTTGACCGCGCTCGCCGGCGGTCGCGGCGCGGTGGTGCCGGCCACCGTGGTGCTGGTTGCCGGGCTGCCGGCCGCGGTGGTGCCAGCTGCGGGGTTGCTGGCAGCGGCGCTGCCGGCCGGCGGGCTGCTACTTGCCGGCGAGGGCAGCGGCGCCGACAGGCTGGCCGACGCGGTAGTCGCGACTCGCGAGGTCTGCTGCTGTGCGGAGTCGCCGCGCGAGCTGTCGCAACCGGCCACGGCAAGGCTGAGGCTGAGCAGCGCAACGGCCAGCACCGAACGTCGATCGAGCAGCATGCGGGGTGGACTCCTCGGGGCAGGCGTGGACGTCGCCACGCGGCGGCCCGAACAGGTCCACCATCGGTGCGTTCCGGGCAAAGCTATAGCGCGGCGGGTCGCGGAGCCAGCCGAACACTCCGGGCCCAGCGGCGGCGTCAGACTCACTGCTCCTAGTGCTCACTGGTCCTAGTGGCTGAATTTCAGCCCGATCACGCCGCCGATGATCAGAACGAGGAACAGGATCTTCACTGCCGATACCGACTCCCCGCCGGTCGTCATCGCATAGAGGACGGTGAGCACCGCGCCGATTCCGACCCAGACCGCGTACGAGGTGCCGATGGGAAGCGCGCGCATCGCGTAGGCCAGCCCCGCCATGCTCGCGGCCAGGGCTGTGACGAACACGATCGAGGGAGCAAGCCGGCTCAGCCCTTGCGATTTACCCAGGGCGCTGGCCCACACCGCTTCGAGCACACCCGACAGCACGAGAACGAGCCACGACATCACGGCCTCCTGTGGGCCGTCTTGTCGCGCACCGGGTACGGCACCCATCGTCCGGAAGCCCCATTGCCGAGCTCCCTTAGAAGGTGTCACACGGCGAAGGCGGGGGCAAAGCTGCACGATACACTTGCCCCAGACCCCTCGCGTGGCGCTCATCCTGTGAACCTCCCCAGGGCCGGAAGGCAGCAAGGATAAGCAGGCTCTGGCGGGTGCGCGGGGGGTCCTTTTCGTGCCACCATCCCCCTTGCTCCGGCTCGGAGGCCGTTGACCTGCGACACGCTCGCCGGCCCGCAGACCTGAAAGGCAGACAGTGGGAACACGCTTGCAGGGCAGGGTCGCGGTGATCACCGGCGGCTGCAGCGGCGTCGGCCTGGCCGCCGCCAGGAAGTTCGTCGACGAGGGCGCCAAGGTGGTCATCGGTGACGTCAACGCCGAGGCCGGCGCCGCGGTCGCCGAGGAACTCGAGGTCACCTTCGTCACCGTCGACGTGACCGACGCCGACCAGGTGCAGGCGCTGTTCCGGACCGCCTTCGACACCTACGGCAGCGTCGACATCGCCTTCAACAACGCCGAGATCCTGCCGCTGGACGACGAGTCGATCCTGGCCACCGGCCCCAACATCTGGCGCGGGGTGCTGGAGGCGAACCTGACCTCGGTCTACCTGTGCTGCCAGGCTGCGCTGCCCTACATGCTGGATCAGAAGCGCGGCTCGATCATCAACATGGCCTCGCTCGCCGCGGTGATGGGCTCGGCCACCTCGCAGATCTCCTACACCGCCGCCAAGGGCGGGGTGCTGGCGATGTCGCGCGAGCTCGGCGTCCAGTTCGCCCGCGACGGCATCAGGGTGAACGCGCTGTGCCCCGGTCCAGTCAGCACGCCGCTGACCCAGGAACAGGTCGACTCCGACCCCGACGACGCCGAGCGCCGGCTGGCGCGCATTCCGATGGGCCGGTTCGCCGAACCGCAGGAGATCGCCAGCGCGGCGCTGTTCCTGGCCTCGGACGAGTCCAGCTTCATCACGGCGTCGCAGTTCCTGGTGGACGGCGGCCTCTCCGGCTCCTACATTCCCCCGATCTAGCAGGAGCCGCTGCGCCTCACAAGGGTCGGCCGCTGTCGCTAGCGTGGCCCCATGTCGGATCCGTCGTTCGCCGCCATTCGCTCCCATTACGAACTGAACTACGAGGACGCACGCCTGCGCCAAGGCATCGGCCGGCTGGAGTTCGCGCGGGTGCAGGAGATCGTGCGACGCCACCTGCCCGGCTCCTCCGCGCGCGTGCTCGATGTCGGTGGAGCCACCGGGATCCACTCGGAATGGCTGCTCGCCGACGGGCACCAGGTGCAGCTCATCGATCCGATGCCCGGCCATGTCGAGCAGGCGAAAGCCCGCCTTGGCCAGCACAGCAGGTTCAGCGCGGACGTGGCCGACGCGCGCCGGCTGCCGGTGCCCAATGAATCGGTCGACCTCGTGCTGCTGTTCGGTCCGCTCTATCACCTCATCGAGCGTGCGGACCGGCTGCGCGCCTGGCAGGAAGCCGGCCGGGTCGTCCGGCCGGGTGGCCTGATCCTGGGAATGGCCATCTCAAGGTTCGCCTCGTTGTTCGACGGACTCGCCCGGGGGTACCTATTCGATCCCGAGTTCCGCGCCGTGGTCGCACAGGACCTGGCGACCGGGCGGCACGAGAATCCGACGGGGGACCCCCACTGGTTCACCACCGCCTACTTTCACCGAGCTGAAGAACTCGCCGCGGAGGCCGTCGAGGCAGGCCTGGACGTCCGGGAGACCGTCGGCGTCGAGGGCATCGCGCACTGGTTGAAGCACCTGGACGCCCGCTGGGACGACGCGGCTGATCGCGAGGTCATCCTGCAGGCCGTCCGGGCGACTGAGCACGAGCCCACGCTTGCCGGACTGAGCTCGCACTTCATCACGGTGGCCGCTCGCGTTTCGTAACGCTAGTGGTACGATATTTGGTACCAGTAGGAAGGTGCTCATGTCGATAACCGCGAGTGAAGCGCGCAAGAACCTGTTTCCGCTCATCGAGCAGGTCAACGATGACCGCACTCCGATCGAGATCACCTCGCGGCGTGGTGACGCCGTGCTGATGTCGCGAGCCGACTACGACGCATTGGAAGAGACAGCGCACCTGCTCCGCTCACCAGCCAACGCCCGCCGCCTGCTGGAAAGCCTGCAGCAGGCACATGACGGCGAGCGCCAGGAGCGCGCGTTGAGCCAGTGAGACTGGTGTTCACCTCCCACGGCTGGGAGGACTACAAGTACTGGCAAACCGCTGACCGGAACACCCTCAAGCGAATCAACCGACTCATCGAGGACGTGCTTCGCGACCCCTTCGCCGGAATCGGCAAGCCCGAGCAGCTTCGCCATGCGCTGGCAGGCAGCTGGTCCCGACGCATCAGTGACGAGCACCGCTTGGTCTACCTCGTGGATGGCGACGACATCGTGGTGCTGCAGGCGCGCTACCACTACTCCTGAACCGAGGAGTCCTGCTTCATGTCCACTGGCACGGGACTTCGGTTGCGGAAGTAGCTGCTCGCCCGAAGCGGGATCAGGTCGGGTCGGTCAGGTGCTCCGGACGCACCGGCACCCGGCTCAGCGCCAGCCCGGTCGCGTCCCGGATCGCGGCCACGATGGCCGGCGTCGACGAGATCGTCGGCGGCTCGCCCACGCCGCGCAGGCCGTAGGGCGCGTGCGGGTCGGCCAGCTCCAGCACGTCCACCCGCATCGGCGGCATGTCCAGGATGGTGGGCAGCAGGTAGTCGGTGAACGAGGGGTTGCGCAGCTTGCCCTCGTGCAGCTGGATCTCCTCCATCACCGCCAGCCCCAGGCCCTGGGCGGTGCCGCCGTGGATCTGGCCCAGCACCGCCTGCGGGTTCATCGCCTTGCCGACGTCCTGCGCGGTGCTGATCTGCACCACCTTGATCAGCCCCAGCTCGGTGTCGACGTCGACCACCGCCCGGTGCGCGGCGAAGGCGTACTGCACGTGGGCGTTGCCCTGCCCGGTCAGCGGGTCGATCGGGGTGGTCGGCCGGTGCCGCCACTGCACGGTCTCATCGATCGGCTCGTCGCCCAGCCGGCCGCCGCGCTCGGCCAGCTTGGCCAGCACCGCCTGGCAGGCGGCCCGCACCGCGCCACCGGTGACATAGGACTGCCGCGACGCCGACGTCGAACCGGCCGAGCCGATGCTGGTGTCGGCCGGCAGCACCGTCACCTGGGACACCTCCAGCTCGGTGCGCACGATCTGCTGCAGCAGCGTCACCAGGCCTTGGCCGACCTCGGCGGCGGCGGTGTGCACCGAGGCGACCGGGGTGTCGCCCAGCAGCTCCAACCGCACCCGGGCGGTCGAGTAGTCGTCGAACCCCTCGGAGAACCCGACGTTCTTGATGCCGATGGCATAGCCGACGCCGCGCACCACACCCTCGCCGTGGGTGGTGTTGGACACCCCGCCGGGCAGCTCGCGCACGTCACGCGGCCCGTCGCCCGGCTCGACGGGCATCGGCGCGTCCCGGACCCGGCAGAGCAGCTCGGCGACCGGTGCGGCGGAATCGACCAGCTGGCCGGTCGGCATCACCGAGCCCTCGCTCATCGCGTTGCGCAACCGCAGCTCGACCGGTGACAAACCGCAGGCCTGGGCCAGCCTGTCCATCTGGGACTCGTAGGCGAAGCAGGCCTGCACCGCGCCGAAGCCGCGCATCGCCCCGCACGGCGGGTTGTTGGTGTAGGTCACCAGGCAGTCCATCGT
The DNA here is from genome assembly GCA_036389035.1 of Jatrophihabitans sp. Classification (NCBI taxonomy): domain Bacteria; kingdom Bacillati; phylum Actinomycetota; class Actinomycetes; order Jatrophihabitantales; family Jatrophihabitantaceae; genus Jatrophihabitans; species Jatrophihabitans sp. The sequence goes on from DASVQQ010000007.1 coordinate 206,111, forward strand.
CACGTTCGGGATCTCGTACGGGCCGAAGCCCAGGGTCGCCGCGTTGCCGGCCACCGCGGTCGAGGACGAGGCGTAGGCGCCGCCGTCCAGGACGATCGAGGCCCGCGCGTAGACCAGCCGGCCGGTCGAGTCCGCGCCGTGCTCGTAGCGCAGCAGCGCCGGGTGCCGGTGCACGTGGCCGTAGAAGGACTCCTCGCGGCTGTAGACCATCTTGATCGGCCGGCCGGTCCGCAGCGCCAGCAAGCACGCGTGGACCTGCATCGAGACGTCCTCGCGACCGCCGAAGGCGCCGCCGACGCCGGCCAGCGTGAACCGCACCTTGGCGGCCGGCAACCCCAGCGCGGCAGCCACCTGGCTCTGGTCGGCGTGCAGCCACTGGGTGGCGATGAAGAGGTCGATGCCACCGTCCTCGGCCGGCACCGCCAACCCCGACTCGGGTCCGAGGAAGGCCTGGTCCTGCATGCCGACCTGGTACTCACCGGTCACCACCACCTCGGCCGTGGCCGCGGCCGAGCCGCGTTCGATGTGCACCGAGCGCAGCACGTTGCCCTCGATGGCGTGCCCGGCGATGGGGTTCTCGTGCACCAGCGGCGAGCCGGGGGTGCTGGCGGCCACCGGATCGGTGATCGGCGCCAGCACCTCGTACTCGACCGCGATCTTCTTGCAGGCCTGCCGCGCGATCTCCGGATGGTCGGCGGCCACCAGCGCCACCGGCTCGCCCTGGTAGCGCACCTCCCGCTCGGCGAGCACCGGCTGGTCGGCGATCTCCAGGCCGTACCGGTTGTGCCCCGGGACGTCGGAGGCGGTGAGCACCGCGTGCACGCCGACGGTCTTCAGCGCCTCAGTGAGGTCGATCGAGACGATCCGGGCCCGTGGGTGCGGGCTGCGCAGGGTGGCGCCCCAGAGCATGTCGTCCAGCCACATGTCCGAGGAGTAGGCGAACTCGCCCCGCACCTTCAGGTTGGCATCCGGGCGCACCGGGCTGGAGCCGATGCCGCCGGCCACCACCGTGCCGGCAGCGGTGCGCTCGGTGACGGTCCCCGTCCCAGTGCCGGTGCTCATGTCAGTACCGGTGCCGGTACCGGTGCTCATCGGGCCACCAGCCGCGCGCTGGCAGCAGCCGCCTCGCGGGCCAGCCGCCCGCTGTCGGCGGTCAGCAGGGTCGCGTCGGCGACCACCCCCTGGCCGTTGACCAGCAGCAGCTCCAGGGGCGCGGAGGACGAGAACGCCCAGCAGAACACCGGGTCAGCGCCCCCGGCCAGGCCCAGGCCGTCCAACCGCCAGACCGCCACGTCGGCCAGTTTGCCGGGCTCGAGTGACCCCAGCTCGGACTCGCGGCCCAGGCACGCAGCACCTCCGACGGTGGCCAGCCGCAGCGTCTCGCGAGCGGTCAGCGCCTGCGGCCCGCCGTGCGAGCGGGCCGTCACCATCGCCGCGCGCAGCTCGTCCACCAGCCGGCCGGCCTCGTTGGAGGCCGAGCCGTCCACTCCCAGGCCGACCGCCACCCCGGCGTCGATCAGGTCCCGGACCCGGGCGCTGCCGGCTCCGAGCCGGCCGTTGGACGTCGGGCAGTGCGCCACCGCGGTGCGGGTCTCGGCCAAGCTGGCAATGGCCGGATCCGACAGGTGCACGCAGTGCGCCAGCCAGACGTCCGGGCCCAGCCAGTCCAGCTCCGCCAGGTACTCGGCCGGAGATCGGCCATAGGTCTGCTGGCAGAACTGCTCCTCGTCAGCGGTCTCGGCGAGGTGGGTGTGCAGCCGGACGCCCTTGCTCCGGGCCAGCTCGGCGGCCTCGCGCATCAGCTCGGCGGTGACCGAGAACGGCGAGCAGGGCGCCACCGCGATCCGGGTCATCGCCGCTGGGGACTCATCGTGCCACCGGTCGATCGCCGCCTCGGTGGCGATCAGGATCGACTCCCGGTCCTCGACCACGGAGTCCGGCGGCAGCCCGCCCGCGGACTCGCCGAGGTCCATCGAGCCCCGGCAGGGATGGAACCGCACTCCGATCTCCAGCGCGGCGCTGATGGTGGCCTCGAGCAGGTCGCCGCCGGACTTGGGAAAGACGTAGTGGTGATCGGTGCTGGTGCTGCATCCCGACAGCGCCAGCCAGCCGAGGTTCGCCGAGGCCGCCGCGTGCACCGCGTCGGCGTCGATCCGGGCCCAGAGCGGGTACAGCTCGGTGAGCCAACCGAACAGGGTGCTGTCGGTGCCGAAGCCCCTGGTCAGCCACTGGTACAGGTGATGGTGGGTGTTCACCAGGCCCGGGGTCACCAGGCAGCCGGTGGTGTCGAGCAGCTGGGCGCCGGCCCGCAGCTCCGCCGGCGCCGGACCCGGGCCGACCGCGACGATCGTCGCGCCGTCGAGGACCACGTGGCCGGACGGGTGCTCGGTGCCGGCCGCGTCCACGGTGGCGACGTGGCCGCCCTCCAGGACGATCATGGCGAGCCCGCCCCACCGCTGCCGGCCTCACCGCTGCCGGCGCTGTCCCGGCCCGCGCCGTCCCGGCCGGCGTCGGCGGCTGCCTGCACCGCCTCGATGATCTGCTGGTAGCCGGTGCACCGGCACAGGTTGCCGGCCAGCGCCTCCCGGATCTCAGCCTCCTCGGGATGCGGCCGGCGAGCCAGCAGGTCATGGGTGGCCACGATCAGGCCGGGCGTGCAGAAACCGCACTGCACCGCGCCGGCGTCGATGAAGGCCTGCTGGATCGGATCGAGGTCAGCGCCCGCCGTCAGCCCCTCGACGGTCCGGACGCTGCGGCCTTCGGCCTGGCCGGCCGCCACCAGGCAGGCGCACACCGTCACGCCGTCCAGGTAGACCGTGCACGAGCCGCACTCACCCTGCTCGCAGGCGTTCTTGCTGCCGGGCAGGCCCATCCGCTCCCGCAGGACGTAGAGCAGGCTCTCGCCCTCCCAGACGTCATCGACCTGCCGGGCCTCGCCGTTCACCGTCGTGTTCAGGCGCATGCGCGGTACTCCTGCCAGGCCCAGGTCAGGGTCCGCCGGGCCAGCACGGCCAGCGCCTGACGCCGGTAGCGGGCCACCCCCCGCACGTCGTCGATCGGCGAGGCGGCCTGGGCCACCAGCTCGCCGAACCTGGCCGCCACTTCCGGCCGCAGTGCGTCCCGGGACTCCCAGTGGCCCGTCGAGTCCAGCTCGCCGGCCAGGAACGCCTCGGCGTCGGGGGCGCGCAGCGGGGTCGGCGCCGCCGAGCCGATGCCGGTGCGCACCGAGCCGGTGACCGGGTGCAGGGCAAGGGCGAACGAGCAGACCGCGATCACCATCGCGTTGCGGGTGCCCACCTTGGCGAACTGGCAGGGGCCCGCGCCCACCGGGATCCGGACGGCGCGGATCAGCTCGTCCGGAGCCAGCGCCGAGCGCTTGGGCCTGAGGTAGAACTCATCGACCGGGATCAGCCGGCTGCCGCGGGCCGAGGCCACCTCGACCACCGCGTTCAGCGCCAGCAGCACCGGGTGGCTGTCGCCGGCCGGCGAGGCAGAGCCGAGGTTTCCCCCGATCGAGCCGCGGTTGCGGATCTGCGGGGAGCCGATGGTGCGCGAGGCCATCGCCAGGCCGGGAAGCTGATCGCCCAGCTCGGTGATCACCCGGGTGTAGGGCAGCGTCGCGCCCAGCACCAGCTGGTCGCCGTCCAGCGCCCAGTCGGCCAGCTCGCTGATCGGGTTGAGGTCCAGCAGCGCCTCGGGCCGGCGGCGGTCGAAGTTGATCTCGACCATCAGGTCGGTGCCACCGGCCAGCGGCGCGGCAGCCGGCTGCTCGGCCTTGGCCGCCAGGGCGTCGGACCAGGATGCCGGTCGCAGGAACTCCATCGGCCCACCCCCTCCTCCAGCGACATCTCCAGCGAGACTTTCCCAGCGGCTTCCAGCGGCTTCCAGCGGCTTCCAGCGACGATAGCCGCGCGCGGGCCGGCGTGCGCCGCTGACGCGGCCCACCCTCACCGCGCGTCAGGACCAGGCCGGCCCGGCGTCGGCCGCGTCCTCGGCCAGCAGCTGGCCCTCGATCAAACCGTAGGGCCGATCCGCGGCCAGGTACACCTCGTTGTCGTTCGGCAGGCCGAACGGGCTCAGGTCGACCAGGAAATGGTGCTTGTTCGGCAACGCCAGCCGGACCTCGCACAGCTCGGGCGCCTCGGCCAGCACCCGCGAGCCCATCGCGTACAGGCTCTGCTGCAGCGAGTGGCTGTAGGTGTCGGCGAAGGCCTGGATCAGCGCCTGCCGGGCCCGCTGGTGCGCCGCCGCCCAGTCGCAGTCAGCGGTCCGGAACCGCCATCGCGCTTCGACGCTGGTGGCCAGCATCCGGTCGGTGGTCTCGGCCAGCGTGGTGTATTCGTCCCGGGCGAAGCCCCGGAACTCCGAGTCGGTGGTGTTGAGCAGGGTCAGCTCGCGCAGGCCGCCGAGCACCCAGCTGCCGGACTGCTCGTCGTGCACCACCGTGACGGTGCGGACCTCGCCGCCGGAGCGGACCAGCGAGTGCGGCCCGACCGAGGTCCAGCCGTAGCTGTCCACCTGCACCCGGGCGCGCGTGATGCCCGGCCGGCCCTCGACGAAGTGACGCGCCAGTGCCAACGCGAGCACCTCGGGCTCGACGCCGCCGAGCCGCTGGGCCAGGGCGTAGACGGTGTTCTTCTGGGTGTCGGTCGGCAGCACCTGGTCATTGGCGCCCGACAGGTGCGTCTGGAGCATGTCACCGGCCAGGCTGACCGAGACGTTGAAGTCCCGGATGGCGTGCGGCTGCTGGCCGCGGTCGACGTGCACCACCCGCACTTCGGCCTTGCCGTACCGGTTCTCGCCGAGGATCGCCATCAGCTCGCGCCCGCCATCAGTCCGCGCCCGTCATCAGCTGCCGCGGTAGGTCGAGTAGGCGAACGGGCTGAGCAGCAACGGGACGTGGTAGTGCTGGCCGGCGCCCTCGACGCGGAAGGTGACGACCACCTCGGGGTAGAAGGCCCGCGGGCCCAGGTAGCTCTCGGTGTCGAACACCAGCCGGTAGCTGCCGGCCGGCAACCCGGGGGACAGGTCGGCGATCCGGCCGTCGACGCCGGTGACCCGCTCGGTGAGCACCGTCCAGCCGCCTGCCGCGCGCTGTTCCAGGCGCACCGGCACCCCGTGCGCGGGCCGGCCGTGCACCGCGTCCAGGACGTGGGTGGACAGGCTCATCCGCTGTCCCGGATCTTCGCGCGAGGCTCGCTCATGAGTGGTGAGCCTGGCACAGCCCGGCGCGATCCGCACCGGGGCCGTTCACCGAAATGCCTTGGCCAGCCGCAGCCGGACGATCTTGGTCAGCTCGCCGCGCACCACCTCGCGCTCGGCGACCGGGTCGTTGCGCAGCCGGGAGCGCAGCGCGCCCAGCATCGTGTCGGCGGACAGGCCGGTGGCGCAGATCAGGAAGACATGGCCGAAGCGCTGCTCGTAGGCGCGGTTGGCCGTGGCCAGTTCCCGGCGCACCAGGTCCTCGACGTCGGCGACGCCGGCCTGCTCCTGACGCGACCAGCCGTCGGAGCGGCCGTCGGAGGTGGCCCGCTCGCCGATCCGGGGGTGGCCGGCCAGCGCGGCCTCCAGCTCTGACCAGTCCAGCCTGGCCAGCAGGTCGTCGGATGCGGCGGTGAGCCGGTCCAGCCGGGCGTACGGGCGGCCGCTGACCAGGGCTGAGATCCATCGCTTGCTGGCGCAGCAGGGCATCAGTTCGGCGGCGGCGTCGGCGGCCGCGGCCGCGTCGAACTCAGCCACCGCGATCGGGCCGATCTGCACCGGATCCACGGCGCCACCCCCCACCCCAGCCACACCCGTCCAGGCAAACCTAGCGCGAACCCGACGGCAAGGGCGCGGACGTGTTGGATAGGGCGATGACCGACCTGCTGCTGCGCGCCCACCGGATCATCACCCCCGCGGGTGAGCGGCCCGGCGCGGTGCGGGTCAGCTCCGGCCGGATCGTCTCGGTGGACAGCTTCGACGCCCCCAGCGGGCTCAGTTGGGACGGCTCAGCTGTCACCGAGGTCAGCATCGCCGAGGACTGCGTCCTGCTGCCCGGCCTGGTGGACTCGCACGTCCACATCAACGAGCCCGGCCGGACCGAGTGGGAGGGCTTCGCCTCGGCCACCGCGGCGGCAGCGGCCGGCGGGATCACCACGGTGGTGGACATGCCGCTCAACAGCATCCCGCCGACGGTCGATCTCGCGGCGCTGCGGGTCAAGCAGCGGGCCGCTCAGGGCCGGGTGCACGTGGACGTGGCCTTCTGGGGCGGGGCCGTGCCGGCCAACTGCGCCGACCCGATGGACGGCGTGGACGACCTGCTCGAGCTCCACCGCGCCGGGGTGGCCGGTTTCAAATGCTTCCTGCTGGACTCCGGGGTCCAGGAGTTCCCGCCGCTGGACCGGGCCGGGGTGACGGCGGCGATGCGGCGGATCGCGGCCTTCGACGGCCTGCTGATCGCCCACGCCGAGGACCCGGTGGTGATCGCGGCCGCTCCCGAACCGGCCGGGCGCAGCTACCGGTCCTTCGTGGCGTCCCGGCCGCCCGACGCCGAGACCGAGGCCATCAGCTGGTTCCTGAACGCCGTCCGCGAGACCGGGTGCCGGGCGCACCTGGTGCACCTGTCCAGCGCCGCCGCGCTGCCCCTGATCGCCGCCGCCCGGGGCGAGGGGCTGCCGGTCACGGTCGAGACCTGCCCGCACTACCTGAGCCTGGCCGCCGAGCAGGTGCCCGACGGCGCCACCCAGTTCAAGTGCTGCCCGCCGATCAGGGAGCAGGCCAATCGAGAGCGGTTGTGGCAGGCGCTCTCGGACGGCCTGATCGACTGCGTGGTGTCTGACCACTCGCCGTGCACCGCTGAGCTCAAGCGGCTGGACACCGGTGACTTCGCCGCGGCCTGGGGTGGCATCGCCTCGCTGCAACTGGCCCTGCCGGTGACCTGGACGCAGGCCGGCAGCCGCGGCCACACCCTCGCCGAGCTGGCCGGCTGGATGGCGTCCGGCCCGGCTCGGCTGGCGGGCCTGGCCGGCAAGGGCGCCATCGCGCCCGGCTATGACGCCGACTTCGCGGTCTTCGCCCCGGACCAGAGCTTCGTGGTGGACCCGGCCCGGTTGCGGCATCGAAACCCGGTGACCCCTTACGCCGGGGCTAGGCTGCGCGGCGTGGTGCGAGAAACCTGGCTGGCCGGCGAGCGGATCGACGGGCACACCCCGCGCGGCCGGCTGCTGCATCGGGCGGCTGCCCGGTGAGCGGCCACCCGGCCGAGTTCCGCACCCTGGCCGACCTGGCGAGCCGGGCGCTGGGCGGCGCGGTGGTCTGGACCAACGACGACTTCTTCGCCAGCGCGCACAACCTGATCAACCCCGGCCCGGCCGGGCACGACCCGGCGGCCTTCGACGCCCGCGGCAAGGTCTATGACGGCTGGGAGACCCGGCGCCGGCGGGATGACCCGGCCGGGGACGAGCCGCCCGGCGGCGACCTTGCCCCCGACGACACCCCCAACGACGTTGCCCCACACGATGAGGTGATCGTGCGGTTGGCGGCGCCCGGCCTGGTCCGGGGCGTGCTGATCGACACCAGCCACTTCACCGGCAACTTCCCGCCCTACGCCTCGGTCGAGGCCACCACCATGCTGGGTTACCCGTCGGCCGAGCAGCTTCGGGCCGCGACCTGGACGCCGCTGCTGGCCAAGTCCGAGCTGGCCGGCGACACCGAGAACAGCTTCGCGATCTTCGCCGCCGACCAGCTGAGCAGCCACCTCCGGCTGCGGATCTACCCCGACGGCGGGGTGGCCCGGTTCCGGGTGCACGGCGAGCCGCTGGGCGACCCGCGGTTCCTGGGCGGCCGCGTCGACCTGGCCGCCACCCTCAACGGCGGCCGGATCCTCGGCTGCAGCAACCGGTTCTACTCAGCGCCGTCCAACGTGCTGGCCCCGGGCCGGTCGAGCGTGATGTCCGACGGCTGGGAGAACGCCCGCCGCCGCGACGACGGCAACGACTGGATCGAGGTGGAGCTGGCCGGCGTCGGCGTCCTGCATCACGTCGTGATCGACACCTCCCGCTTCGTCGGCAACGCCCCCGGCGCGGCGATGCTCAGCGACGCCGACACGGGTGAGCAGCTGCTGCCCCGCACCCGGTTGAGCCCCGACACCGAGCACCGGTTCAAGATCGGCTCGTCCACACCGGTGCGCCGGGTGCGGCTGGACGTCTACCCCGACGGGGGCATCGCCCGGCTGCGGGTGTTCGCGGAGCTCACCGCCGAGGCCCGCGCCGAACTCGGGCGCCGGTGGCTGGCGCTGCTGCCGGACGAGGCCGGCGTCGGCGCCGACGAGCTGTTCGACTAGCCGCCCGCGATGACCACAGGACGGGACCCCGGCCGCGCGCCGGAACTGGCCGCCGAGCTGGCCGGCCGGCTCGACGCGCTGCTGGCAGCCGACGACGCCGAGCGGGCCCGGCGTTATCCGGGGCCTTCGGCTGACCGGCAGCCGGTGCACACCGCCTACGTGCCGGCCGACCGGTTCTCCGCCGGCACCGCCCGGCAGTGGGGCGAGGCCGCGCTGCGCGCCCTGGACGAGCACGGCCCGGTACCCGGTTTCGACGAGTCCGAGCATGCCAAGGTCCGGGACAAGCTGACCCGCGAGCCGGTCGAGGACCTGCGGATCGACTTCGAGGACGGCTACGGGATCCGTCCGGACGAGGTCGAGGACGCCGCCGCGGTCTCGGCGGCCACCGCCCTGGCCGAATCGCTCGGCGCCGGCGGCGCGCCGCCGTTCACCGGGCTGCGGATGAAGTCACTGGAGCCGGCGGTCCGCCGCCGCGGGCTGAGCACCCTGGCCCTGTTCCTGGACACCCTGCTGGGGCTGGCGGCGCTGCCGGCCGGCTTTCGGATCACCCTGCCCAAGGTCAGCTCGGTGCGGCAGGTGCAGGCGATGGTCGAGTGCTGCGCGGCGCTGGAGTCGCGGCTCGGCCTGGCCGACGGGCAGCTGCGGTTCGAGATCCAGGTGGAGACCCCCCAGGCCATCCTCGGTCCGGACGGCATCGCGCTGGTGGCGCCGATGATCTCGGCGGCCGCCGGCCGGTGCGCCGGGCTGCACTACGGCACCTATGACTACAGCGCCAGCCTGGGCATCGCCGCCGCCTTCCAGTCGATGGCCCACCCGGCGGCCGACCACGCCAAGGCGGTGCTGCAGGTGGCGGCGGCCGAGACCGGCATCGCAGTCTCCGACGGTTCCACCAACGTGCTGCCGGTGGGCGGCACCGCGGCGGTCCGGCAGGCCTGGCAGCTCCACGCCGGCCTGGTCCGGCGCTCGCTGGAACGTGGCTTCTACCAGGGCTGGGACCTGCACCCGGCCCAGCTGGCAAGCCGGTACGCCGCGACCTTCCGGTTCTTCACCGACGGGCAGGCCGCCGCCCGGGCCCGGCTGGCCGCCTACTCGGCCAGGCGGGAGACCGGCATCGCCGACGAGCCGGCCACCGTCCGGGCGCTGACGGACTACCTGGCCCGCGGGGTGGCCTGTGGAGCTCTGGACGAACCGTCCTGATCTCTGCGGAGCCCACTTCGGCGCCCGGCGGCGCGACGGTAGGGTTGCCCGGTGGCATTGGCGCTGTATCGAAAGTACCGCTCGGCCGACTTCTCCGAGGTGATCGGCCAGGAGCACGTGACGGCTCCGCTGATCCAGGCGTTGACGGCCGGCCGGATCAACCACGCGTACCTGTTCTCCGGTCCCCGGGGCTGCGGAAAGACCTCCAGCGCCCGGATCCTGGCGCGGTCGCTGAACTGCGAGCAGGGCCCGACGCCCACCCCGTGCGGGGTGTGCTCGTCCTGCGTCGAACTGGCGCCCAACGGCCCGGGCTCGATCGACGTGATCGAGATCGACGCGGCCAGCCACGGCGGCGTCGAGGACGCCCGTGACCTGCGCGAGCGTGCCTACTACGCGCCGGTGCGCGACCGCTACAAGGTCTACATCATCGACGAAGCGCACATGGTCACCAACCAGGGCTTCAACGCGCTGCTGAAACTGGTCGAGGAGCCGCCGGAGTTCCTGGTCTTCATCTTCGCCACCACCGAGCCGGACAAGGTGCTGCAGACGATCCGCTCGCGCACCCACCACTACCCCTTTCGGCTGATCCCGCCGTCGGTGCTGCGGGCGCATCTGGAACGGATCTGCCAGGTCGAGGGAGTGACGGTCGAGCAGACGGTGTTTCCGCTGGTGGTGCGGGCCGGCGCCGGCTCGGCCCGGGACGCGCTGTCGGTGCTGGATCAACTGCTGTCCGGGGCCGGCGCCGAAGGCGTCACCTACACCCGGGCGGTCGGGTTGCTCGGCGTCACCGACTCCGCCCTGCTCGATGACATGACCGACTCGCTGGCCGTCGGCGATGCGGCCGGGGTGTACGCGACCATCGACCGGGTAGTCGAGGCAGGCCATGACCCGCGCCGGTTCGCCGCCGACCTGCTGGACCGCTTTCGGGACCTGATCGTGCTGGACGCGGTGCCGGACGCGGTGGACAAGGGCCTGATCGACTACGCCGGTGACCAGGCGCTGCGGATGACCGACCAGGCCCGCCGGATCGGGGTGGCCACCCTGGTCCGGTTCGCCGACATCACCCACACCACGCTGACCGACATGCGGGGCACCACCTCGCCGCGGTTGATGCTCGAGCTGCTGTCGGCCCGCATGCTGCTGCCCGACGCCTCCTCGGATTCGGCGGCGCTGCTGCAGCGCCTGGAACGGTTAGAGCGGCGGCAGGGGATGGCGGTTCCGGCCGCGACGGCTGAGCAGCCGAGGGCCGATCAGTCGAGGGCCGAGCAGCCGGTGGCTGCTCCTGTCTCGGCGGCGCGGCGACCGGCGAAAGCCGAGCCGGCCAAAGCCGAACCGGTCAAGGCCGAGAAGCCGGTCAAGGCTGAACCAGCCAAGGCCGAGGAGCCGGCCGGGACCGAGCCGGTCAGGTCCGAGCAGTCACCGGGGGCTGGGCCGGACAAGCCCGAGCCAGCCCAGGCCGAGCCGGACAAGCCCGAGCCAGCCCAGGCCGAGCCGGACAAGGCCCAGCCGGACAAGGCCGAGCAGCCGGTCCCAGCTGAGCCAGTGGCCCCTTCCCAGCAGCCGACCCCGACCGATCAGCCCGAGCCGGCCCTCGCCACGGCCGTGCAGCCCGCGGCGGCAGCAGCGCCGGACTCCAATGCGCTGCGGCAACTCTGGCCAGAGGTGCTGACCGCGCTGCGGGAACGCAGCAGGGTCAAGTGGGCGATGATGAACGAGGTGGTGATCGCCTCCGTCGAGGGTGAGGTGGTCAACCTGCTGGCGCCGGCCGGGCTGGCCCGACGGATCGCCGATGAGAGCAACCTGTCGGTGCTACGGGAGGTTCTGCAGTCGGTGGTCTTCGGTCACTGGCAGCTCAACATCACTTCCGCCTCGTCGTCCAACGACGGGCCTTCGAACATCTCGCCTGCCGGCTCCCCGCCCCCGAACGGCGTGTTCTCGGACGCCGCGCCCTCATCCGGCTCGCCCACGAACGGTCCTCCCACGAACGGTTCGCCTTCGAACGGTTCTCTTACGAACGGCTCTCCCTCGAACGGCGCCCTTCCGGACGAGCCGCCCACCCAGAGCGAGCCGGCGCCGAAAGCCGCCCGGCCCGAGCGCGGCAGCCGTCCGGCGCAGCCGCCGGTTGACCAGCCGCCGGCTGACCAGCCGCCGGTTGCCGAGAACGACGGGGTGGACGAGGAGTCCGACGAGGTGCGCGGCTCGCAGCGCTCCGGCGGCGATGCCGAGGCTGCCGCCATCGAGCTGTTGCAGACCAGCCTGGGCGCGCGCCCGATCGATGCTCCCTGATCCCGAGCGGCCCGGCGCGCGGCTCCGGGTCTGCTTCGTCTGCACGGGGAACATCTGCCGCTCACCTTCCGCCGAGGTGGTGTTGCGGGCCCGGCTGGCCGAGGCCGGGTGGCTGATCGGGTGGTCATCGACAGCGCCGGCACCGGTCCCTGGCACGCCGGCAAGGACATGGACCCGCGGGCTCGCCAGGCCCTGTCCCGGCGCGGTTACCCGGCGCCGCGACATGTCGCGCGGCAGTTCACGGCCGAGGATTTCGCCGGCCGTGATCTGGTGATCGGGCTGGACGCGGGCCACCTGGCCAAGCTCGGCCAGCTGGCCCGGCTGGCCGGTGACCCCAGGGGGGCGGCGGCCTCGATCAGCCTGCCGCGCAGCTATGACCCGGACGCGGTGGCGGCCGGCGAGCTGGACGTCCCGGACCCGTACTACGACGGCGAGCCCGAGTACGAGGCCGCGCTGACCCAGATCGAAGCAGCCTGCGCCGGCCTGGCCCGGCGGCTGGTCGGCAATTACCTGACGGCAAACGACTGGCACATATGAAGTAAGGTTCCTAACGTCAACGGTAGTCGTGTAAACCTACGTGATCAACAATGAACCGTGAGTTTACGGAATCGATAGCAAAGTAGACCCGACCGCATCTGTCTGGCGATTTGTAATCATCGACTTTGATGTGAGGAAGTGCCTTAAGGCCCGCCTGTGCTTCGCCCTCTAAGATCACGTCAGCCGGATCTAGCTTACTGTCAAAAAGCGCGATTTCAATGCCGTATCGCTGTGTTGCCGTATTTTCGATGCTATTGCCGAGCTTGCCTCCAGACTCGTGGTATAGCCGCGCAAGGTCCTCTAGATACTCTAAATGGCGAATCATCCGAGATATATCTGGGTAGTTGCAATTCGGTAGCGAAGCTTTCAACCGGTCACTCATGACGAAGTACGAAGACTCAAGTGCTAGGACCTTCTTAGCGCCCTTGTCCCAGTTAGTTAGGGTGGTGGCTCTCACGCCTTTATCAAGCGCAGATTCCACCTCAAATAGCTGCAGCACGAATTCATCTATTACGTCAATAAAGGAGTCGGTCGTAAGTGAAGGTCCTAAGATGACACAGGGACTGCTTGGTTTAGCTCGTTGATATGCCGCCGTGTAGGGTTTGTGAGTTCGAACATAATCAGTCCAAACTATAAGCGCGTCCGGTGGCGTGCTTGACAGCTGGGCGATTACAGCTGGTCGCCGAGAATCGGGGTTGGGCCTGATATCCAGGTGAATACGAAACAGCCCGCTGGTTAGCTTCAAAGCCTTTTCCCAGTTCCAAGGAAGCTTTTCCTGCTGGCTATCACCACCCAAGAGGACGACAACCCGCTTCCACTTCGGTGCGTTGAGTTCGGGGCTTGCTTTGAAGGAGGATTTAGCGTCGACTAAACCATGGCTGAGGACCATTGCGGCATCTTCAAGGTTAACTGACCAAGTGTCATCCCAACCTATAAGTTGACTCAGGCCTGGCCGAGGATGGTTAATGACTAGTGTTGCGCGTGCGACACCATATAATAGCGAACCAGTAGGGATTTCACAGGTTACCCCCAAGAGAAGCGTACGAACATACTCTTGGCTAGAAAGGGGAAGAGCGGCCCCTAGCCTCAAGATATCTTCCTTCGAGGGAGATTCGAGCGGAGCAACGAAACCGGGCGCAGATAGTAATGCTTGACGTGCCCAAAGGGATTCACTTGAGCTAAGTAGCGGCAGCGTAAGCCCGCTAACAATTGAGCTAGGCAGCAAATCTACGGCTTGAGGCAGGATGAGGGGCTTCTCGCTAGGCACTGCGATACGCTTGACGGTGAACTCAGCTGAACCGGTAGCCGCGCGTGGGACTGTTACCCTCCTCTCGGATAGGTCGGTTAGCGTGTGCACAGTTATTCCTCGAAGAAATAGCCCGCTGGAATGGCCAACCTTTGGAGTTCACTGATGGGCATGCGATCAATTGCACGATGTAAAGCACTCCGCAAGCCGCTTACCTGCTCATTTGGCATTTTTTCGGAGTGTGGACTACTGCCTGACTCATCAGTGGTTCCGACGTGGGGTGTAGTCTTTTGTCGAAGATATGCAGTCAGGAGCGTTTCGTAAGTCTCGCGAAGAGAACTGCTTATTAATGGGATAGCGATTCTGTCATTACTTTGGTCAGCACTTGGCAGTGTTCCCTCACCCTCACTGGAGTCAATGTTTACAGTAATGGGCGGCTCCTGCTGCTGCTGCCACTTCTCTGCTTCGGCACGCACAAGGGAATTACGGAAACGCGCAAAACGCGCTTGATAATCAGGAATTCCATGAAGAAGTGCGAGGAATACTTTTTCTGGACGTGCAGTTTGAAGTGCAGCGAGGAGCAACTCGCGTAATTTATCATCGCCAACCTTCGTGGCAAATTCGCGCATCCACTCAAGTTGTTGGTGTATAGGGATAGCAGATACCGGAACGTACCTCGTAGGCTCAGCCGCTACCGATGCTCGGCTTGCCGCACTGCGTTCGGGTTCGAGCGGTACTGCTTCTGTCGGAAACCAAAGGAAGCGATCTTGTTCCTTATCATAATAGCGTGATAAGTTCGGCGTCCAATCAGTGAGCGCGCGCCACAGGTCGCTGCGAATCCGTCGCTCAGCTTGAGCTGATGAGGGTTGTGAATCGCCGATCAATCGGACTGCAATATCACCTTGCCGAGAGTCATCTAATGTAATCATACCGCGGTCTTCCGCTATCGCAAGAAAATCGCGGAATCGTTTACATCCAACCCTCGCAGGAGTAAAGCCGCCGTATGTGAATCGGCCCATAGCGAGTCGAACTTCGCTTGCTGTAGGGGCACGTTCAGATGACGATAAACTTGAAACCGCTTTGGGCAAAACCTCTAATGCCTCAAGCAGCGCGGCTTCTACAAGATCTGGTTGGGGGACATCCATTGCTACTCCTTAGTTAAGAACAGGTTAGAGAGTTTAAAAACTCTCTAACCTGTCATAGCTTTGGAAGTAGCACCGGCTTCAGAAACAATCAGCTCTGCTTCCCCGCAGGGGTCCGAATCGCTGGTTAGGGTACCTACTGCGCATCAGTAACCACAACTATCGGACTGGCTGGTTGCCCACACCTCGTCGCCTTCCTCCCCAAAGGAAACGAAGCTTCAGCACTCTCCATGGGCAGTATGCCGGGCGGCGTACCTGGAAGTCAAGGAGCTCCGCTTACTTAGGGCACACCTACATACATTACCGACATCGTCTTAAGGCGATCCTTCACCGTCGCGATCAGTTGCTCAACCGTAGGGCTGGCCGCAGCCATTAGGCTTGCCGGGATTCGGCGAGACGCAAGCAGATGCGTCGCCGGCGAGTTCGGCAGAGAAGAGATTCCGACGTGCGACCAGGTGGCCAGCCCAACATGCAGCAGCTGATGAAGCAGGCGCAGAAGATGCAGCAGCAGCTTGCCGAAGCTCAGGCCGAACTTGCCGTCACCGAGGTGGACGGCTCGGCCGGTGGCGGCATGGTCAGCGCCAAGGTGACCGGCAGCGGCGAGCTGCTGGCGATCACCATCGACCCGCGGGCGGTCGATCCCGACGACGTCGAGACCTTGCAGGACCTGGTGGTCGCCGCCGTCCGCGACGCCACCCGACAGGCCAGCGCGCTCGCGGCCGACAAGCTCGGCCCGCTGACCGGTGGCATGGGCGGCCTCGGCGGGCTGGGCATTCCCGGCCTGTGATGTACGAGGGCGCGGTCCAGGATCTGATCGACGAGCTCGGCCGGCTGCCCGGCATCGGTCCCAAGAGCGCGCAGCGGATCGCCTTTCACCTGCTGGCCGCCGAGTCGGTGGACGTCGACCGGCTGGCCGCGATCCTGCGCCGGGTCAAGGCCGAGGTGAAGTTCTGCCGGGTCTGCGGAAACGTCACCGACTCCGACGAGTGCCGGATCTGCCGTGACACCCGCCGGGACCCCACCGTGATCTGCGTGGTCGAGGAGCCCAAGGACGTCATCGCGGTGGAGCGCACCCGGGAGTTCCGCGGTCGCTATCACGTGCTGGGCGGCGCGATCAGCCCGATCGACGGCATCGGCCCGGACGACCTGCGGGTGCGTGAGCTGTTGCAGCGGCTGTCCGACGGCACGGTCACCGAGCTGATCCTGGCCACCGACCCCAACCTCGAGGGCGAGGCGACCGCCACCTACCTCGCCCGGCTGATCAAGCCGATGGGCGTCACCGTGAGCAGGCTGGCCAGCGGCCTTCCCGTGGGCGGTGACCTCGAGTACGCCGATGAGGTGACCCTCGGGCGGGCCTTCTCCGGCCGGCGAGCTGTCGAGTAGGCGATGAGCCCCGAGCGCGGGGGTGCGGGAGCCGACGGGACGTCGCGGTGGCCGGCGCCGGATTCGCAGCCGTCCGCTCTGCCGGGCTCGCAGCCGTCCGCTCCGCCGCCGGCCTGGCCGGTCCGGCAGCTGCATCCGGTGCCGTTGGCGGCGCACGCCCCTGCTCCACCGGCCGCGCTCCGGCCGGGTCGCCGCCGGCGTGGCTGGCGGCTGGCGCTGGCCGCGCTGCTGTCGGCCGTGCTCGCCGTCGCGCTGGGCCTGCTGGCCCTGGACCGGCACGCCGAGCGGTCCAGTCCGGAATCGGTTGCTCGCAGCTACTTCCAAGCCCTGGCCGACGGCGACGCCCCGGCCGCGCTGGCCCTGGCCGCGGACCCGCCGCGCGGGCAGTGGCTGACCAGCGTGGTGCTGGGACAGCAGTTGCGGCTGGCGCCGCTTGCCGACATCTCGGTTCGGCCGGCCAGCCGGCTCGGCTCCACGGCCACGGTCGAGGTGCGTTACCGGCTGCTGTTCGGCTCCGGCGCCCGATCGGTCTCCGACACGGCGCGGCTGACCCGCCGTGGCTCGTCCTGGTGGATGAGCCGGGTGGCCAGCACGGTGCGTGTCACCGCCGGCTCGCCGGGGGCCGACCGGCTGCGGCTGGCCGGCCGGAAGCTGCCTGCCGCGGCCGTGATGCTGTTTCCCGGCGCGCTGCCCCTGGCCGCCGACCCGCCGGGTTTGCGGGTGCGCGACACCGGCCCGGCGTCGGGCGCCGGTGACCGGCTGATGGTCCGGCTGGCCGACGCCGAGCTGCTGGCCAAGGTCGCGGTGTCGATGTCAGCGGCGCTGCGCGCGCAGGTCGAGCAGGCGGTGGACCGGTTGCTGGCCGGCTGCCTGAAGGGCTCGAACGACCCGCTGTGCCCGCTGCCGGGCTCGGACCGGCCGGTCCCGGGCTCGCTGCGCGGCAGCGCGCCGCTGATCAAAACCGTCACACCCCGGATCGCGCTGGCGGCGGCCCAGCCCGGGGTGGTCAGCGTTCGCGCGAGGGTGCCGGTGCAGGGCAGCTGGCAGGTCTGGGACTTCGAGAACCAGGCGGTTCGGCGGACCGGCAAGGTGACTGTCGAGGTCAGCGCGCGGGTCGCCCTGGACCGGCCCGCCGTTGCGCGCTGGGACCCGCCGTGAAGCGGCGGCCCGCGGCAGCCCTGATGGCAGCCCTGACGGCAGCCCTGATGGTGGCGGCGCTGCTGCCGGCGCCGGCGGTGGCCGCTCCCGGACCGCCGATGGCTCCGCAATGGTGGTTCGACACCTGGAAGGTCCCTGCGCTGCGGGCGGCCGGCGCGGACGGGCGGGGCATCACGGTCGCGGTGATCGACTCCGGCGTGCAGGCCGACATCCCCGAACTGCGCGGCAAGGTGCTGCCCGGCGCTGATTTCATCGGCAACGGCAGCGACGGCCGTATCGACTATGACAATGACGCGTTCTCACACGGCACCGCGATGGCCTCGCTGATCGCGGCCGGTAAGGGCTTCGCAGACATCGAGGGACTGGTGCCGGCGGCCAAGATCCTGCCGATCGCGGTGCCGCTGGTGAACGTGGTCCGGCGGGGCGAGCCGCCCAAGAACAGCACCGCCAGAGCGATCAGGCACGCCGCCGACAACGGCGCCCGGATCATCAGCATGAGCTTGGGCGGGCCGCGGTCCGAGCACCGGCACCAGCTGCCGTGTCCGCAACCGATCCAGGACGCGGTGCTGCACGCGCTCGGCAAGGGCGTGATCGTGGTGGCCGCCTCGGGCAACTCCGGCGACTCCGGAAACCCGGTGGAGGAGCCCGGGGTCTGCCTCGGCGTGGTCTCGGTCGGCGCGGTGAACGCCCGGCTGGAGGTCACCGACTTCTCCTCCCGCCATCGCTACCTGAGCGTCACGGCTCCGGGAAGCAACATCGCGACGCTGACCCGCGAGCCGGGCACGGCCTACGCCGAGAGCGGCACCTCCCACGCCACCGCGATCACCTCGGGGGCGCTGGCCCTGATCTGGTCGAAGTACCCGCGCGAGAGCGCCCGCCAGATCCTGACCCGGTTGCTGGCCACCGTCACCGACCGCGGGCCGAAGGGGCGTGACCCGGCCTACGGGTTCGGCGTGATCAACCCGGCTGCCGCCATCGCCGCCAGCCCGGCGGTGGCGGCCGGTCCGAACCCGGTGCTGGACGCCGCCGCGCCGCTGCTGGCGCTGTCGCGGGCCCGCGCCAAGCCACCCAGCCCGCTGACGGTCACCAGCCGCCCGGACGCGGCGCTCGGCGAATACCGGATCGGCGACCGGCCGGCCGAGCTGGACCAGAGCGTCTACCTGCCGGCGGCCGGTTCGGCTGTGTTCGGCGTCCTGGCGCTCGTCCTGCTGATCGCCGCCCTTCGACGGCGCCGGCGGCACCGGCGGGCGACCGCGATTCGGCGGTCGCCGCTGCCGGGGACGCCTGGGTGAGGGTGCGATCCGCGCAGAGAATAGAGGGGACGTCTCCGAGGCCTGGCTGTTCAAGCACGCCGTTGCTCAGCGAACGGTCGGAAACGCCCCGTGTCTCTACAGTTACTCCGGGTGACCCATCCTGCGCAAGTTTCTTCCTTGCCCCATGCGGGATTCGTGATCGTCAGGCGGGTCAACGGGTCCGGGCGATCCGGTTCACCGCGCTCATCACCGCCCGCAGCGAGGCGCCGACGATGGATTCGCTGATCCCGACACCCCACAGCACCTCATCGCCGACCTCGATCTCGAGGTAGGCGGCCGCCTCGGCGTCGCCGCCGGAGGTCAGCGCGTGCTCGGAGTAGTCCAGCACCCGGACGCCGATGCCGCCCAGCCCCATGTCGGGCTCGGAGATCGCGCTGCAGAACGCGGCGATGGGCCCGTTGCCCACCCCGGAGACCGGCCAGTCGCGACCGAAGGCGGTGACCACCGCGCGCACCCGGTCCACGCCGTCCTGCGATGAGGTGGAGAAGGACTTCAACACGAAGGGCGCGTCCACCCGGAACAGGTACTCGGACTCGAAGATCGCCCACATCGCCTCGGCGTCGACCTCGCCGCCCTCGCCGTCCACCACCTGCTGGATGACCTGGCTGAACTCGATCTGCAGCCGGCGGGGCAGGTCCAGCTTGTGCTCGGTCTTCATGATGTAGGCGACGCCGCCCTTGCCGGATTGGCTGTTGACGCGGATCACCGCCTCGTAGGAGCGCCCGACGTCCTTGGGGTCGATCGGCAGGTACGGAATCGTCCACGGCATCTCACCGACCGGCTTGCCGGCCTCGGCCGCGGCCCGCTCCAGCGCGTCGAAGCCCTTCTTGATCGCGTCCTGGTGCGAGCCTGAGAACGAGGTGTAGACCAGGTCGCCGGCGTAGGGGTGCCGCTCATGCACCTCGATCCGGTTGCAGTACTCCGCCGTCCGGCGGATCTCGTCGATGTCGGAGAAGTCGATCTCGGGATCGATGCCCTGGCTGTAGAGGTTGAGCCCGAGCGTGACCAGGTCGACGTTTCCCGAGCGTTCGCCGTTGCCGAACAGGCAACCCTCGATCCGGTCGGCGCCGGCCAGCATCGCCAGCTCGGCGTCGGCGACCGCGGTGCCCCGGTCGTTGTGGGTGTGCACCGACAGCGCGATGTGCTCCCGGTCGGGCAGGTTCCGGCTCATCCACTCGATCTGGTCGGCGTAGACGTTGGGAGTGGAGCGCTCGACCGTGCACGGCAGGTTCAGCACGATCTCGCGACCCGCCTCGGGCTGCCAGACGCCCATCACCTCCGAGCAGATCTCCAGCGCGTAGTCCAGCTCGGTGTCCATGAAGATCTCGGGGGAGTACTCGTAGCCGAACTCGGTGGCTCCGGATCCGGACTGCAGGTAGTGCTCGGCGTACTTCAGCACCGCCCGGGTGCCGTCGACGGCGATCGCGGTGCACTGCTCGCGGCCGTCGCCCCCGAAGCCGAAGACCACCTGGCGGAACACCGGCGCGGCGGCGTTGTAGAGGTGCACGGTGGCCCGGTGCGCGCCGACCAGTGACTGCACCGTTCGCTCGATGAGCTCGTCGCGGGCCTGGGTCAGCACCGAGATGGTGACGTCCTCGGGCACCCGGTCGGAGTCGATCAGCTCACGGACGAAGTCGAAGTCGGTCTGGCTGGCAGCCGGGAAGCCGACCTCGATCTCCTTGTAACCCAGCCGCACCAGCAGGTCGAACATGGCTCGCTTGCGGGCGGCGTTCATCGGATCGATCAGTGCCTGGTTGCCGTCACGCAGGTCGGTCGAGAGCCAGCGAGGCGCCCGGGTCAGGGTGGCCGAGGGCCACTGCCGGTCCGGCAGGTCGACGGCGGGAAAGGGGCGGTACCGGTGCGCCGGCATGGCCGTGGGCTGTTGGGTGCTGCGGCGGCCGGCGGCGGGGACATCGGCGGCGGGGACACCGGCAGCGGGGATGGCGGGATGCATGGCAGAACTCCTGAGAGGCGCGGGAAGGTGTGCGGAGAAAGGGGAGAAAAAGCCGGCACAGCACTTCGCCCGCGACGAGGGGCCGACTGGACGCCGATCCGCAGCCTCAGCTGCGGCGGCCTAACGTCCCAGTGCCTCGTCGCGGCCGCGAAGGAGGAGCAGCGCGCGCATGGTGAGCCCAGGCTACCTGGTCGCGCTGATATTCTGCAGGGGCGTGGGCACCGTGATTGTGGTGCTCCCGCTCCGCGCCCCGATCCGAAAGACGGCCGATTACCTGTGGAACTCGAGTCAAACGGACTGAAAGCGCTCTACCGCAACCGCTTCGACAAGGAGTCCGAGCAGCGCCAGGAGACCTGGGACGTGCTGTGCAAGCACTTCTTCCAGCAGTGGGTCCCCGCCGACGCCGTGGTGCTCGACCTGGCCGCCGGGCACTGCGAGTTCATCAACAACATCCGGGCCGCCCGCCGGATCGCGGTCGACCTGAACCCCGATGTCAAGGTCCGGGCCGCCAGCGGTGTCGAGACGCACGTGCTGCGCTCCGATGACATGGTCGACATCGCCGAGCAGTCGATCGACGTGGTCTTCGTCAGCAACTTCTTCGAGCACATCAGCCGCGAGGCGATCCTCGCGACGCTGGTCGAGGTGCGCCGGGTGCTGCGGCCCGGTGGCCGGCTGCTGGTGCTGCAGCCCAACGTCCGCTACTGCGCGCGGGACTACTGGCAGTTCTTCGACCACATCACGCCGGTCGATGACCGCGCCCTCACCGAGGCGTTCGCGGCCACCGGGTTCGACGTGATCAAGAACATCCCGCGGTTCCTGCCCTACACGACCAAGAGCCGGCTGCCCAACGGCCCGGCCCTGGTCAAGCTCTACCTGCGGGTGCCGCTGGCCTGGCGGGTGCTGGGCGCGCAGGCGTTCATGGTGACGACCCCGAAGCAGGACTAGCAGCGCGCTCCGCCGGTGGCTGCCTTGATCCGGTAGATCTTGCGGCTTCCGAAGGCCGCGGACCGGGCGAGCGGGCCGTCGGCGGCCAGCGCCCTGGCCACGGTCGGGGCGTCCAGCCGGACCGCCGGGTTCTCGATGTCGGTCACGCCGTAGCGCCGGGCCACTTCGAGGATCTCGGCCAGCGAGCCGGTGGGCAGCGCGACGGTAGCGACGCCGGTGGCCTGGTTGACCTCCCACGGCTGGCGGGTCATCAGCACCACCGGGCGGCCGAGGCAGCCGGCCTCGGCCTTCAGCGGCGCGACCAGCGCGGCGGCAGCCTGGCCGATGCCGTTGTTGTGCCGGATGGTGGCCCGCGAGTGGTGGGCCACCGAGGTCAACGGGTAGCCGACCAGCAGGACGCAACAGATCGCGGTCAGCGCCGGGTTCAGCCTCAGCCGGGCGAGCTGGACGACCGCGAGCACCAGCAGGATCGGCACCCCGGTGATCATCACCTTGACGATGGCGCCGCCTTGGGCGACCGCCGGCACGATGAGGGTGTTGAGGAAGAAGACCGCGAGCAGGAATCCGACCGGCGCCAGCCAGCTCGAGCGCAGCGCCGGCAGCGCCGCGGCCAGCCGCAGCCGGCCCGGCCGTGCCGGCTCCACCCGCCGGCCGTCCCGGTGCACTGCCAGGCTGCCGATGAGCAGCAGCACCAGCACCGAGACGATCGGGCTCATCGCCTGGAACACCGCCTCGAGCTGCAGGTCGATCAGGTGGCCGCGGAGCGCGAAGAACTGGTTCAGGCCGCCTTCGAACAGCGCGCCCGGCGAGCGCTCCACCTGCGGGGCGAACAGGTTCTCGTAGTCGGCGATGAACGGAAAGGACGCCGCGGCCGGTGGCACCGGCGAGCCGAAGTGCGAGAGGTTGGTCAGCAGGTAGGGCGCCGACACCACCAGGTAGCCGGCCAGCAGCAGCCCGACCCGCAGGTAGACCCGGCTGTGCTCGTGCCACAGCAGCGCCGCGACGCCGAGCACGACGCACAGCAGCAGGCCCTCGCTGCGCGACATCGCGGCCAGCCCGGCGAACGCCCCGGCCGCCGCCCACAGCGCGGTCCAGCGGCGGGCGTAGATCGCGGCCGCCATCGCCGGCAACGCGAACGCGCCCAGGTAGATCGCGCTCTCGGCCTGCATGGCGTAGGCGGAGACCACCGGCTGCACCAGCGCCGCGGCCGCGCTGACCGCCGGCACCCACGGGGCGTCGCTCAGCGACCGGGCCAGGGCGTAGGCGCCGGCGCACATCAGCACGATCAGGGCGACGTTGAGCTCCAGCGCTGCCGGCAGGCCCGGTCGGTGGCGAAGGACCAGGGCCATCAGCTGCGACGGCAACGGCAGCCAGTAGTCGAAGGCGTAGTGGTGCAGCGGGGTGTCGGGCACCAGGAAGTGCCACACGTAGTCGATGACAGGTCCGCGTCCGGCCGCGATGTTCTCGGCCACCCCGTAGCTGAAGGCAGGGTCGGCGTGCCCCGGAAAGCGGGCGCTGTGCGCCACCGACACCCGGTAGCCGCACACCAGCGCGGTCAGCAGCAGCGCACCGAGGGCCGCCAGCAGCTCCACCCCGCGAGGGGTCAGGCGCAGCTGCCGCCGGCTGGCCGCCGGCTGGTCGCCGGTAGGCCGGTCAGGGGCTGCCCCAGCTGGCCGGTCAGAAGTGTCTACCAGCTCCGGATCGGTAGCCACCCGCTCACCGGCGGCTGTTCCAGCCGGCTCAGCAGGACTAGCGGGCTTCAGCACCGTGCACCGCCGGTGGTCGCCCGGATCCGGTAGATCTTGCGGCTGCCGAAGGCGGCTGATGTGACGAACGGCCCTCCCTTGGCGAGCGCTGCGGCCATTGTGCGCTCATCGAGACGAACGGCGGGGTTCTCGATGTTCGTCGCGCCGTACTTCAGGGCCATGTCGAGGATCTCGGCAAGCGAGCCGTTGGGAATCATCACGGTCGCGAATCCGGTGCCCTGGTTGTCCTCCCAGGGGTTGCGGGTCATCAGCACAAGACGACGATTCAAGCAGGCCTGCTCGGCCTGCATCGGCTTGATCAGTGTGGCGACGTTGCTTCCCACCACATTGTTGTGGCGGACTGTCGCCCGGCTATGACGCGCGACGGACAAGAGCGGAAAAACGATCAAGGCCAGACAGCAGACGACGGTCACCCGTGTTGTCACCACGCCGCGGCCGAGTTGGACCAACGCGGCCACCACGAGGATGGGTACGCCGGCCACCATCGTTTTGATGGTCGCGGCGCCTGACCAGCTCGGTGCGACCAGCGCTGTGGACAGCAACGCGGCGACCAGGAAACCCGCGGGAACCAACCAGTCGGACCGCAGCACGCCCCGAGCCCACGACCACGACCGCAGTGGCGTGGCTGCACCGCGGCGACTGCCGAACGCGGCGCCGCCGATCAGCAGCAGTCCCAGGATGGCCGTGACGGGGTCGAGCCTGCTGAACGCGACCGCGAGCACCGAAGGGATGCCGCGCAGGCGGGACAGGAAGAATTCCTGCACTCCGCTGCCCAGCAAGTTGGACAACGTATGCGGCACGTGCGGGGCGAACAGGTTCTCATACGAGGTGATGAACGGAAACGACGATGAGGCGGGCGGTGTCGGCGTGCCGAACTGCGAGAAGTTGCGGCTCAGGTACGGAACCGACACCGCTAGGTAGCCCAGCAGCAGCAAGCCCACCCTGACGAACCAACGGTTGCGCTCGTTCCATGCGAAGGCGGCCAGGCCGAGTACCGCGCACAGCACGAGCCCTTCGGTGCGGGACTGGGCGGCCAATGCACCCAACACCCCTGCTACCGGCCACAGCAGGACCAGTCGGCGGGCGTAGATCGCGGCAGCCATGGCCGGAACGGCGAACGCGCCAAGATAGACTGCGCTCTCGGTCTGCATCACGTAGGACGAGACCACCGGCTGCACCAGCGCGACGACAGCGCTGACGGCCGGCACCCAGGGGGCGGCGCTCAGCGCCCTGGCCATCGCGTAGGTGCCGACGCACATCAGCACCACCAACGCGATGTTGAGATTCAACACCGCGGGCAGGCCGCCTCCGGATCTGAGCGCCAGCGCCATCAGCTGGGACGGCAGCGGCAGCCAGTAATCGAAGGCGTAATGGTGCAGCGGGGTGTCCGGCACCAGGAAGTGCCACACATAGTCGATGTTCGGGCCGCGTCCGGCGTGGATGTTCTGGGCCACCCCGTAGGCGAAAGCCGCGTCGGCGTGGCCGGGATAGCGAGCGTCGCGGGCCACCGACATCCAGTAGCCGCACACCACCGCGGTCAGCAGCAGCGCGCCCAGGGCCGCCAGCAGCTCCACCCCGCGAGAAGTCAGGCGCGCCTGCCGGCGTCGGCCGCCCGCCGCGAGGGTCGGCCGGTCAGCGTCGGCCGTCTGAGCCTCAGCAGCCGACTCGGCCGGCCCGACGCGCTCGGGATCAGCGGGACGGTTCGACCGACCCGCTGCGTCGGTCGGCGGCACGGCAGGGTGTGTGGCGCTCTACAGCCGGCCGTCGGCGACGGCCTCGGTGACCCACGGAATGACCTCGTCCAGCATCTCGTCCAGGCTGGTGGTGCACTCGAAGCCGAGCACCTCGCGGGCCTTGGCCACGTCCGGAACCCGCTTCTGCACGTCGTACTCGTAGGCCGGGTCGCAGACCAGGTTCAGGGGGACGTCGCCCTTGATCTTCTTCCAGATCACCGCGGCCAGCTCCCGGACACTGGTGCTCTCCGGGGTCGAGATGTTGAAGTCGTTGTTGAGCGCGGCGTCGTGCGACATGCACTCGACGATGCCCTTGGCCAGGTCGCCGCCGTAGGTGTAATGCCTGATCTGGTTGCCCTCGCCCAAGATGTGCAGCGGGTCCTGACCCTTGACGATCTTCTGCACCAGGTCCGGGACCACGTGGCTCATCGCCAGCTTGACGTTGCCCGAGGCGATCTCGACGTCACCGAGAGCGCGGCCCTCGCCGATGCCCACGCAGTTGAACGGGCGGATCACCGTGTAAGGCAGCTGGTACTGGTCCCAGGCGGCCTTGGCGAAGTACTCCACGGCCAGCTTCTGGAAGCCGTAGGAGGACAGCGGCGGCGGGATCTTGCGCTCGTCGCCCTCCTTGGACGGCCAGTGCTCGGTGGACTCGAACACCATCGAGGACGACAGGTAGGTGACCTTCTTGAGCTTGCCGTTCTGGTGGGCGGCGATCGCGGCGTCGCAGGAGGAGGCCATGATCCGCTCGTTGGTCGCCAGCAGGTCATAGGCGTAGGCGTGGAAGTAGGAGATGCCGCCGATCAG
Source organism: Jatrophihabitans sp. (assembly GCA_036389035.1). Classification (NCBI taxonomy): domain Bacteria; kingdom Bacillati; phylum Actinomycetota; class Actinomycetes; order Jatrophihabitantales; family Jatrophihabitantaceae; genus Jatrophihabitans; species Jatrophihabitans sp. The sequence continues at coordinate 231,901 of DASVQQ010000007.1, forward strand.
GGCCGCGCCGGCGATGAAGTGGTCACAGTCGGACAGCAGCTTGGTCATCAGCTCGACGTCGCGGGCGTCGCCCTCGACGAAGTGGTAGTCGGGGTGGTTGTCGTATGATTTCACGACCGGCCCGTACTTGGAGTAGTTGTCGATGCCGACCACCGAATAACCGCGGCGGAGCAGCTCTTCGACCACGTAACCACCGATGAATCCGGCCGAGCCGGAAACCATGACCTTCTGCTGTGCTGCCTGGTCCTGCTGTGCTTCCAATGAGTTGGCGCTCACGAGTTCTGCTTTCCCTTTGTCGGTTTGTTGTTCTGCTGGGCGATGGCCGCCGCCGCGCGGGCGACCTGCTCCTTGGTCAGCTGGGGTCCGAAAGCGAATCGGTACCACCGCAGGTAGCGCGGTATCCAGGCGGCGAGCTTGAAATTCGACTCGCCGAGCGTCCGATCGAGCCAGATGGTGGGCACCTCGGCGACCGGACGGCGCAGCCGGCGGGCCTTGGCGGTCAGCTCCAGGCCGATCTCGAAGCCGCTGCGGCTGTCGATGCCGACCTCGCGGACGAACTCGGTGGAGAAGGCCTTGAAGCTGTTGGTGGCGTCGCGGGTGCCGACCCGGCCCAACGTGCCCAGCGAGCGCCCGGCGGTCTTGGACAGCATCGACTTGAACATCGGGCCGCCGACCTGCTGGCCGCCGGCCGAGTACCGCGAGGCCGCCGCCACCACCACGCCACGGTCCACCAGCCGCGCCAGCTCGTCGATCTGGCGCGGGTCGTCGCTGCCGTCGGCCATGGTGACCACCACGACCGGGTTCTTGACCTGGTCGATGCCGTACCGGATCGCGTTGGCGGGCCCGCGGCCGTAGGTGTTGATCAGGGTGTGCAGCCGTGGCTCGCGCTCGGCGTAGGCGCGCAGCACCGGCACCGTGCTGTCCTCTTCGAAGTCGACCACGACCAGGATCTCGCACTCGGACTCGACGGCGTCGAAGATCCGGTCCAGCACCGGGATGATGGCCTCACCCTCGTTGTAGGCCGGGATGACGACCGAGATCGCCAGGCTCATGTCTGCTCGCTCATACGACGGTGCCCTGTCCGAGCAGGTTCCAGACGTCGGCCACCGGCAGGCTGGTGACCAGGTCGCGGTACTGCTTGTGCGGCGCGCCGATGATCAGCAGGTCGACGTTGGCCAGCACGTGCTCCAGCGACTCGAGGTTGGCATCGACGCTGACGTACGGGTCGGTGCACAGCACCTGCTTGGCCCTGAATTCAAGAATCCGCTTCAACTTGTAGGACAAACTCGATCGGATGTCGTCGCTCTCGCCCTTGAACGCCATGCCGAGGATGCCGACCCGGAGGTTGGCCAGGTCGTACTTGGCCTCCAGCTTCGAGACCAGGTAGAGCGGCAGTCCCTCGTTCACCAGCATCGCCGAGTGGCCCAGGATGAAGGAGTTGTCGGTGAAAGCCGCCAGCTGCATGGTGTCCTTGAACAGGCAGGGCCCGGCGGCGAAGCCCGCGCCGGGCATGTCGGCGGCCCGCGGGTAGTCATGGGCCAGCGCGCCGCGGATCCGGTCGAAGTCCAGGCCCTGGTCGTTGGCCATCACGTAGAACTGGTTGGCGGCGGCGAACTTGATGTAGCGCCAGGTGTTGGTGAACAGCTTGGCGAGCTCCGCCTCTTCGGGCGTGAGCTCGACGATGCTGTTGGTCAGGTTCGCGAACAGCGCTCCGGCGCGCGAGAGCACCGGCGCCGACCGCGCCGAGACGATCTGGGGCAGCGAGAACAGCTCCTCCATCGCCTTGCCCTCGGCGATGCGCTCGGGGCAGAAGGCCACGTCGATGTCGATGCCCTCGGCGGCCAGCAGCTTCTCGACCCGCTGGGTGACGCCCGGGTAGACGGTGCTGCGCAGCACCAGCAGCTGGCCGGGCCGAAAGTGCTGCTTGCACTCGTCCAGGGCCCGCGGCACCGCGTGCGGGTCCGGGTTGAGGTGCTCGTCCACCGGCGTGCCGATCACCACCACGATGTGCTCGCCGCGGCTGACCACGCTCGGGTCGACGGTGGCCTCGAGCCGGCCGGCCGCCAGCACCCGCTGCAGCACCTCGGTGGCGCCGTCCTCGCGGAACGGCAGCTCGCCGGACAGGATGGTCTTGACCGCCAGCTCGTTGAGGTCATAGATGCCGACGCGCAGCCCGCGGTCGGCGAAGGCGATCGCCAGGGGCAGGCCGACGTGGCCGCCGCCACCCACCACCACGACGTCGAAGTCGAAGCCGCTTGCGCGAGAGTCGGTTGACATTCGTTAGGTATCCGATCCTCAAGCCGTCTGAGTCACTTTCCTGATGCCGTCTTTCCGGCACGGTCGCGGACAAAGTGTATCCGGGCGGCGCCGTTGCACCCTAAAGCGCGCCCGGGACGGCGGTTCAGCGGTGGGTCACCAAGGCTATGTTATAGTCATAGTGACTAATTCATTGAGAGCATGACATCGGTAGAACGGCGTCTCGCCGCGGCCCTGACACGTGCCTCACACGACGGTGGTCAGCGAGGAGTTCGCGATGCCCGACGTACTCGACTGGCTGGGCAGCCCTGCCTTCACGGCCTTCGGCGCACCCACCTCCAACGCGGAGCTGCTGGGGTTCGTCACCGGCGTGCTGTGCGTGTGGCTCGTCGCGCGGCAGCGGGTCCTGAACTGGCCGGTGGGCATTGCGAGCTGCCTGTTCTTCATCCTGCTGTTCACCGACGCAGGGCTCTACGGCGACGCCAGTCTGCAGGTCGTGTTCATCCTGCTCGGGCTGTGGGGCTGGGCGCGGTGGCTGGCCGGCCGTCGCAGCACCGAGAAGATGCCGGTCAGCCGCTCGTCGCACCAGGAGTGGCTCGGTTACGCCGTAGCCCTCGTCGTGGGCGCCGCTGTCATGTGGGCCTTCCTCGATCAGTTCACCTCCTCGACCGTGCCGCTCGCCGACGGGCTGACCACGACGCTCTCGCTCATCGCCACCTATGGCCAGATCAAGAAGCGCGTGGAGTGCTGGTACTTCTGGATCGCGGCGGACCTCGTCTACATTCCGCTCTACCAGCACAAGGGCCTCACGCTGACCGCGCTGCTCTACATCGGCTTCGCCTGCCTGTGCGTCTACGGCCTGCTCGACTGGCGGCGCTCGGAGCGCACCGAGCGCTCGGTCGAGGTTCTCCCGCTGACCACCGCTGCCCAAGGCATGGCATGACTGCCTTCGCTCACGGGTTCGTCCTGGGCAAGTTCTACCCGCCGCACGAGGGTCATCACCTTCTCGTCCGGACCGCAGCCGCGCAGTGCGACCAGGTGACCGTGCTGGTCATGTCGTCACAGGGGGAGTCCCTCCCGCTCACCGACCGCGTGGCGTGGATGCGCGCGGTGCACGGCGAGACGCCACAGGTGACCGTGCTGGGAGTGGTGTGCGACTGCCCGCTCGACCTCGGCTCGGAGGTCGTGTGGGAGGCGCAGGTCGCGGTGATGCGGGCAGCGCTGAGAAACGCCGGACGGCCTGCCGTGGACGCGGTCTTCAGCAGCGAGTCCTACGGCGACGAGCTGGCAGCCCGGCTCGGCGGCAAGCACGTGTCCGTGGACCCTGCGCGGGTGCAGATGCCGGTGTCGGGAACGGCATGCCGCGCCGACCTCGCCGCCATGTGGACCCGGCTGCACCCGGTCGTGCGCCAGGGGCTCGCGGCACGCGTAGTCGTCGTCGGCGCTGAGTCGACCGGCACTACCACGGTGAGCCACGCGCTCGCCCAGCGGTTTCGAGACCGCGGTGGAGTGTGGGCCTCGACGGGTTGGGTGCCCGAGTTCGGCCGCGACTTCACCGTCAGGAAGTGGGACGAGGCGAAGGAGCGGGCTCGAGCAGCCGGCCGGCCCGAGCCCGAGATGACCGAGCTGGTCTGGACGGCTGATGACTTCGCCCTCATCGCCGCTCGGCAGACCGCGCTCGAGAATGCCGCAGCGGCAGCGAGTTCTCCCCTGCTGGTCTGCGACACCGATGCCTTCGCTACAAGGGTGTGGGAGTACCGCTACCTCGGCGCAGGGAGCTCTGGCTCCCACGAGGCTGCCAATGAGGCCCTTCCTCGCCGTGACGTTTACCTGCTGACCGACCACCGGGGTGTGCCGTTCGCCCAGGACGGCCTCCGCGACGGGGAGCACATCCGGGCTGACATGACCGGCTGGTTCGTTGAGGCACTCACGGCCGCCGGTCACTCCTGGGTCCTGCTCAGCGGGACCCTCGAGGAGCGCATCGATCTGGCCACGCGAGTCGTCAACCAGATGCTGGTCCTGCGCTCCACCTTCGCCGGACCCCTTCCATGGGCAGCGGCCTCATCCACCAATCCGTCCACGACGCCAGAGCTGACGGCATGAGCACAAAGACCCCGAGCACTCGGCAGGGCGAGGACGCCTTCCTCGCGTCCTACGACCCGAGCCAGTACCCCACGTTCGCCTTGACGGTCGACCTCACCATCTTCACCATCCGCAACGGTGCCCTGTGCGTCCTGCTCATCGAGCGCGGTGACCACCCCTACAAGGGTTTCTGGGCGCTGCCCGGCGGCCACGTCGTCCACTCGGTGGAGAATGCCGAGACGGCAGCGATCCGCGAGCTCGGTGAGGAGACCGGCCTCGACTGGGGCAGCCTCGGCGCGGGCCACCTCGAGCAGGTCCGCACCTACAGCGACCCGGACCGCGACCCGCGCGTCAAATCTGGTCTGCACGTCGCCTCGATCGCCTACTTCGCCTTAGCTCCCGACCTGCCAGACCCGCGGGCCGGGACCGACGCTTCGGCGGCGCGCTACTGGCCGGTGGCCGATCTGGACCTCGCGACGCAGGCCCGCCACTGGCAGGACCGCAGCGCGTACCCCGGAGACGCCCCCGCCTTGGCCTACGATCACGCGCGGATCCTGTCCGACAGCCTGGAACGGGTGCGGGCGAAGCTGGAGTACACCACCTTGGCTACGCGGTTCGTCAGTGAGCCCTTCAGTCTCAACGACCTGCGCCGGGTCTACGTGGCCGTCTGGGGAGCAGCGCCTGACCTGGGCAACTTCCGCCGCAAGGTGCTAAGCACCGAGGGGTTCGTGCGCCCTGCTGCGCAGAAGGCCGGCTCATCGGCCAGCGACCGGGGCGGCCCGCGTCCGATGCTCTATCTCCGCGGCGAGGCGGCCCTGCTGCACCCGGCGATGTTGCGCACCCCGACCTCCGTTCACGAGTGCTGATCCGCCCCGCATCCCCCTTGGCGTTCTCGTCGTGAAAAGGTAGAACAGGTACTGAAATCGTTGTCCAAACCGCTGAAGAGCAACCGGAAGGTACGCAATGACGCGCTCGCTAACCAACTTCATCAACGGTGAGCAGGTTCCGGCCGCCGACGGACGCACCCTGGACGTGACGAATCCGGCAACCGGGCAGGTCTACCTCAGCTCGCCGGTGTCCGGCCCCGAGGACGTCGACCGGGCCTACCAGGCGGCGGCGACCGCCTTCGAGAGCTGGCGCGACACCACCCCCAGCGAGCGGCAGCAGGCGCTGCTGAAGTTCGCCGACGCGGTCGAGTCGCGGACCGAGGAGCTCATCGCGGTCGAGAGCGAGAACACCGGCAAGCCGATCGGGCTGACCCGCAGCGAGGAGGTCCCGCCGATGGTGGACCAGATCCGGTTCTTCGCCGGCGCGGCCCGGGTGCTGGAGGGCCGCTCGGCCGGGGAGTACATGGCCGGTCACACCTCCTACGTCCGGCGCGAGCCGGTCGGGGTGTGCGGTCAGGTGACGCCGTGGAACTACCCGATGATGATGGCGGTCTGGAAGTTCGCCCCGGCGCTGGCCGCCGGCAACACCGTGGTGCTCAAGCCGTCGGACACCACGCCGGCCTCGACGGTGCTGCTGGCCGAGATCGCCGCCGAGTTCTTTCCGCCCGGCGTGTTCAACGTCGTCTGCGGTGACCGCGACACTGGCCGGGCGCTGATCGCCCACCCCACCCCGGCGATGGTCTCGATCACCGGTTCGCCCCGGGCCGGCATGCAGGTGGCCGAGGCCGCGGCCAAGGACCTCAAGCGGGTGCACCTGGAACTGGGCGGCAAGGCGCCGGTGGTGGTGTTCGACGACGTCGACGTCGAGGCCGCCGCCGAGGCGATCGCGGTCGCCGGCTACTTCAACGCCGGCCAGGACTGCACGGCCGCGACTCGGGTGCTGGCCCCGGCCGGCTTCGCCGAGGAGTTCGCCGCAGCGCTGGCCGAGCAGGCCAACTCCACGAAGACCGGCGCCGCCGATGACGACGACGTGCTGTACGGGCCGCTGAACAACGCCAACCAGCTGCGGCACGTCTCGGGCCTGGTGGACCGGCTGCCCGAGCACGCCACGGTGCTGACCGGCGGCCACCAGCAGGGCGAGGCCGGCTACTTCTACTCCCCGACGGTGCTGTCCGGGCTGCGCCAGGACGACGAGCAGATCCAGACCGAGATCTTCGGCCCGGTCATCACGGTGCAGGCCTTCACCGACGAGGACGAGGCGATCCGGTGGGCCAACGGCGTCGAGTACGGCCTGGCGTCCTCGGTGTGGACCCGCGACCACGGCCGGGCGATGCGGGTCTCGCGCCGGCTGGACTTCGGCTGCGTCTGGGTGAACACCCACATCCCGCTGGTCGCCGAGATGCCGCACGGCGGTTTCAAGCACTCTGGCTACGGCAAGGACCTGTCGATGTACGGACTGGAGGACTACACCCGGATCAAGCACGTCATGCACAACATCGATTTCTGAGGGCGGCTCTAGAATCAGGGGCAAGCCCGCAGACTTGGAGACCGCCATGACCGAAGGCCCCGCCCCGATCGAGCAGCAGCGGATCCTCAGGACCGCGATCCCGGGACCGCGCTCGGCCGAGCTGCACCGGCGCAAGGCCAGCGCGGTGTCGGCCGGGGTGGGCGTCGGGCTGCCCGTCTACATCGAGCGGGCCGGCGGCGGCGTCCTGGTCGACGTCGACGGCAACCAGCTGATCGACTTCGGCTCCGGCATCGCGGTGACCACGGTCGGCAACGCCGCGCCCAGGGTCGTCGAGCGGATCCAGGCCCAGGCCGCCGACTTCACCCACACCTGCTTCATGGTCACCCCGTACGAGGAGTACCTGGCCGTCTGCGAGGCGCTCAACGAGCTGACCCCGGGCAGCGGCGAGAAGCGCTCGGCGCTGTTCAACTCCGGCGCCGAGGCGGTCGAGAACGCGGTGAAGGTGGCCCGCTCGTACACCGGGCGGCAGGCGGTGGTGGCCTTCGACCACGCCTACCACGGCCGGACGAACCTGACGATGGCCCTGACGGCGAAGAACATGCCGTACAAGCACCGGTTCGGGCCGTTCGCCAGCGAGATCTACCGGGTGCCGATGGCCTACCCGTTCCGCTGGCCGACCGGGCCGGAGAACTGCGCGGACGAGGCTTTCGAGCAGTTCACCAGCCTGGTGCACGCCCAGATCGGTGAGGACAACACCGCCGCGGTGCTGCTGGAGCCGATCCAGGGCGAGGGCGGCTTCATCGTCCCGGCGCCCGGGTTCGTCCGCCGGATGGCGGACTGGTGCGCCGAGCACGGCATCCTGTTCATCGCCGATGAGGTCCAGACCGGTTTCTGCCGCACCGGCGACTGGTTCGCCTGCGAGTTCGAGGACGTGGCGCCCGACCTGATCACCACCGCCAAGGGCATCGCCGGCGGGCTGCCGCTGTCGGGCCTGACCGGTCGGGCCGAGGTGATGGACTCGGTGCACAGCGGTGGCCTGGGCGGCACCTACGGCGGCAACCCGGTGGCCTGCGCCGCGGCGCTGGGTTCCATCGAGACCATGAAGGCCGAGAACCTCAACGCCCGGGCCAAGCAGATCGAGGCGCTGTGCGTGCCGCGGCTGCAGCAGCTGGCGGCCAAGTACGAGCAGATCGGCGACATCCGGGGCCGGGGCGCGATGCTGGCGATCGAGATGGTGGCCGGCGCCGGTGACCTGAGTCCGAACAGCGTGCTGACCGGCAAGGTCAACGTCTACTGCCACTCCCAGGGGCTGGTCACGCTGACCGCCGGCACCTACGGCAACGTGCTGAGGTTGCTGCCCCCGCTGGCCATCGGCGACGAGCTGCTGAACGAGGGCCTCGACATTCTCGAGCAGGCCTTCGCCACCGCCCTCTGAGCTGCTGCGCACGCCGTCGGGTGGCTGCCTGACGCACCCGAGCGGAACTCGCGGGTGCAGTGCCGCAGTCACCGGCCGTTTAGACTTGCCGGGTCACCGTTTGCCGGGGGACGCCTGTCTGGAGGAAACACGTTGGGACTCGTCGTGCAGAAGTACGGCGGCTCGTCGGTCGCTGACGCGGAGCGGATCAAGCGGGTCGCCGAGCGGATCGTCGCCACCCGGCGCGCGGGCCATGACGTGGTCGTCGTGGTCTCGGCCATGGGCGACACCACCGACGAGCTGATCGCGCTGGCCGAGCAGGTCGCGCCGGTGCCCTCGGGCCGCGAGTTCGACATGCTGCTCACCGCCGGCGAGCGGATCTCGATGGCCCTGCTGGCGATGGCGATCCACTCGCTCGGATACTCCGCCGAGTCCTTCACCGGCTCGCAGGCCGGGGTGCTGACCACCCCGGTGCACGGCAGGGCCCGGATCCAGAGCATCACCCCCGGCCGGGTGGAGAGCTCGGTGGCCGCGGGCCGGGTCGCGATCGTGGCCGGCTTCCAGGGCGTCTCGCCCGACACCAAGGACATCACCACGCTGGGCCGCGGCGGTTCGGACACCACCGCCGTCGCGCTGGCCGCCGCGTTGGGCGCCGAGGTCTGCGAGATCTACACCGACGTCGACGGGGTGTTCAGCGCCGACCCGCGGATCGTGCCCAACGCGCGCAAGCTGGACACCATCAGCTACGAGGAAATGCTCGAGATGGCCGCCTGCGGGGCGAAGGTGCTGATGCTTCGCTGCGTGGAGTACGGCCGGCGCTACGGCGTCCCCATTCATGTCCGTTCGTCGTTCTCGAACCTGGCGGGCACGCTCGTCGCCGGGGCTATGGAGGATCTCACCGTGGAACAGGCCATCATCTCCGGCGTCGCGCACGATCGCAGCGAGGCCAAGGTCACCGTGGTGGGCGTGCCGGACAAGCCCGGCCAGGCCGCGGCGCTGTTCAAGGTGCTCGCCGAGGCGGAGCTGAACTTGGACATGATCGTGCAGAACATCTCGACCAAGGGCACCGGCCGGACCGACGTGTCGTTCACGCTGCCCAGGACCGACGGCGCGATCGCCGTGCAAGCCTTGACCAAGGTGCAGCAGCAGGTCGGCTTCGAAGAGCTGCTCTATGACGACCACGTGGGCAAGCTGTCGCTGATCGGGGCCGGCATGCGCTCGCACCCAGGCACGTCGGCGACGTTCTTCGCCGCGCTGGCCGACGCGGGGGTGAATGTGGAGATGATCTCGACGTCCGAGATCCGGATCTCGGTGGTCACCCGCGACACCGACCTCGACGTCGCGGTGCGCGCCGTGCACGACGCGTTCGGGCTCGGCAGCGAGGACGAAGAAGCCGTCGTCTACGGAGGGACCGGTCGATGACCACTTCTCAACCGGCTGCCAACCCGCCCTCGGCCCAGCCCGGTCTGCGGATCGGCGTGGTGGGCGCCACCGGCCAGGTAGGCACCGTGGTCCGCCAAATCCTGATCGAGCGGAGCTTCCCGGTCGCCGACATCAGGTTCTTCGCCTCGGCCCGCTCGGCCGGCACCACCTTGGAATGGCAGGGCCGCGACGTCGTCGTCGAGGACGCTGAGACCGCCGACCCGGCCGGGCTGGACATCGCGATCTTCTCGGCCGGCGCCTCGACCTCGAAGCTGCTGGCGCCGAAATTCGCCGCCGCCGGCGTGACGGTGATCGACAACTCCTCGGCCTGGCGGATGGATCCCGACGTCCCGCTGGTGGTCAGCGAGGTCAACCCCGAGGCGCTCGGCGAGGTGCGCAAGGGCATCATCGCCAATCCGAACTGCACCACGATGGCGGCGATGCCGGTGTTGCGGCCGCTGCACGCCGAGGCCGGGCTGACCCGGCTGGTCGCCTCGACCTACCAGGCTGTCTCGGGCAGCGGGATGGCCGGCGTGGACGAGCTCGACTCGCAGCTGCAGAAGGCCGGCTCCGGGGCGGCGGCACTCACCCACGACGGCTCCGCGCTCGACCTGGGCGCGCCGGTGAAGTACCGGCGTCCGATCGCGTTCAACGTGCTGCCGCTGGCCGGCTCGATCGTGGACGACGGCTCGTTCGAGACCGACGAGGAGCAGAAGTTTCGCAACGAGAGCCGCAAGATCCTCGGCATCGCCGACCTGAAGGTGTCGGGCACCTGCGTTCGGGTGCCGGTCTTCACCGGGCACTCGCTGTCGATCAACGCCGAGTTCGCCGAGCCGCTGTCGGTGTCCCGAGCGCTGGAGCTGCTCGGCGCCGCGCCGGGCGTCGCGCTCAGCGAGATCCCCACGCCGCTGCAGGCCGCCGGCCAGGACCCCAGTTTCGTCGGCCGGATCCGGCAGGACACCAGCGTGCCGGACGGGCGTGGCCTGGCGCTGTTCGTGTCCAATGACAACCTGCGCAAGGGCGCGGCGCTCAACACCGTGCAGATCGCGGAGCTGATCGCGGCCCAGCGAAGCTGAATCGGGCCCAGCGAAGCTGAATCGGGCCCAGCGGCCGGACTGAGGCGCGCGGCGGCCTAGGAGGGCTGCACCTCGGGCAGCGGCCCGTTCCACGGGTACGGCTCGATCTGTTGCAGCAACCGGCTGCGCCGGCGCCGGTTCAGGTGGTCGATGTAGAGGGTGCCGGCCAGGTGCTCGGTCTCATGCATCAGGCAGCGGGCCAGAAAGCCGGTGCCGGTGACCTCGGCCGGCTCGCCCCGCAGGTCCTGCCCGGCCACCGTGACCTGAAAGGGCCGGGCGATCTCGGCGTACGGGCCGGGCACCGATAGGCAGCCCTCGTCGCTCTTGTCCTCCGGGCCCGCGGTGGCGATGATCCGGGGGTTCACCAGGTGGCCCTTGTGCTGGACGCCCGCATGGTCGTGGCAGTCATAGACGAACACCGAGAGCCCGACGCCGATCTGGGTGGCGGCCAGCCCGACCCCCTCGGCCACGTACATGGTGGCGAACATGTCCTCGATCAAGCTGGCCAGCGCCTCGTCGAAGTCGGTGACCCGAGTGGTGGGGGTGTGCAGAACCGGGTTGCCGACGATGACCACCGGACGGGCGCGACCTGACATGGTCGCTGATTCTAGGCGGGGTCCTCGGTCGGCTGTCAGGCCGATCTGGCTGTCAGGCCGATCTGGTAGACAGTTGACCGGGCACGGCGCCCACACGAAAGGACGCCAATCATGGTCACTGCGATGCGATTGTCCGAGCGGATCGACGTCGTCAACGACGAGTTCACTGATCGGGTGAAGTCGACGCTGCTCGCTCGGCTGCCGAGCCTGAGCACCGAGGTCCTGGAATGGCTCGTCATGGAGCATTACCAGTTCTCCTTCACCAACGTCGAGTTGCTCGGGGTCGCCAGGGACGCGACGGCCAAGCTCGCGAACCCGGGTGTCGCGATCGAGTTGCAGCGAAACATGGAGGAGGAGAACGGCCACGCCGCGATGTACCGGCGAGCCATGCGGCTCATCGGCACCGATGTCGACGAGCGGCAGGAGTTTCCGCCCACCAGCGACTTCTTCGTCAAGGTCCGGGACTTGTCCGGGCCCGCTGCCTCGCGTGCTCTGGGTGCGCTGTACGCCACCGAGACGGCTGCCATCTTCGAGCACCAGGTCTTCTACGCGATCTGTGAGGAGATCTGTGCCCGGCGGGACGTCGCATACCAGGGATCGCTGATCAAGAAGTTCCACGACATCCACCTCGACGAGGGCGTGGAACAGGGACACAAGGACGGCCTGGCAGCATTCGTCGACGAGCCCGGCCCGGCCGGCGCCACCGGTGAGCCGATCGACAGCGCTGAGCTGGAGCAGGGCGCCTACGACGCGATCGCCGCGATGACGACCTGGTGGGACGCGCTGCTCGCCGAGGTGGACAGGAAATCGAAGGCGGCCTGAGCGGCAGGCGGACCCGGCTCAGTGCGGCTGGGCGAACTCGGGCTGATCAGACGATCCACATCGCCTGGTACGGGGCGAGCCAGACGTTGCCGTCCTCGCCGGCTTTCACTCCCGTGTTGGACAGCGCGTCCCAGGGGTCGGTGATCGCCAGTTCGTCCAGCCGCCACCAGGGGAACGGCCGCCAGCTGTCGGTGACGTTGTAGAGCCCCAGCAGCGCGCCCAGCGGGTGGCGCCGCAGCACCGGCAGGATTCCCGGGTCGGCCAGCGGCGCTATCTCGCTGCTGACCGAGGCGTCCAGGTGCGGAACCCGGGCCCGGGCCTGGATCAGCGCCCGCAGGCCGCCGAACAGCTGACCGGCCACCGTGGTGGGATCCGTTCGGCGCTCGAGGTCGGCCTCGCTCAGGCGGGGCCGGTGCGTCCAGCGGTTGTCGCCGCCGTGGCCGGGCTCGGCCGCCCAGTCCGGATCGTTGGGCATCGCCAGCTCGTCACCGGACCAGATCACCGGGATGCCGCCCCAGCCGAAGGTGAGCGCGTGGCCGAGCAGCACCCGCGCGACGCCGCGCTCATCGCCGGCCTCGATGCCGGCCAGGCTGGCGGACGTGCCGCTGATCCGCCGGTCACCGGTGGCGGGGTTGGACTGAAAGACCAGCCCGCGCGCGGCCGAACCGGGGAACCGGCCCGCGTAGTAGTCGGACAGGAAGGCGCGGTGCGCGTGCCCGGACAGGCCGACGGCAGCGGCGTCGCCGTCGTCGATGGCCCAGCCGATGTCGTCGTGACCCCGCAGGTAGGTGATCCAGGCGGTGGTCGAGGGCGCCGGCGGCAGGGTGCCCAGCGCGCGCGCCGCGAGCCTGGCGTCGCCGCTCGCCAGCATCGACCAGATCTGCACCATCAGGCTGTTGTGATAGGCCAGGTCGCTGACCTTGCCGTAATGCGGGCCCTGGCCCAGGTAGTGCACCAGGTCGGCCGGCCCGACGATCGCCTCGGCCTTGAACAGCAGCGCCGGGCAGACGATCCGGGTCAACGCGTGCAGCGCCTGGGTGATGGCGTGCACCTCGGGTTGGTTCTGGCAGTCGGTGCCCAGCCGCTTCCACAGAAAGGCGATCGCGTCCAGCCGCACCACTTCGACGCCGACGTTGGCGAGGAAGAGCAGGATGTCGGCGTACTCGACGAACACGTCCGGGTTGGCCCAGTTGACGTCCCACTGGAAGGAGTTGAACGTCGTCCACACCCAGGCCTGCAGTTCCTCGTCCCAGCTGAAGTTGCCGGGCGCGAAATCCGGGAAGACCTCGGGAAGGGTGCACTCGTAGGCGTCGGGCAGCTCGCGGTCGGCGTAGGTGTGAAAGTAGGCCCGGTACCTGGGGTCCCCGGCCCGGGCGGCTCGGGCCCACTCGTGCTCGCGGGCGACGTGGTTGAGCACCAGGTCGAGCACCAGGCTGATGCCGGACTCGCGCAGGGTGTGAGCCAGCGCGCGCAGGTCCCGCATGGTGCCCAGCCCGGGCTGGACGTCGCGGTAGTCGGCCACCGCGTAGCCGCCGTCGCTGTCGCCCTCGCGCGGGCGGAGCAGCGGCATCAGGTGCAGGTAGGTGACGCCCAGCTCGCGCAGGTATTCGACCCGCTCGCTGACGCCGGCCAGGTCGCCGGCGAACCGGTCGGCGTAGGCGGCGTAGCCCATCATGTCCGGCTGCTGGAACCAGTCAGGCTCGAGGCTGCGCACCAGGTCCAGGCGTTTCAGCTCGGGCTCCCGGGCGGCGTAGGCGTCGGCGGCCAGCTCGATCAGGCGCACCGCGGTGTCCTCGGCCCGGGTGCCGTAGACGCTTGCCAGCCCGTCGTGCAGGTCCGGCCACCAGCGCTGCAGGCGAAGCAGGAACAGCTCGGCGCCGGCGCTGCCGACGGCCTCGACCAGCCGGGACTCGACGGCGGCGGCGGCCGATGCGGGCAGGGCGCCGGTGGGCTGTTGCGAGCTGTGCATGGGGCTATCGTCCTCGATCAAGGGGATCCGGCCAACGGCGGCCGGGTTCGCCGGACGAGGAGGCGTGCATGGATCCGGAAGAGCTCGGGCAGCGGTTCGCGGGGTTGACCACCGCCCACCTGGCTGACGCGTGCGTCCGGGCACAGGTGCCGGTGCGGTGCGCGCCGGCCGCGGTGAAGGCGGTGGTGGCCGGTGACCGGCTGGCCGGCCAGGCGCTGCCGGCCCGGCATGTCGGCAGCGTCGACATCTTCTTGGAGGCGCTGGAAGGGGCCTCGCCGGGGCAGGTGCTGGTGGTCGATGACGGCGGCCGTCGGGATGCCTCGTGCGTCGGTGACCTGGTGGTGCTGGAGGCGGCCTCTGCGGGCCTGGCGGGCGTGGTGATCTGGGGACTGCACCGTGACACCGTCGACATCCGGACGATCGGCTTGCCGGTCTTCAGCCTGGGAGCGATCCCGACCGGGCCGTTGAGTCCGGGGACCCGGCCGCCGGACGCCCTGGAAGCCGCCAACGTCGGCGACTGGCTCGTGACCCGGGACGATCTGGTGCTCGGTGACGATGACGGGGTGCTGTTCGTGCCTCTCAGCCGGGCCGAGGAGGTCTTCGACATCGCCGAGTCGATCCGGGACACCGAGCGCGGCCAGGCCGACCGGATGCGCGCCGGTGAGTCGCTGCGCGAGCAGGTGGGGTTCGGCGATTACCTCGCCGCACGCAAGCAGAACCCCACGTTGACGTTCCGGGAGCACCTGCGCGCCGTGCACGGCGCCATCGAGGAGTGAGCATGCCCGGCCTGGGAGAGCCCGCGGGCCGGGTGGCCGGATGACCAGCTGCCCGTGCGGTTTCGGCGAGGCGTATGACGCCTGTTGCGGTCGCTACCACCGGGGCGAGGCGACACCGCCGACCGCCGAGACCCTGATGCGGGCCCGCTATTGCGCTTTTGCTTACGGGGACGAGCGATTCCTCGCTGAGACCTGGCACCCGGACACTCGGCCGGCCGGTCCGCTGGCTGATCCGGAGCTGACCTGGACCGGGCTGTTCATCACCGGCCACACCGGCGGCGGCCTGCTGGAACAGGCCGGCACGGTCGAGTTCACCGCGCGCTACCGCCGGGCGGACGGCAGTTCCGGGCGGGTGCGGGAGACCAGCCGGTTCGTCCGGGACCATGGCGACTGGCGCTACCTGGGCTCGGTCTGACTGCCCGTCAGATTGCGTCGCGGAACCGGCGTGGCTAGCCGTAGGTGGGGTGCTGCGGCCAGCCGGGTGGCGAGTCCTCCCAGTCCTCCTGCCGGCCGTAGGGGGTGTGGTCGAGCAGGTGGTTGGTGAAGACCAGTCGGTCCACGCCGCGCGAGGTGGTGCTGTAGGTCCGGTAGACCTTGTCGCCGTCGCTCAGGAACACGCTGAGCAGGAAGCCGCCGTCGGCCCCGCAGTCCTCGGCGAACGAGGTGCCGTGTGATGAGACGAACGGCAGGGTCCAGCCCATCTGCTTCTTGTACGCCTCGATCTGGGCCAGCGGCATGTTCGACACCGTCACCCAGGTGACCCCGCGCTCGGCGAGGGCGGGGAACGCGCTCACCGGGATGTTGTTGGTGAGCCAGGTGCAACCAGGGCAGTAGTGGTCCGGGCCGTTGTCCATGAACTGGTAGATGACCAGCTCGCCGCGCCCCTCGAACAGCTCGAGCAGGGTCTTCGGACCGGCCGGCGTGTCGAAGGTGTAGCCGCTGTCGAACTCGACCATCGGAAGCCGGCGGCGCCGCGCGGCCAGCGCGTCCTGCAGGCGGGTGACTTCTTTCTCGGCCTTCAACAGCTCATCACGGGCCCGCTGCCACTCCTCGGCGGAGACGATCTCGGGCTTGGCGGTGAGAGTGTCCTGTTTCTCCATGGGGCCAATTGTGCACCCAGGCTCCGACAGTCAGTGTCTGGTGGCGGGCTGGTCAGGGGACTGACTCAGGACGCCCTCATTCAAACTTCCGCGCTATCGCTTCCACGGTTCGGAAGCCTTACCGGGCGTCCCCCGAGACGTTCCTGCAGGCCACTATCCGAGCCCCGATGGCGCAGTAGAGCAGGAGTGCCGATGTGGAGACAAAAATCCAAAGGGGCTTACCGGAGCCAATCGCGATCAGGGCGGGAATCAGTGTCAACGGAAGCCAACTGACCCACCTCTCAAGTCTGCGGCGATGGAATCCAAGCCAGGCGAGTAGCCCGATCGCGCACCCGGAAGTCAGCCAGTTTGCCCATGACAACACACGCAAGGATCACCACCCGTTCCGGGTATGAACGGTAGCCGTAATAGGGATTGACCGCGGCCCAACCCACTGTATGCCGGCGCCGATTCTGCCATCCCCACTTCAGGGATCAGGTCGCAACGCGATGTCGGGGAGAGTATTTCTTCGAGTGGCGGGGGCCGTACCTGGTGTACTTGAAGTTTCGCACAGGACGGTACTTGGCCGTCGCCGCATCGAAAACAGACCGAAAGGTTTAGGTTGGGTTGTCAGCGCGCCGAACCTCTCCGGCGCGCCATTGTGAAGAATCAGGCCTCTAGCGGTGGTCGAGCGTGCCTGCATCGGATAGCAGACTGGCATACCGTAAAGGTCAGAAGTCGCTGCTTGCGTTCACAATTGAGTAGCCACTGCTGTTCCGGATGCCGGCCGAGGTGATGGCCTCGCCGTTGGCTGCGAAGTCGATGTCGTAACGGACGTTGGTGATCGCGCCTGCAGGGCAGGGCCACGACTGGGCGTAGCCACTCGTCGTGTACGCGTAGATGACCTTGCCGCGAATCGTGCAGCTGGCATGACCAGCAGGAAGTGTGACGTAGAGCCATCCCGTGTAGCTGCCGTCCGGGCCGTAGGCGCCGCATGCGGTTACCGAGTATCCGCCTGACGTGCTGGGGGTGCCGCACGACCCCGTTGCGTCAGCCGGTCCCGCGCTGAACACGCTGCCCAGCGTCGTGAGCGCGAGGGCACTGAGCAAGCCAACGGCTCTGCTGCCGCGATTCCCTCTGGGATTGTAAAGTAATCTGATCATGGAAACTCCCAGTCAAGCGGGTCGGAGGAAGATAAAACCCATTAGTACAGGATGTCTGTAATGGAAGATAACAGTTGATATTGCGCACGGCAAGACGCCTTTTACCACCACAGCACTCCGAGTCAGCTGCCCGTGTGTCACCGAGTACTAGTGAGGCTTGAAGGATGGGCTGCTGAATCTGCGCACCGGCCCCCGGCGTGGTCGGCCGCACTCGTGAGCCGGGCGAGAAGCTCATCTGGCACTACCGGCAACGAGGAGCGAATTGCCAAATGTCTGACAATGCGTTCGATGAGCTCTGCACGCGCCTGAACCACGTTCTGGAGGCAGAGGGATCACGCCTGCCGACGAACTATGACAGGGCAACGGGGGAATGGTTGCTGACCAGAGGTGACGGTGAGCAGTTCCACCTTGCGCGAAACTATGACGACGAGGTGATAGTCAGCCTTCTGGGCCTAAACGACCTCGAATTGACTGCGGTGCGCGACAGCTCAGCCATCGTTGAAACGGTGATCGCGTTCGTTCAGGGGTCGCGTCACCGTTTCGCAGAACGTGGAATCCGTCCGGAAGGCGACTCGAGGTTCGGCCCTTGAGCGGAGAGCCGTTCACCCTGTAGCCCCACGACCTCTCTGGGGCGCCATGGTGAGGAATGAGGCTCTTTAAGTGGTGGTCGAAGTGCCTACAATGGCTAGCAGACTGCCTTATACCGTAAGAGTCAATTGTGACTGTATGCGGACACAATTGTGGTGCCATTGGCGGACAGAATAGCGGCCCGGGTGAAGAAATTGGAGTAGGGCCATAAGCCGATATCGTGACGGGAGTCGACGGGTGCGCCTGATGGACAGGGCCACGTCTTCGTGATGCCATCCGACGGGTTGAGCTCGTCGCCGATCTTTGCCCTGAAGCGTACAAGGGGCATGACCAGCCGGAAGTGTGATGTAGATATATCCGTAGGTGTAGCTGCCGTCCGGGGCGGAGCCACCAATGCATGCGGTTATCGAGTATCCGCCTAACGACCTGGGCAAGCCGCACGACGCCGCTGCGGCAGCCGGTCCCGCACTGAGCGCACTGGTCAGTGCCGTGAGCGCAATGGCAATGACCAGGCCGGTCCATCCCATTGCTCAGGTCGACACGCCACCAATCAATAGCATGGAACCGGGACACAAAATTGAAAACAAAATCCACGTATAGGGTTTTAATTTCGAACGGTATATCTACACCGTTCGACGTGAGATAATATGTGTGCAGGGAAATGGGCGGGAAATCGTCACGATGGTTACGCTGGCCAGCGGCAGCCATTCTGTTGACGACTCGAAAGATAGCCATGAGCTAACCGCTTTATTGGTGAGTGGCGGCGGCAGTCTCGTTTGGTTCAGCACCAGAAGCCACACTCGCGCAATGTGGCGATACGCCCAACCAGAGCCAGTCACTCTGCAGCGGCTCGTCGCTCTAAATCAACCCACTACGCCCATTGTGTGTTCGAATAGGCATCACAAGTATCATCTGTCGAGCTTGTAGCGCGGTATTTCAATTATCCAGAACAGATCAATAGACAAGCGTCTTAGAAGCTCGAAGTGTAGCCTGCACGTGCTTTTAATATGGCCGGCCGGTTTCAACCTCCCGTATCCAGTAATGAGAGTTGAAGGTTCAGCTCTCTTTACAACTTGAAAAGTGTCTTAGTCAAGAGACATTGTATTCTGCCAGTGGCTTCATCTGGGTGCACTCCTTGCCGTCGGAGTTGCACGTCTTATACCGCAGGACGAGTCCCTCTCCCACGCGGCCGGACGGAACTGACGCTGACCATGAGATTTCGCCGGTGGTATGTGGGGTTAGCGTTTCGGTAGCGAGATGCAATGTGTGCCCCGCACGATTGGTTCGACAAAGCTCTAGAGTCACCCACTTGCCCCACGGAATGTTTCGTCCGGCAACCTCGACCTTGAGATTTCGGGCCCCGTCAGCGGAGATGGTGCCATCCATCTCTGTTCCAACGTCACCCATAACGTTGCGCCGTTGCAGAACGGTTATTGCATGAGTACGCGTTGCGCAGAATACCTTCTCATACTTCTCCAGCTCTCGGTACCCCACCGCGACCAGTTCCCATCGGGTCGGCACAATGGGCACCGTTAGCGTTGTATTTATTTCATCAAAGGCGTCGGGCTGAAGCACGCCGCGCCAGATCTCTGTGACACTTGATGGAACAGCGGCGGCCGATGACACCTCATGCGTCGCCGGTTTACAAGTAAGAGAACTGCCTTCATCTTTGTCTGAGGGTGGCTCAGCGCGCTCGGCTGACCACGCCAAATCCGCGCCGGTTGGTGACTCTCCCTGGCGAAGTTTCCCCCAGACGATCACTTCAAGGCGGCGATCTCGCGATCTTGAAGCGGCTGCTGCGATTTTGATGTTGTCTCGGCCTGCCGTTTCCTCCAGCCAAGCAGAGATTTTCGGCTCGACCGGCGACATCTTGGACTCGACAGTCACCTTGAACGCACCATACAGTCCAAGCGAAGTGGCAGCGACGCCAAGGATAACGATGGTTGCCGTTGCAGGTAGCGATGCCCGAGGATTGGCGAACGCCCAAACTATCGCGACAACTAGCGCCATACCTCCCAGCACCGTGTAGGCAGCCGTAGTCGTCGTCAGAAATGCTGCGAATACCACTGCTACGACAGCGGCCACCAAGAACCCTATTCCGGTGCTAAGAATCTTTCGATAGGGACGCCGGCTCTGGGCTTCGTCGTATGCCTTGGCCAGGCACAGCGCAGCCCCGAGCATCAGAAGCAGTGCGAGGATCGCACAACCAGCCAGCCCAAGTGAGTTCGGCTCTCGGCCAGGGAGTACCAGATTGGGCAGCACAGTAGCGGTTATGCAAAGCAACGTCATGATAGCAAGCAATAATGCCCACAGGCGCACACGGACGAACGGCGCTATGGTGCCGGCGAACAGCGAACAAAGGACTCCGATCCCAAGCATCAGGAAGACGCAGAGAGTAGGTATTGGGTTACGGCGAAGAGCCTGATCGAGCGCCTGGTCCTTCAGTCCAAAGAATGTCAGGAGAGCGATAAGCGTTGTGAATCCACCGGCAGCCCACTTAGATGCGCTATCCAGCTTTTCCTCATCGAGCCATGCTTGATGCTTCTCATCTGCATCGCCTGGCTGTAGGCCGGGTTCCGCCGTAGAGCCACCCTTACTTTCTTGAGGCTTCTCTGGGTCCGTGCCCGCGCGATCAGATGGCGTGGTGTCCTCGCGGGGGTAAACCATCGAAGATCGCTCACGGAACCACCCCCGCCATGAGGCTGCATCGTTCCGTGGGTCTTGCTGGCCGTCGCCAGGCATATGACGAGCATGACGCGCCTCGCTGTCATCTGCAATGCTTTGTTAGGAGGCGACTCCGCTACTTAGTCCATTCTTGGTCAGCCGCGAGAACCAGCCCACCGCCAGCCCACATACCCGTGCGCCACATCGCCAGATCGATCGATACCTGGGCACTTGCAGAACGCCGCTAGCAACGCTTGTGGTCCACATTCTGCTTATCGGGTGCGCACACCGCCCAGAGTTCGAGTAAGCACGCCAAGGTATCCGTCTGTCGGGGTGGCGGGATTTGAACCCACGGCCTCTTCGTCCCGAACGAAGCGCGCTACCAAGCTGCGCCACACCCCGGCTGCAACCGCTCCAGCATAGCCGAGCCGCTCCGCTCGTCAGAATCGGGGATCTGGCCAAGCATGGGGCGATCGGCCAGAGACCGGGACGCCCAGGCTCAGCGGCGCACGGCGTCCCGGGGCAGCAGGGTGAGCAGCACCGCCTCCGGACGGCAGCCGATCCGGAACGGCATGAACGGGTTGGTGCCCAGCCCGGCGCACACGTTGAACCACATCCGGTCATCCCACGGGTGCAGCCAGCGCGCCCGGCGCACGTCGATGCCGCAGTTGGTGACGATCGCCGGCCCGAACGGCACCCGGATCTGGCCGCCGTGGGTGTGCCCGGCCAGCACCAGGTCATAGCCGTCGCCGGCGAAGGCCCCGAGCAGCGCCGGCTCCGGTGAGTGGATGACCCCGATCCGGACGGCGGCGTCAGAATCAGCCGGCCCGGCGATCTTGGCGTACCGGGCCCGCCGCAGGTGCGGGTCGTCGGTGCCGGCCAGGGCCACCGGCAGCCCGGCGACCTGCACCGTGGTGCGGACGTGGGTCAGATCCAGCCAGCCCCGGACGGCCATCGCGGCCGCCAGCTGGTCCCAGGGCATCCGGCGTCGGCCCTGCAGGTCGCCCACCTTGTTGGGCAGGAAGTACCTGCCCGGGTTCTTCGGTATCGGGACGTAGTAGTCGTTGTTGCCGGGCACGAACGCGCCCGGAAAGTCGAACAGCGGCCCCAGCGCCCGCAGGATCGCCGGAATGCCGTCCGGGTCGGAGCTGGTGTCGCCGGTGTTGATCACGTAGTCCGGGCGCAGCCTGGCCAGCTGCGACACCCAGGCCTGCTTGCGCTGCTGCGCCGCGGTCAGGTGCAGGTCCGACAGGTGCAGCACCCGCAGCGCCGGGCTGCCCGGATCGAGCACCGGCACCGCGAACCGGCGCAGAGTGAACAGGTTGCGCTCGATCAGGCCGCCGTAGCCGGCCGTCGCCGCGCCGGCCACGGCAGTGGCGATCAGGCTGCGGCGCAGTGCGGACATGCGGCTCAGACTACGGGCGGCCCGCAACTAGCCTGAACCCATGACCGAGCTCAAGGCACAGCTGAAGGCCGACCTGACCGCCGCGATGAAGGGCCGCGACGAGCTGAGCACCGCGACGCTGCGGATGCTGCTCACCGCGGTGAGCACCGAGGAGGTCTCGGGCTCCAGCGCCCGCGAGCTCACCGACGACGAGGTGCTGAAGGTGATCGGCCGCGAGGCCAAGAAGCGCCGCGAGGCAGCCGAGGCGTTCGGGTCGGCCGGACGGACCGAGCAGGCCGCCCGGGAGGTCGCCGAGGAGACCGTGCTCAACCGCTACCTGCCTCGCCAGCTCACCGACGCCGAGCTGGCGGAGCTGGTGACCGACGCGGTGCGCGAGTCCGGCGCCACCGAGCCGCGCCAGATGGGCCAGGTGATGAAGCTGCTGACCCCGAAGGTGGCCGGCCGGGCTGACGGCAAGCGGCTCTCGGACGAGGTGCGCCGCCGGCTCTCCTGACCGCCAGCCCGTACAGCGCGCCGGTCAGCGTCGGCTCTCCTGACCGCCGGCCCGCACCGCGCGCCTGCCGCAGGGTTACCGAGGCTTGGTCGGCTTGGGATTGGCCGGCTTGGTGGCCGACGGCTGAGGCGCCGGCTGGGTCGGCGTCGGGGGCGCCGCTGAGGTCTGCGGGGGCGGCGGCGGCGAGAACGAGCTCGACGGCGGCACCCAGGGCCGGAACACGGGCGGCTCGTACACCTCGGGCGGAACGCCGGTCGAGATGCAGAGCGAGATGGTGGCGCCCGGCTCGGCGATCTTGGGGGAGTAGAACGCCACGTTGCCCGGCCGTTCCCGGCTGCCGCACGGCACCGCCAGCGCCTTGCCGACGAAGCCCTGCGAGGCCAGGTAGCTGATGGCCTCACCCTGGTCCATCCCGGTCACCGAGGGCACCGGGTTGCCGGGGGTGGACTCGACGCTCGGCCACGTCCATTCCTGGGCCAGCAGCGTGGGGCCGAAGGCCATCTTCCAGAACTTCGACGCCGAGGCGCCGAAGGTGTCGGTGCCGGAGTTGAACTCGGTGATGCCCGGCACGCCGGCGATCCGCTGGGTGGGCCGCTCCGGATTCACCACGGCAGCCGTGGACACCAGGTTCGGGGTGATCCCGACGAACCACAATGCCGAGTTGCCCTCGTCATCGACGAACTTCCTGGTCACCGGGTCGAACTTGCTGCTGTTGTTGGTGCCGGTCTTGCCCGCGACCTCGCTGCCGCCCTGGTTGTACCAGTCGTAGAAGAACCGGGTCGCCGTGCCGTGCCCCTTTGTCGTGTCGTCAGTCATGATGTTGGCCAGGGTGCGTGCCACGTACGGGGTGAACTGCCGGCTGCAACCCGCGTGCGCCTTCAGCGTGACCGGCTTGCCGGTGCTGTCGGTGACCGACCGGACCGGCTTGGGCGGGCAGAACACCCCGTCGTTGGCCAGCGCCGCGAACGCACCGGTCAGCTCCAGCACCGAGGTCGAGTCCTGGCCCAGGGTGAAGGTCGGCTGCCGGCTGCCGATGATGGACTGCGCGATCGTCCGGCCGGTCGGCTTGCCGTCGGAGTCCAGCTGCGGGCCGTTGAGGTAGTTCATGCCCAGGCTGGTGGCGGTGTTGACGATCGGCGAGATATCGCAGCCGAAAAGCTGATCCTCCATCGCCACGAAGAAGGTGTTGGATGAGGCGGGCAGCGCCCGCTCCAGGGTCGCGGTGGCGGGGAAGTCGCCCACGTTTTTCGAGACGTAGGGCTTGTTGTCATCCTGCAGCGGGCAGTTCTTGGTGGTCCACTCGTTGTTCGAGGTGGTCAGCGTGAAACTCGGCGGGACGCCCGCCTTCAGCGCGGCCAGCGCGGTGAAGTACTTGTAGGTGGAACCGGCGCCGGCATAGGCCTTGGTGAACAGCTTGTCGACCGAATAGCCGCTATTGCCTTTCTTCACGCCGTATCTGACATCGGTGATCATCGAGGTGACCGCACCGGTGCTCGGCGTGATGGACGGCATCGCCAGCAGGTAGCCGTGGCCCTTGGAAGGGTTCAGCCCGCTCTGCGTCCAGATCGCGTCCTGGCCCTGGTTCTGCAGGCGCGGGTCCAGAGTGGTGATGATCTTGAAGCCGCTGGTGTTCACCTTCGACTGGTTCAGGCCGCCGACCCTGGTCAGCCAGTCCGTCACGTAGTCGCAGAAGAACCCGACATTCTTGATCTTCGGGTTGGCGAACGAGCAGCCGCGCGGCACCGGAGCGCGTGGCGCCAGCCGCAGCGGGCTCGCCTTGGCCCGGGTCGCCTCGGCCTCGCTGATGTACTTCTGGTTGGCCATGTTGGTGATCACCAGATCGCGCCGGTCCCGAGCCGCCTGCGGGTGGTTGAACGGGTCCAGGTCGGTGGGAGCCTTGACCAGTCCCACCAGCAGCGCGGCCTGCGGCACCGTCAACTTGCCGACGTCGACGCCGAAGAAGGTCTGGGCAGCGGTGGCGATGCCGTAGGAGTTCTGGCCGAAGGAGGCGATGTTGAGGTACTTCTCCAGGATCTGGTGCTTGCTGTTGTCCTGTTCGAGCTTGAGCGCGCACTGGGCGTCCAGGATCTTGCGATCGATGTTCTGGTCGATCGCCGCGGCCCGCTCGGCCTCGGTGTTGGCCTGGTAGAAGCGGACCTGCTTGACGTACTGCTCGGTAAGGGTCGAGGCCCCCTGGGTGTCACCGCTGGAAGTCTTGAGCGCGCCCCGCACCAGGCCGCGCAGGTCGACGCCGTGGTGGGAGTAGAAGCGCCGGTCCTCGGTGGCGATCAGCGCGTTGGTGACCGACCTGGGAATCCGGGCCAGCGGAACGACCTGCCGGTTCTGGTCGAACAGGGTGGCGATCACCGTCTTGCCGTCGTTGGCGTACATGGTGGTGCGCTGCTGCACCGGCTCTTCGATGAGGCTGCACTGGGTGCCGAGGAACTTGTCGGCGCCGGCCTTGGCGGCCACACCCATGCCGCCGATGTAGGGCAGCAGCAAACCTGCGGCGAGGACGCCGACGATGACCAGCAGGCCGATCAACCGGCCCAGCTTGGAGAGGACAGTCAGCCCAGTAGCACGTGCCATAAGCGCTAAGACTACGCGAGGTGGATTCCAGGTCCGGTTTTTCAGTTCTTAACAGTGTTTAGGTTGACTGGCGCGTTGCCGATTGTCCTTGTGAGGCCGCAGTTGATCACTGGCTGTGCCCCATCCACTACATCGTGACATTGCGCTTTTACCAGTACTCAGTGGGAAAAGATTCAATCTCATATCAGACTCTTGCCCATCGGTTGGTGATCACCTACCGTCCGGGTTGTAGTCGACATCTTGTTCGTGTGAAGTTTTCCAGAAGCGGGGCATGCATGAGCGCATCACGTTTGACCGAGCGGCCCAGAGTCACCGGCGATCCGGAGTGGGCCTCGCGCGGCGCTTGCCGGGATGTCGACCCCGAGACCCTGTTCGTCGTGGGCGCGGCACAGCACAAGGCAAAGACGATTTGCATGGGTTGTCCGGTGCGCGTCGACTGCCTCGCCGACGCCCTCGACAGCCGGGCCGAGTTTGGCGTGTGGGGCGGCATGACCGAGCGCGAGCGGCGCACCCTGCTGCGTCGCCGGCCCGATGTCGGCTCATGGCGGACGTTCCTTCAGACGGTGCAGCGGTCCGAGGAATACGCCCCGTCAGTTGCCATGCGGGCTCGCTGACCACCCACTCCTGACCTGCCTGTCTGATCCGGGCTGCCTGATCCGCCGGCCTACCCCGGCGCTCCGGCCAGCGCGTTGCCGACCGCTCGCAAACCTTCCAGGTCGTGCACGTCGGTGGCCAGCGCCGGCACCTGCTGCTGAGCCACATCTGGATGTGCCGCCCCGAACCGGGCCATCATCGAACGGTCATACCTCGCCGCCTCGTCGTTCTCGGCATGCATCAGCAGCGCGGCCGCCGTCAGGCGCACGGCCTTGCTCTGATCCGGCGACTCGGCAAGCCGCTCGGCGGCTTCGGCGGCCCGCGCAGCGCTCAGCCCGACCCTGGTCACCCGCATCCGGTTGAGCACCACGCCGGCCAGCGGCATGTCGTCCTGCTGCAGTCGCTCGACGAAGAAGGACGCCTCCCGTAAGGCATCGGGCTCAGGCGATGCCACTACCACGAAAGCGGTTCCGGGAGCCTGGAGCAGCTGGTAGGTCTGCTCGGCCCGCTCCCGGAAGCCGCCGAACATCGTCTCCAGCGAGGCGATGAACGCCGAGACGTTGAGCAGCAGGTCATTGCCCAGGATCTTGTTCATGATCCTGGTGAACATCGTGAACGACGCCGAGACCATCTTCAGGTATGCCTTGCCGCCGGCCCGGGCCGGCGCGGTGAACAGCTTGATCATCCGGCCGTCCAGGAAGCGGCCCAATCGCTGCGGAGCGTCCAGGAAGTCCAGCGCCGAGCGGGACGGCGGGGTGTCCACCACGATCAGATCCCACTCGCCGTGCTCGACCAGCTGGGCGCGCAGCTGGGAGAGCTTCTCCATCGCCATGTACTCCTGAGTGCCGGCGAACGAGGCCGACACCGTTTGGTAGAACGGGTTGGCGAAGATCTGCTCGGCCTTGGCAGGGGTGGTGTTGGCGCTGACCACCTCGTCGAAGGTGCGCTTCATGTCCAGCATCATGGCCAGCAACGCTCCGGAGCTGCCCTCGCCGACGCCCTCCACCACCCGCGGGGTGTTGTCCAGCTCGGTCAGCCCCAGCGCCTGAGCCAGCCGGCGGGCCGGGTCGATGGTCAGCACCACCACCCGGCGGCCCTGCTCGGCCGCCCGCAGCGCCAGCGCCGCGGCCGTGGTGGTCTTGCCGACCCCGCCGCTGCCGCAGGTCACCAGCACCTTGAGCTCCGGATCCTTCAGCAGCCGGTCGACGTCGAGCACCGGCGCTTGGGCCCGCGGGCTCATGCCGACCACGCCCGGACGTCGAGGGCCTCGGCCAGCTCGAACAGGCTCCCCAGATCCAGCGGCGGCGGCAGCTCCGGCAACCGGGTGATCGGCGCCCCGGCCTGCTCCAGCTCAGCCCCGGCCCGGGCCTGCACGTCCTGACGCCGGCCGTAGTCGCGGACCTCGGCCGCCAGCGCGGGCGCCAGCGCCGCGTCCAGCCCGGCCGCGGTGAGCCCCTCGGCCAGCAGCGCCACTCCCGGCCGGCCGGCCGAGATCAGCGCCGGCCTGGCCCGGTTCACCAGCAGCCGGCCGATCCGGTAACCGGCCGCGCGCAACTCCGCGGCGGCATCCAGGGTCTCCTGCACCGGCATCTCCTCCAGCAATGTGACGATGTGCACCTGGGTCTGGGCCGAGTGCAGCAGCTCGATGACTCCCTGGCTCTGCCGGTGGATCGGGCCCATCCTGGCCAGCCCGGCCACCTCGTGGGTGGCCTGCAGGAACGGGGTGATCCGTCCGGTCGGCGGCGCGTCGAGGACCACGGCGTCGAAGCTCGGACGGCCGGTGCGCTCGGTGCGGGTCACCGCCTCCTTGACCTTGCCGGTCAGCAGCACGTCCCGCAGCCCCGGCGCGATGGTGGTCACGAAGTCGATGGCGCCCATCTTGCGCAGCACCGAGCCGGCCCGCTTGATGGAGTAGAACATCTCCAGGTACTCCAGCATCGCGGCCTCGGCATCGACCGCCAGGCCGACCACCTCACCGCGGCCGGCGGCGGCCAGCCGGGTCTCGGAGTACGGCAACGGCGGCGCGTCGAACAGCTGCGCCAGCCCCTGCCGGCCCTCCACCTCGACCAGCAGCACGCGCTTGCCCTGCCCGGCCAGCGCCAGCGCCAGCGCGCCGGCGACCGTGGTCTTGCCGGTGCCGCCCTTGCCGGTGACGACGTGCAGCCGGGGCGTTTGCTCATCGGTAGCCACAAACCCAGCCTACAAACTCTGAGAGGGTAGGTTTCCCGCTATGAACTCCGGTAAAAATTCCGTATCGCAGCGGCTGGCCGAGTTGGGTATCGAGCTACCCCCCGTGCCGGCCCCGGTGGCCAGCTACATCCCGGCGATCCGCACCGGCCAGCTCGTGTTCACCTCCGGCCAGGTGCCCCTGGTCGGCGGCGTGTTGCAGGCCACCGGCAAGGTGGGCGCCGAAGTCACGCCCGAGGACGCGGTGGGCTATGCCCGGACCTGCGCGCTCAACGCGCTGGCGGCGGTGCATGCCCTGGTCGGCATCGACTCGGTCGTCCGGGTGGTCAAGGTGGTCGGCTTCGTCGCCTCTAGCCCCGACTTCACCGGCCAGCCGGCCGTCGTCAACGGCGCCTCCAACCTGCTCGGCGAGGTGTTCGGCGAAGCCGGCGCGCATGCCCGGTCCGCTGTCGGAGTGACGGCCCTGCCGCTGGACGCGCCGGTCGAGGTCGAGCTGATCGTCGAGGTCGGTTAGCCATGACCGGACCGGGCAGCAGCCGGCCCGGCTTCCCGGCAGAGCGAGGATTGCGCGAGGACCCGAGCGGCGCCGCCGCCGTCCGAGAGGCAGCCACCGTGATGCTGCTGCGCGACGGCCCGGACGGGCTGCAGACCTGGATGCTGCGCCGGGTCCCCAAGATGGCCTTCGCCCCCGGCATGTCGGTGTTCCCCGGCGGCGGGGTGGATCCGGCGGACGCCCTCGGGCCGGTTCCGGCCACCGCCGCCGCGGTCGCCGAGCAGTTTGACACCACCGTCGAGCACGCCGCGACGCTGCTGCGCGCCGCCGGCCGCGAGCTGATGGAGGAGACCGACGTCCGGCTGCCGTTGGAGGCGCTGCGGCCCTGGGCGCGCTGGATCACTCCGGAGGTGGAGCCGCGCCGCTACGACACCTACTTCTTCGTGGCTGCCGTGCCGGACGAGGCCACCGCCGCCGCCGTCACCAGTGAGGCCTCGCATGCCGACTGGATCTCGGTGGCCCAGGCGCTGGCCGAGTACGAGCGCGACGAGCGCCCGATGCTGCCGCCGACCGTGGTGAACCTGAGCGAGCTCGCCAGCATGCCGAGCGCGGCGGCGGTGCTGGACTCGGCCGCGGCCCGGGTGGTGCGCCCGATCCAGCCGAGCTTCCGGCGGAACGAGTCGGGCACCTGGTGCGCCGACCTGGGCGGTGGCCGGCTGCTGCCGCTGCCGGCCTCCTTCCGGCGCTCGTCGGGCGGAGTGCTGCCGTGAGCCTGGCCTACGAGCAGTTTCGCCAGGTAACCCCGCTGGCCGGGGTCGTGCTGGCGGACAACCCCTCGGCGATGACCCTGGACGGCACCAACACCTGGCTGCTGCGCGACGAGCCGAGCCGGCGGCAGGCGGTGGTGGTGGACCCGGGGCCGGCCGATGACAGGCACCTGGACACCGTGGTGCGGGCGGCCGGGTCGGTGCCGCTGATCCTGCTCACCCACGGCCATGCCGACCACTCCGAAGGCGCCCGGCGGCTGCACGAGCTCACCGGGGCGCCCGTGCTGGCGCTGGACCCGGCCCACCGCTACGGCGCCGAGGGGGTGGCCGAGGGCGCGGTCCTGAACGGGGCCGGCGTGCAGATCAAGGTGTGGGCCACCCCCGGTCACACCTCGGACTCGCTGTCGTTCGTGGTGCCCGGCGACGGTCCTGCGGTGGCGGTGCTGACCGGCGACACGATCCTGGGCCGGGGCAGCACGGTGGTGGCCCATCCCGACGGCGTGCTCGCCGACTACCTGGCCTCGCTGCGCCGGCTGGCCACCCTGGAGGGGGTGACGGTGCTGCCCGGCCACGGTCCGGAACTGGCCGACGCCGGGGCGGCCGCTCGGGGCTATCTGGCACATCGGGAGCAGCGGCTGGCCCAGGTTCGCCAGGCGCTGGCCGACGGCGGTCCCGAGCTGAGCGCGATGGACGTGGTGCGGCGGGTGTACGCCGACGTCGACCCGGCGCTGTGGCCGGCCGCCGAATGGTCGGTCCAGGCGCAGCTGGCCTACCTGCGGGCCGAGGGCTCCTGAGCCGGCTTGCTGGTGGCTGACTCAGGCAGGGGTTAGCGAGCTCGGTTCAGCGAGCCCGGCGGGCCAGCCGCTCGCGATCCAGGATGACCACGCTCTTGCCCTCGAGCCGAAGCCAACCACGCTGGGCGAAGTCGGCCAGCGCCTTGTTCACGGTCTCGCGAGAGGCGCCGACCAGCTGCGCCAGCTCTTCCTGGGTGAGGTCGTGGGTCACCCGCAGCTGGCCGCCGTCCACCGAGCCGAACCGTTGCGCCAGCTGCAGCAACTGCTTGGCGACCCGGCCCGGGACGTCGACGAAGATCAGGTCGGCGAGCATGGTGTTGGTCCGCCGCAGCCGGCGAGCCACCACCCGCAGCAGTTGCAGCGCGATCTGGGGACGCTCGGTGATCCAGTCGGTGAGCGCGGCCTTGGGCAGCCGGGCCACCCTGGCGTCGGTGACCACCACCGCGGTGGCGGTGCGCGGGCCGGGGTCGAACAGCGACAGCTCTCCGAACTGGTCCGCCGGGCCCATCACGGCCACCAGGTTCTCGCGCCCGTCGGAGGATCTGCGGCCGAGCTTCACCTTGCCGGTCAGCACGATGTAGAGGCTGTCACCGGCTTCTCCCTCGTTGAAGAGGATGGTGCCCCGGGGCGCATCGAAGATCTCGAACTGGCTGCCCAGCGCCTCGACATCCGCCGGGTCGACGCCTTGGAACAATCCGGCCCTGCGGAGCACCTCGTCCACGCCAGCTCCCTCTCATCGCTTCACGCACACCTTGCGCCGGATTGTAGGGGGTGGCACCGGTCACGCACCGGCGACCCGCGCCCGGGGGCACGATCGGATCGCCGGCCAGCCGCGGCTGGCTACTGGTGCCGGTTGCGCCGGCCGCGTCGCCGCAGCCGGGACCGGAACCGCGACATCGCGCTCTCAGGCCCTTCCACCACGAGGGTGCTGAGCTCCTCGGGAGAGGCGTTCTCGAGAAAGTCCTCGACCTCGCGCTCGAGGGCTACCCGGGTCAGCGGCTCCTCGATGCGCTCCATGACGAGCATGAAGATCAGCAGAAGCACCGGAAACAGCAACACCAGAAATCCGATCATGGTGATGTCATTGTGCCCCAATAAACTATCCGGTGTGGGAACCACTACGGCTGCAGCCGTTCGCCTGGAAACTCCGCTCGCCCTGACCCGACGGGCCCGACGCATCAACAAGGAGCTGGGACAGCTCTACCCGAACGCGCACTGCGAACTGAACTTCAGCAACCCGCTGGAGCTCTCGGTCGCCACGATCCTGTCGGCGCAGTGCACCGACAAGAAGGTCAACGAAGTGACGCCGGCCGTCTTCGCCAAGTACCCCGACGCGGCCGCCTACGCCGGGGCGGTGCGCGAGGAGCTCGAGGAGTTGATCCACCCGACCGGCTTCTTCCGCGCCAAGACCAACAACCTGATCAACCTCGGCCGGCAGCTCGTGGAGCGCTATGACGGCCAGGTGCCGGCCAGCCTGGAGGCGCTGGTCACGCTGCCCGGCTTCGGACGCAAGACAGCCAACGTCGTGCTCGGCAACGCCTTCGGCATACCCGGCATCACCGTCGACACCCATTTCCTGCGACTGTCCCAGCGCTGGGGGTGGACTGCCAACACCGATCCGGTGAAGATCGAGGCCGAGGTCGCGGCGCTGATCCCGCGCCAGGACTGGACGATCATGTCGCACCGGGTGATCTGGCACGGCCGCCGGATGTGCCATGCCCGCCGGCCCGCCTGCGGGGTCTGCCCGATCGCCCGGCTCTGCCCGTCGGCAGGCATCGGCGAGCAGAATCCGGTGGCGGCGGCCAAACTGGTCAAGAGCCCGTCCCAGGTGGATCCCGAGCTCACCGGGTGAGCCGGCCGGCTGGTAACGCCACCGGCGCGGTGACGGCGCCGCACTGGCTGAGCCCGTTGCTGCTGGCCCTGGACTCGGTGCAGGCCGGCGAGCTGTCCCAGTTCACCCCGCCCAGCGACGGCAGCGGCAGGCACTCCGCGGTGCTGATCCTGTTCTCGCCCGGCGCGGACCCCTCAGCCGAGACGGCCGCCGAAGCCGACGTGCTGCTGATCCAGCGCTCGGCCACCATGCGCAGCCACGCCGGCCAGGTCGCCTTTCCGGGCGGGGCCACCGACCCGCAGGACGCATCGGCCAGCGCCACGGCGCTGCGCGAGGCGGCCGAGGAGGTCGGGTTGCGGCCGGACACCGTGGACGTGCTGGCCGAGCTGCCGGCACTGTGGCTGCCGCCGTCCGGCTTCGTGGTGACCCCGGTGCTCGGCTACTGGCGCAGCCCGCATCCGGTCGGAGTGGTCGATGAGGCCGAGGTGGCCAGCGTCCACCGGGTGCGGCTGGGCGAGCTGCTGCTGCCGGCCAACCGGTTCACCGTGCGGCACCCGTCCGGTTACAACGGCCCGGGCTTCGGCGTCGACGGCCTGTTCGTCTGGGGCTTCACCGCCGGCCTGCTGGACCGGTTGCTGCGCCTGGCCGGGTGGGAGCAGCCGTGGGACCGTGCGCAGGTCCGGCCGCTGCCGGTCTAGCTCGCACAGCCGGGCCAGGTACGGTCGCTTCCGTGCTGATGCTTCGACCGGCCAGACTCGGCGCGCGTGGACGCCGCGTTCCGGTAGTGACGAGAGCGGTGTCGATGAGCGCGTCGCTGCTACTGCTGGCACCGCTGGCCGGCTGCCAGACCAAGTCGGCGATCGAGCGCAACCCGCACGTCGGTTCGACCACCGCCTCGGTGACGGCCGGGACGCAGGAGGTGGTGATCACCACCGACGAGGACTACCGGTTCACGCCCACGACCATCACCGTGCATCCCGGCAAGGTACGCATCACCCTCAAGCATGTCGGCACCGGCGCTCCGCACGACTGGTCGTTGGTCGACTTCCCGGCAAACTACGTCCCGCTGGTCTCGGGCGGCCAGACCAAATCAGTGGAATTCCTCGCGCCCGCCCCGGGAACGTATAAATTCGTCTGCACCATTCATGTCCCGCAGGGACAAACGGGCACCCTCGTCGTGCTGCCGAACTGAGGAGGTCCGCCCCAGCGGTGAAGCCGGACCTGCTCGACCTGATCCTGCTGGTGGTGATCGGCTGCTACGCCGTCGGCGGTTTTCGCAACGGCGCGTTGCTGGGCGGCCTGTCCTTCGCCGGTTTCTTCGGCGGCGCCGCGCTGGGCGCCCAGCTGGCCAGGCCGCTGGGCCGGACGCTGGCCGACGGCGCGGCACAGGTGCCGGTCGCGATCGTCTGCGTGCTGTTCTTCGCCATGCTCGGTCAGCTGATCGCGATCTGGGTGGGCGGCCGGCTGCGCTCGAAGGTGACCTGGAGCCCGGCCCGCCAGCTGGACCGGGTGGTGGGAGCGCTGTTCTCGGTGATGGCGGTGCTGCTCGTGGCCTGGATGGTCGCGCTGCCGGTGGCGTTCGCGCCGTTCCCGACGCTGTCTGACCAGGTGCGCCGCTCGGTGACCATCCGGGCGGTGGACGACACGTTGCCCGACAGCGTCCGCAACCTCTACAGCTCGCTGCGCCGGTTCGTCGACCGCAGCGGCTTTCCGCAGGTCTTCGGCGCCCTGCAGCCGACCCGCATCGTCGACGTGCCGCCCGCCGACCCGGCGCTGCTGCGGTCCGAGGCGGTGGCGACGGTCCGGGACTCGGTGCTCAAGGTGCGCGCGGTGGCGCTGTCCTGTGACCGGGGGATGGAGGGCTCCAGCGTCGTCTACGCCCCGGAGCGGGTGCTGACCAACGCCCACGTGGTGGCCGGAGCCGACCAGGTCAAGGTCGAGACCGGCCGCGGCCGGCTGAGCGCCCACGTGGTGGTGTTCGACCCGGGCCGTGACATCGCGGTGCTGTGGGTGCCGGGGCTGAAACCAGCGCCGCTGAAGCTGTCCGGGGTTCCGGCCAGCTCAGGCCAGGACGCCATCGTGCTCGGCTACCCCGAGGACGGCCCGTTCGACGTGCGGCCGGCCCGGGTCCGGGACCGGGAGCTGATCTCCGGCCGCGACATCTATGGTCAGGTCTCGGTGGACCGCGACATCTACACGATCAGGTCGGTGGTGCGCTCCGGCAACTCCGGCGGCCCGCTGATCGCCACCGACGGCTCCGTCCTGGGCATCGTGTTCGCCTCGGCCCTGGACTCCGCCGACACCGCCTTCGTGCTGACCGCCGACGAGGTCACCGATGCCGCCAACGCGGGCCGGCGCGCGACCAAGCCGGTAGACACCGGCGCCTGCAGCTAGCCGGCTCAGCCGAGTTTGGCCCACCGGATCAGCTCGTCGGAGACCCGCTCGGGGCTCTCGTGCTGCGGAAAGTGCCCGACCGCGTCCAGCAGCCGCCACTCGTAGTCGGCCGAGACGTGCCGCGACGAGCCCTGCGCGGTGGAGGGCAGCACGCACCGGTCCAGCTCGCCGTGCAGCTGCAGGACCGGGGTGCTGATGGGCTGGCGCATCGAGCGGGCGTAGGCACGACCGTCCGGGCGGGGCAGTGACCGGACCGCCCAGCGGAAGAACTCCAGGGAGCAGTGCGCCACCGGATGGATCCGCATCGCCTCGGCGTACCGGCTGATCGTGGCGGGGTAGCTCGCGCTGCTACGCCAGCGCGGGCCCGACCAGGCGTCGAACAGCTGCTGCAGGAACGCCGAGTCCTCGGTGAGCAGCCGCTCACCGAGCCGGGGCACCTGGAACTTGCCCAGCGCGTAGGCCGAGGCATGCCGCTGGCCCTTGCGGTCATAGAGCACCGCCTGCCGCAGTCGCAGCGGGTGGGCCGCGCCGAGCACCGCGATCCGGCGAACCACCTGAGGATGCTGGGCGGCCATCGTCCAGGCCAGCAGCCCGCCGACGTCGTTGCCGACGATCACCGCGTCCTGCTCGCCGAGCGCGGTCACCAGCTGGGCGATGTCAGCGGCCATGGTGGTGGCGTCATAGCCTCGCGGCGGCTTGTCGGAGGCCCCGTAGCCACGCAGGTCCACCGCGACGGCGCGGTAACCGGCATCGGCCAGGTCGATCAGCTGCCGGGACCAGGTCCACCAGAAGGTCGGCATCCCGTGCAGCAGCAACACCAGCGGGCCGGCGCCGGCCTCGGTGACGTGCAGCGCGATTCCGTTGGCCCGGATGGTGCGGTGCGTCCATGGTCCGTCGATCAGGACGACGGACTCGTCAGGTCTGTTCAACGTCGGCGGTCAGGCCCGATGGTTCGGCTGATGCGCGGTCGCCTGGCGCAACGCGACCACGGTGCTCTTGGTGGTGTCGATCGTCTGCTGCGGCGCCTTGACCCGCTTGACCTTGCGCATGCCCAGCCAGGCGAACAGGCCTGCCAGCAGGACGAGCAGCACGAAGACGATCAGGTAGGCGACCCAGCGCCACAGGTGCAGGGCGACCAGGCCCTCCGCCAACGCGATCAGGCCGAAGGTCAGCCCGAACACCACCAGCACGGCGGCCGCGGCGAACATCCCCGCTCCGGTGCCGGCGTTCTTGACCGAGGACTTGATCTCGAGCTTGGCAAGCTCGATCTCACCGTGCAGCAGGGTGCTGAAGCTGGAATGAGCCTCGGCGACCAGGGTTCCGATAGAGGCCGGTCCTGGCGCCTGCGTCGAGGTGTGATTCACGGTCACCCGCCGGTGTCCCTTCATGTCGCGGTGCCGGTCGGTGCCGACCGGTGGCCCGAACGTGTAGCAGCTCGGATCGTTTCAAACCCTACCGCGCCGCTGAGGCCGCTCTGTCCGGGCGATATCCCGGGGTGAGGCGGGCGTGCTCGTCCACGATCGGTGGCTAAGGTCTGGGTGTGCCGAGCTATCTGATCACCGGAGTCTCCCGCGGAATCGGCCGGGCACTGTCCGAGCGATTGCTCACTGTCGGACACCAGGTCTACGGCCTGGCCAGAACCACTGATCCGGCCGTCGGGTCGGGCCTGCCCGAGCCTGGCCTGGCCGGGATGCTGGCCGCGGACCTGTCGGCCCCGGAGTCCTTGGCGGCGGCGCTGGCGCCGTGGCTGGCGACGCTGGACTCCCTCGACGGGGTGGTGCACTGCGCCGGCATCGTGCGGCCGGGCACCCTGAGCGGCCCGGTGGCCGCCGAGCTGGCTGAGCAGTTCGCCGTCAACGTCACCGCGGTCGCCGAGCTGACCCGGCTGCTGCTGCCGGCGTTGCGGGCGGCAGGCGGCGCGGTGGTGCTCGTCAACTCCGGGTCCGGGCTCAACGCCCGCTCGCCGCTGACCGGTTACGGGGCCTCGAAGTTCGCGTTGCGGGCCTATGCCGACGGCCTGCGCCAGGAGGAACCAGGCCTGCGGGTCAGCTCCATCTACCCCGGCCGGACCGCCACCGACATGCAGCGCAGCGTCCGGGCCGCCGAGGCGGGGGAGTACCAGGAGTCTGACTACCTGCGGCCGGACACCGTCGCTGGCGCCATCGAGACGATCCTGGCGTTGCCGCGGGACGGGGTGATCACCGACCTGGTGCTGCGCCCGGCCGGGCTGCCGGGTCCGGCCTCACCCGACACCCACCGCTGAGCTGGACGTACGGGGGCTCAGTCCTCGTCGGCCTTGCCGCCCTTGGCCGCCAGCCCCTTCGAGATCAGCTCCATCACCGTCGAGTCCGCCAGCGTGGTGACGTCCCCGATCGAGCGGTTCTCGGCGACGTCGCGCAGCAGCCGGCGCATGATCTTGCCCGACCGGGTCTTGGGCAGCTCGGCCACCACCATGATCTGGCGGGGCTTGGCGATCCCGCCGATCTCCTTGGCGACGTGATTGCGCAACTCGGTGACCATCTCCGCGCCGCCGTCGGCGGCCGAGCCGCGCAGGATCACGAAGGCGACGATCGCCTGACCGGTGGTCGGGTCGGTGGCGCCGACCACCGCGGCCTCGGCGACCGAGGGGTGTGACACCAGCGCCGACTCGACCTCGGTGGTGGAGATCCGGTGGCCGGAGATGTTCATCACGTCATCGACGCGGCCCAGCAGCCACAGGTCGCCGTCTTCGTCCTTCTTGGCGCCGTCGCCGGCGAAGTAGTAGCCCTGCTCGGCGAAGCGGGACCAGTAGGTCTCGCGGTAGCGCTGCTCGTCGCCCCAGATGCCGCGCAGCATGGACGGCCAGGGCTGGGTCAGGACCAGCAGCCCGCCACCGCCGTTGGGCACCGGCTTGCCCTGGTCATCGACCACGTCGGCCTCGATGCCCGGCAGCGCCCGCATCGCCGAGCCCGGCTTGGCGGCGGTCACCCCCGGCAGCGGGCTGATCATGATCGCGCCGGTCTCGGTCTGCCACCAGGTGTCCACCACCGGCGCCCGGTCACCGCCGATCACCCGCCGGTACCACATCCAGGCCTCGGGATTGATCGGTTCGCCGACCGAGCCCAGCACCCGCAGCGAGGACAGGTCGAACTTGGCCGGGAACTCCTCTCCCCACTTCATGAACGTCCGGATGGCGGTGGGGGCGGTGTACAGGATCGACACCCGGTACTTCTCGATGACTTCCCAGAACCGGCCCTTGTGCGGGGTGTCCGGCGTGCCCTCGTAGATCACCTGGGTGGCGCCGTTGGCCAGCGGGCCGTAGACGATGTAGGAGTGCCCGGTGACCCAGCCGATGTCGGCGGTGCACCAGTAGACGTCGGAGTCGGCGTGCAGGTCAAAGGCGGCATGGTGGGTGTAGGCGGTCTGGGTCAGGTAGCCGCCGGTGGTGTGCAGGATCCCCTTCGGCTTACCGGTGGTCCCCGAGGTGTAGAGGATGAACAGCGGTGTCTCGGCGTCGAAGAACTCCGGCTCGTGCCACTCCGGTTGGCCGGTGACCGCCTCGTCCCACCACAGGTCGCGGCCCTCGGTCAGCGAGACCTCGTTGCCGCCGCGCTTGACGACCAGCACGTGCCGGACCGGCAAGCTGTCGCCGGAGAACTTGGCCAGCGCCTCGTCCACGATCGGCTTGAGCGCGAAGACCGAGCCCCGGCGGTAGCTGCCGTCGGCGGTGATCACCAGCGTGGCGTCGGCGTCGAGCACCCGGTCATAGATCGCCTGGGCGGAGAAGCCGCCGAAGATCACCGAATGGATCGCGCCGATCCGGGCACAGGCCAGCATCGACACCACCGCCTCGACGCTCATCGGCAGGTAGATCGCGACCCGGTCGCCCTTGCCGATCCCCAGCCCGGTCAGCGCGTTCGCGGCCTGGCACACCAGCCGTTGCAGCTCGGCGTAACTGACCGTGCGGGTGTCACCCGGCTCGCCTTCGAAGTGGAAGGCGACCTTGTCTCCCCGGCCGGCGCTGACATGCCGGTCCACGCAGTTGACCGCTGCGTTCAGGCGGCCGCCTACGAACCACTTCGCGAACGGCGGGTTGGACCAGTCCAGGGTCTGGCTCCACTCCGAGTCCCAGTCCAGCCGGCGGGCCTGGGCCTCCCAGAAGCCGAGCCGGTCGGCCGCTGCCTCGTCATAGGCCTGTGCCGAGTAGTTCGCCGCCGCCGCGAACTCCTCCGACGGCGGGAATCGGCGTTCCTCGTGCAGCAGGTTCGACAGGCCATTGTGGAAATCGCTCGACTCGCTCATCTGGCTTCTCTCGCTCCTCTTCGGTGCCGGTGTCTGATCCTGACGTTATCGCCCGAGGCTGAGCTGGGACAGGGGGCTCCAAGCAGCTGCTAGGACGTCACCCGCCCAGCGTTGCGATTGGCGAACGGGCGCGCGCCGTAGTCGCGGGTGAACTCGGCGATGAGCCGCGCCTCGACGTCGCCGGGGTCCTCGTCGGGCGTGTGCAGCCACGCGACCAGCAACTCTGCGGAGTCTGCGAGCTGCCAGACGTAGCGCCCGCCCCAGTGGCCGACGGGCTTTCCCTCACCGAACCTGCGGTACTCGTCCAGTCGCTTCGCGAGTCCCCGCTGACCGCTGGCACCCGCGGTCGCCTTACCGATGTTGAGAACGGCCGCGCCGGGCACCCACGCCTGCGCAAGGATCGCCGCGGACACCGACGGGTCCTTGCCCTTGAACCATCCGCCGGTGCTGGCCTCGTGGAAGCTCGGCGGCGCTTCGGACTCGCGGTAGACGACGTAGACGCCTTGCAGCTTCGGCACCTGTGCAGTCGGCAGCTCGGCGAACCGCACGAATCCTTGGAAGCCTTGCGCGGACAGGCCATCTCGGTCCCAGGTCATGAAGATCCGCCATTCCGCCACAGGGCATCGGGTGAGCGACCTTACGCGCCGCCCTGGAACCTGCGCACTGCAGAAACCCGACGTCGGAGTGCCGGGAGGTCGTTGACTAGCGTTCACCGACGTGAACCCCGAACCGCTGGCCCCGCTGCTGGAGCTGCCCGGCGTCGCCGAGTCGGTGACCGCGAGCAGGCAGGCGGTCGACAAGCTGCTCGGGCACCGGGTGCTGCGCCGGCGTTCGGCCGACGTCTCGGCCGAGTCGTTGCTGCGCGGAGCGTGGGCCTCGGCGGCGCTGGCCGGCTCGCCGGCCGGCCTGGAGGAGGTGCGGGCCGGCAAGGCGGACGACCCGATCGTGCAGGGGGCGTTGCGGGTGTCGACCGAGCTGGCCGCGCTGGCCGGGACCTGGACCGGCGCCCAGCGGCAGGCGCTGGCCCGGTTGCACGCGCTGGCGGCGACCGACCTGCTGCCGGCCGAGCAGCTCGGGCGGCCGCGTCCGGACCGGGAGGTGGCGCACCGGCTCGACACCCTGGCCGAGGTGCTGGCGCTGACCAAGGCCCCCGCCGTGGTGATCGCGGCGATCGTGCAGGGCGAGGTGCTGAGCCTGGACGCCTTCGCGCCGGCCTCGGGGGTGGTGGCTCGCGCGGCAGCCCGGCTCACGCTGATCGACCGGGGGCTGGACCCGAAGTCGCTGGTCGCGCTGGAAGTCGGGCACCTGGAGCTGGCCGAGCAGGAGCAGGCGGCGCTGGCCGAGTACCGCGGCGGTGAGCCGGCCGGCGTGGTGGGCTGGATCGAGCATTGCGGCCGGGCGATCGAGCTCGGCGCCCGCGAGTCGCTGGCCATCTGCGAGGCGATCCAGCGTGGTTGAGGCGATCCAGCGTGGTTGAGGCGGTCGAGCCGGGCACGATCGCGGCCGGCCAACCGCTGCTGCGCAGGTACCGGCGGGGTACTTCCACCTCCTGGCTGCAGGCCTGCCGGGTGGTGACCGACGACCCGTGGGGCGTGTTCTGCTGGCTTCCGGTGGGCGCCGGCTTCGGCTCCCGGCAGCGGCCGGACGGGTCGCAGGTGCGCGCCGCCCCGATCGCCGACTTCGGCGCGGCCGAGCTGCGGACCGGCAGCTGGCAGGGACGTTCGGCGCTGATCAGCATGCCGGCGGGCCGGGCGCACTCGGTGTGGTGGCTCTTCGACGGAGCGGAGTTCGGCGGCTGGTACGTCAACCTGGAGGCACGCTCAGGATTCTGGCTGCACGACGGGTTGCTCGGCGTCGACGTGATCGACCACGAGCTGGACATCGTCGTCGGTCCGGACCGGAGCTGGCAGTGGAAGGACGAGGCTGACCTGGTCGCCGTCACCGGGCTGGCCGGCTACTGGGACTCGCGCGCCAGCGAGGAGATCCGCGCCGAGGGCCGGCGGGTGATCGCAGACATCGAAGCCGCCCGGTTCCCCTTCGACGGCAGCTGGTGTGATTTCCGCCCGGAGCCGTCCTGGCCGATCCCGGGACTGCCCGAGCCGCTGCCGGACTTCCGGTGGCCGGCATCGCCCTCGGACCAACAGCGGCCGGGCGCTGTCCCACCCGGCTGATCAGACGCCGGATGCTGCCCTGCCGGCTGATCAGACGCCGGATGCTGAGCGTTTCGCGGCACCGCCGCGACAGCAAGCGCGGTGACAAAGTGAGGGCGTCGTGCCTGGGCACGACGCCCTCTGCGGTCAATCCGGGTTACCAAGCGTGCACCGTGACAAGTCAGGCGCGAGCCGGAAGCCGGCCCACGTCGACAGCCTTAGCGTGGCTAGGTCGCCCGCGTGGGTACCCGGTTGCCCACTGGCGGAATCCGCGACTGGTGGGGGCGGACCGCCATAGCCACTCGAGAACTCCGTAAATCCTTCGTACTCCCGAATACCTTTACATTGCAAGAGTTCTACCGGTATTCATCACAGGAGTCAGGCGCGGTGGGACCTGCGGGTGTGCCCGTACCACAGCAACGCCACCAAGCCGGCGGCGCTCGCGGCCACCACGGCGCTGGTCGCCGGCTGCGGCGCCTTCAGGCTGGAGAGCCGCTCGCGCAACGGCACCGCGTTGGTGAAGGCCAGCGCCGGCCAGTGGTTCTCGGCTGCCACCCTGCGCAGCGCCTTGTCCGGGTTCACCACGTAGGGATGGCCGACCGCCTCCAGCATCGGCACATCGGTGATCGAGTCGGAGTAGGCGTAGCTGTCAGCCAGGTCATAGCCTCGCTCGGCGGCCAGCTCCCGCAGCCCGTCGGCCTTGTTCCGGCCGTAGGCGTAGTACTCGATCTCACCGGTGTAGCGGCCGTCACGGACCACCATCCTGGTGGCGATGACGTGGTCGGCTCCGACCATCTCGCCGATCGGGCGCACCACCTCGTCGCCGGAGGAGGAGATGATCACCACGTCCCGGCCGGCCGCCTTGTGCTCGACGATCAGCTCGACGGCTTCGTTGTAGACCAGCGGGTCGATGATCTGGTGCAGCGTCTCGTTCACGATGTCGCGGATCTGCTGGACGTCCCAGCCCGTGCACATGGCAGTCAGGTACTTGCGCATCCGATCCATCTGGTCCTCGTCGGCGCCGGACAGGGCGAAGACGAACTGGGCGAACGCGCTGCGAAGAACCGCCCGGCGGTTGATCAGCCCGCCCTGGTAGAAGGACCTGCCGAAGGCCAGCGTGCTGGACTTGGCGATGATCGTCTTGTCCAGGTCGAAGAACGCCGCTGAGCTTGCCATCCCGCGAGGATAGCCAGGACGGGCTGCTACGGCGCGTCGCCGGTCTGTCCGATTGCCCGATGTTGCCTAGTTGTTGCGTGGTTGTCCACAGCCGGGAAGGGGCGTCCACAACCTTGCCTTGAGGGCCGGTGTCGCCAGGTTCGCGGGCCAGGGTGGTGGCCATGACAGCGCATCCGAGGATCGGCGTGCTCGCCGGCTGCGGCGGAGCGGGAGCCAGCGTGTTCGCGGCCGTGCTCGCCGGTTGCGCGGCGGCCCGGAGCGGCTCGGCCGGCTCGGCTGGTCAGGCGTTCCTGATCGACTGCGACCCGGTCAGCGGCGGCCTCGACGTGCTGCTGGGCTGCGAACGCGCGGCCGGCTCCCGGTGGAGCCAGGTACGGCTGCGCGGCGGAGGCCTCGATCCGGCGGTGCTGCGGGACTGCCTGCCGAGCTGGCACCAGGTGTCGGTGCTAGCAGTCGACGCCCCGCAGGCACTGGACCCGGCCGCGCTGAGCCAGATCGCCGCCGCCGCGGCGCTGGCCGGCCCGGTCGTCCTCGACATCGCCCGGTGGCCCTCGCCGGTCCGGGCAGCGGCGTTGAGTTCCTGCGACCTGGCGGTTCTGATCACACCGGCCGAGGTGCGCGCGGTCACCGCCGCCGCTGCCATCGCCGCGGACCTCGACCCGGAACGGACTGCGCTGGTGGTCCGGGGGGCCGCGGCCTCGCTGCCCGCCGGCCGGATCGGGGAGTTGCTCGGGCTGGCGGTGCTCGGCGAGCTCGGGCACGATCCGGCCAGCCGGCGACCGGCCGGACTGGACCCCCGCCGGATCAGGCGCGGCACCCGGCAGCTGGCTGAGGCGGTGTTGCGGCGGGCCGCTGAGGTAGCGCTGCGGCAGGTGGCCGCGGCGTGAGCGGCGACCTGGTCGACCGGGTGCGGCAGCGGCTGGCGGCCGGCGCGGGCTCGCTCGATCTGGGCGAGCTGGCCGGCCAGGAGTCGGCGCTGTTGCTGGATGCCGAGGGGCGTTCAGAACTGTCCGGCCGCCTCGCGGCCGAGCTGACCGGCGCCGGGCCGCTGGAGGAGTTGCTGGCCGGCGCCGGGGTCACCGACGTGCTGGTCAACGCTGCCGACCAGGTCTGGCTGGACCGCGGTTTCGGGCTCGAGCGCGCGCCGGTGCGTTTTGACTCCGACGCCGCAGTCCGCCGCCTTGCCACCCGGCTGGCGGCCCAGGCCGGTCGGCGCCTCGACGATGCTGCCCCGTTCGTCGACGCGATGCTGCCCGACGGCACCCGGCTGCATGCGATCCTGCCGCCGCTGGTGGCCCATCCGACGCTGTCGTTGCGGGTGCTGGCCAGGCGACGGCTGGCCCTGGCCGAGCTGGTCGGCTGCGCGGCGATGTCCGGCGAGTTGGCCGAGCTGCTGACCGCGCTGGTGCGGGCCAGGCTGACGCTGCTGATCAGCGGTGGCACCGGGACGGGCAAGACCACATTGCTGGCGGCCCTGCTGGCCACCGTCA
Organism: Jatrophihabitans sp.; assembly: GCA_036389035.1. Taxonomy (NCBI): domain Bacteria; kingdom Bacillati; phylum Actinomycetota; class Actinomycetes; order Jatrophihabitantales; family Jatrophihabitantaceae; genus Jatrophihabitans; species Jatrophihabitans sp. The sequence goes on from DASVQQ010000007.1 coordinate 274,807, forward strand.
GCCCCACGGAGCGGATCATCACCGTTGAAGACACGGCCGAGTTGGGAGTGCAGCACCCGCATGTGGTGGCGCTGCTGGCCCGGTCGGCCAATGTCGAGGGGGCCGGCGCCGTCGAGCTGCGTGAACTGGTGCGGCAGGCGCTGCGGATGCGCGCGGACCGCCTGGTCGTGGGCGAGTTCCGGGGTGCGGAGGTCGTGGAGCTGCTGGCCGCGCTCAACACCGGCCACGCGGGAGGGGCCGCCACCGTGCACGCCAACTCGGTCACCGACGTGGCAGCCCGGCTGGTGGCGCTGGCAGCCCTCGGCGGCATGCCGGCTCAGGCGCTCATCGCCCAGGCCGCGAGTGCCCTTGATGTGCTGGTGCATATCCGCCGGGATCGCAACGGCCTGCGCCGGGTGGAGCAGTTGGCGCTGTGGTCCGCTGAGCCGGCTGTCGAGCCGGCTCTGGTCTGGACCAGGACAGCCGGCCTCGGCCCGGCCGCGGGTCGGTTGCGGTTCCTGCTCGACGCGGCCGGCCTCGATCCGCCGGCCCTGCTCGCGGAGGTGGTCGCGTGCCGGGGCTGACCCTCGCGCTGCTCGGCGCGGGCCTGCTGATCGCGCCGGTCCCGATGGTGGCTCAGCGGCGGCTGGCCTGGCTCGCCGCCACCAGATGGGGAGGGCCGGCGGCCGCCGGCTTGCCCCGCCGAGCTGGATGGCCTTCGGCCCGGCTGGTGCTGGCCCGGTGCGCCCGGCTGGTCGGTTCCCGGCGGGACGGCGAACGCCGCCGGGCTGAGCTGGCCGCGATCGTCGCCGTCCTGCAGGACGAGTACGCCGCCGGAGCGACCGTCGGGACGGCCTTCGTCGCTGCCACCGCGGTTTCGGGAAGGTTCCGGGTGGCGATCGCCGGCGCGGCCGCGCTGGCCCGCAACGGCCACGAGGTCACCGCTGCCCTGCGGGCCGAGAGCGGCCTGTCCCCGCTGGCGGTCGCCTGTGATCTTGCCGCTCGCAGCGGAGTGCCACTGGGCCCGTCGCTGGCGGGTGTGCAGGCCGACCTTGCCGCCGATCAGCGGACCTGTCGAGCCGTCCGGACCGCCCTGGCCGGGCCACGCAGCTCAGCCCTGCTGCTGTCGGGGCTGCCGCTGCTCGGCCTGGCCATGGCTGCCGCGATGGGCGCGCAGCCGCAACGGCTGTTGCTGCACACCGGCGCCGGACGGCTGGCACTGATCGCGGGGGTGTTCCTCGACCTGGCAGGCCTGGCGTGGACCGCCGCGCTCAGCCGGCGGGCCCAGGGCGGGAGGACGCCGAGGTGAGCGCTGCGGGCTGGTTGGCGCTGGCGCTGCTCCTGCTACCGGCCAAGGCTGCCAGAGCTCCGGCCCGGCACCGCAGGCCGACCACCGGCCCGGCGCAGCCAGCCCCGCCGCTCGTAGCCGACGGATTGCCGCCCGCAGCCGGCAGCTCCGTGGCGTTGCCGGCAACAGCCGCGGTCGCCACCGCCGTCCTGGCGGTGCTGCTCGGCGGCTGGCCCGGCGCGGCGGCGGCACTGCCGCTGGCAGCGGGCGCTGCCTGGCTGGTGGTCAGGCTGGTGCGGGCGAGGGCCGCCGGCAGCCCGCCCGAGCCGCGCTCGGTGGCATTCGTGGTCGATCTGCTGGCCGGCGCGCTGGCGGCCGGCTCACCGCCGGAGCTGGCCATCGAAGGTGTCGCGGCGGCGGTGGCCGAGCACGGCACGGCCAGCATGCGGCACGCCGTCGAACCGTTGAGCCGGGTGGGCCGGCTGCTGCAGCTGGGCAGCGAGCCGGCCACTGCCTGGGCGGTGCTGCAGCCGGTGCCGTGGTATGGACCGGTCGCCGACAGCGGCAGGCGGTGCGCCACCAGCGGCGCTCGACTGGCCCAGGCGCTGGCCGCGGCGGCCGCCGAGCTGCGAGCCGAGCACCAGGCCGAGGCGCTGGCCAGGGCAGAACGGTTCGGGGTGTGGTCGCTGCTGCCGCTGGGCTTGTGCTTCCTGCCGGCCTTCGTCTGCCTTGGAGTGCTACCGGTGATCCTCGGCGTGGCCGGTGAGATGTTCGGCGGCGACGTGGTCGGATGACGGCGCTGCCCCAGCCCGCCGGTGACGGGCTATCGTCGCCGGTGAGGAGGTGCCGGCGTGCGAGTGGCGGTAGCGGGTGGCACCGGCCTGATCGGGCGGCACGTAGTCAGCCTGGTCGAGCAGGCCGGGCACGAGCCGGTGGTGCTGACCCGCTCGCGCGGGGTCGACCTCACGACGGGCGCCGGCCTGAGCGCCGCGCTCGCCGGGGCCGAGGTGGTCCTCGATGTCAGCAACGTGGCCACCCTCTCGAAGAAGCGCTCGGTGCGGTTCTTCACCACCGGCACCACCCGGCTGCTGGAGGCCGGCGCCCGGGCCGGGGTGCGGCACCATCTCGCGCTGTCGATCGTGGGCGTGGACCGGGTCGGTTGGGGCTACTACGCGGGCAAGCTCAGCCAGGAGGAGCTCATCCGCAACGGCGACCTGCCGTGGACGGTGCTGCGCGCCACCCAGTTCCACGAGTTCGCCGAGCAACTGCTGGCTCGCAGCCCGGGCCCGGTGGCAGTGGTTCCTCGGCTGCGGGTGCAGCCGGTGGCCGCCCACGAGGTGGCCGCCCGGCTGGTCGAGCTGGCCCTCGGGCCTGCCGTGGGACGAGCGCCTGACATGGCCGGGCCACAGGAGCGTGAGCTGGTCGAGCTGGTCCGCCAGGTCGGGCGTGCTCGTGGCCGGCGCCGCCTGGTCGTCCCCGTGCCGGTACTGGGCGCAGCCGCCCGGGGCGGGTTGTTGCCGGCCGGCCAGGGCTACACCCGCGGCAGCCAGAGCTTCGAGGACTGGCTGCGTTCGGGCGGGCCGAGCGCCGGGCCGGCCGCCAGCTGAGCGCGCCCGTGAGCGCGCCCGTCAGCTGACCGCCGGCTGACCGCCGGCTGAGCGCCCGTCAGCTGAGCGCCGTGGCCAGCAGATCGCCCTCCCGACCCGGGCCGGCCGGCGCGCTGCCGTTCGACCCGCCCGGCTGACCCGGCTCCAGCAGCGGCCCTGACCGCGATCGCCGCCTGGCGGTTGCGCCGGGCCGACGCGTAAGCCCCTGTGCCCAGCCACTCGGTTACCGGCGCTATGCGGGCTGACAAACCCAGGCCCCCAGGCAGAGCGGCAGGCCGGGCGGATTGCCCGCCTGCCGCTCTGTGAGGTGACCTTGGCTAGTCGGTCAGCGAGTGCTGCATGGGGCCTCGACTACGCCACCGCCAAGGCCCTCCGCGACCAATCCGCAGCCTGAACGGATCCGACCTGACCGGCCGGCGCCGTTGACCGTTGGGTTCTGGCGACTTCGTCGGTAACAGGCCAGGGTCGCCGCTTAACCTGGGCGGGTGTGGGTGAAGCGATCCGAAGGCCACATCGATGGCTAATGCCGAGGACGTGCGCCGGATAGCGCTCGCCCTGCCTCAGGTGGTGGAGATCGACAGCGATGGGTTCGACTTCCGAGTAGCGAACAAGGGATTTGTCTGGTCCTATCCCGAGCGCCGGCCGGGCCAGGCGCGACTGATCCGAACCGATATCGCAGTGCTGTTCGTCGGTGACGAGGCCGAGAAGCAGGCGCTCTTGCTCGGCGAGCCCGAGGCTTTCTTCACCACGCCCTCCTACGACGGATCACCCCTGGTGATGCTGCGACTGGACAAGGTGGACGTCGAGCGCCTGGAAGAGCTGGTGACCGACGCCTGGCGGATGCGAGCCCCAAACGACCTCGTAGACATCGACAACGTTCCACGCCCCTTATCAGGACTGAGGGAGGACGCGGGGTAGGCGGGCTGTCCATATGCGACACGCGACCGTTTGTCAGCCGCATAGCGTCCGGTTACCCACAGCCGGGGTGCTCGTCCACATCTGAGCTCAGGACCCTGAACTGTCCGTGCCGCGCTGCCAGGCTCGCAGTGCACCCCCACCTCGGGGGTCATCGTCGAAGGAGCTGAGCATGAGCGTGATGAGCAGGATTCACCGGGAACGCGAACGGACCCAGGCGGGGATCGAAGGCGATGCCGAGGCCGGGATGGCGACGGCGGAGTACGCGGTCGGCACGGTGGCAGCGGTGGCGTTCGCGGCGGTGCTGTTCAAGGTGGTGCAGAGTCCGGCGGTGCGCACGGCGCTGTCGGAGATCATCACCTCGGCGCTCAACGTCTCGCTGTGATCGGTGGGCGGTGGCGCTCGGACGCCGGCATGGTGACGGCCGAGACGGCGATGAGCTTGCCGGTGCTGGCCCTGCTCACCGTGGTCGGGGTCGCCGCGGTCGGTGTCGGACAGGCTCGGGTGCGTTGCGCCGACGCGGCCGGTGAGGCGGCCCGGGCGGTTGCCCGGGGTGATCCGGCCGCGGCTGCCGAGCGGGCGCGGACGGCGGCGGGCGCGCCGGTGGTGCTCGGCATCGACTCCTCGGCCTCGGACACCAGGGTCAGCGTGCGGTTGGCGCTGCGCCCGGTGAGTTGGCTGCCGCCGGTGTCGATCACCGAGACCGCGGTGGCGGCCACTGAGCCGGGCGTTCGGCCTTGAGTCGGCGCTCAGATCGAGGCGCGGCGACGATCTGGGTGCTCGCGTTCGGAGCGGTGATCCTGAGCGTGGCCATGGTGATGACGGCGCGTGGCTCGGCGGTGCTGGCCCGGCACCGGCTGCAGCACGCGGCGGACCTGACGGCGCTGGCAGCGGCGCAAGAGATCGGCCGGACACCGCAACCGTGTGCCGCCGCCTCCCGGATCGCCGCGGCCAACGCGGCGGTGCTGGTGTCCTGCGCCATCCGGCTCGACCGGTCCGGGCGCAGCGGGACCGTGGTGCTGACCGTGCGCCGCACGGTCAGCCTTCCACTCGTGGGCGCCCGCACCCTGACTTCCTGGTCACGAGCCGGACGAATGTCCTGACCGGCCCGTCAGCTCCACGGCACTGTCGGGAACCACCCGTAGTAACCCACTCGTGCCGGCACTCGCCAACCCCAGTAAATCAGGGTGAACGCGCCCCCGGCGAGCAACGCGAAGGAGGTCGCGGCGACGATTCGCGACGGAACGGCCTGTAGCCAGCGGGGGAATCGCGTCATCGACAGCAGCAGCAACAAAGCCGCCATCAGGAGCATGTTGCCGATGATCACCAGTGCCAGCGCCCCGCTCACCAGCAGCGGGTTGCCGGTGTCCGCGGCATGCCGGAACAACCGGTCGAACATCGGCCACGGGCGCCCGATGGTGAACGCGCCCAGCAGCACGCCCAGCACCACGTACGGGGTCTGCGGCCAGCGGGCGGTCACGCCGGCGAGCGGATCGGGCACCAGCCGAAGGGCTGCCAGTCCGAGGTACAGCAGAACCAGGCCGATCACGCTGAACACCACGACCGATTGCCACAGCCGCACCGGGATGCCGTCGACGACTCGGGTCGACAGCTGCGGAAGCCGGTCGCCAAGCACGGTCGCCAGCACGCCGTACAGGCTGGTGACCACCACCGCGCTGAGCGTGAGCCAGCCCAGTGGCTGCAACGCCCGGCGGACGCTGCCACGGCGGGTCGAGCCGTCGCGAACGCTCGGTGCGATCGCGCTGAAGACCGCGACGTTGCAGGCGGTGAAGGTGCCGGCCAGGCCGGTGACGAAGGCGAAGACCAGCGCGGTCACGGTCGAGGTGAGATCGACCTGCTGGGCCTCCTGGCCGAGCAGGCCGTTGGCGACGTTGTGCCCGATGTCGGAGTCCACCAACTTGACCGACCAGAGCAGGGCGATCAGCGCCCCCAGCAGCACGCTGCTCAGGACTATCAGGCTGCGGTTGGGCGTCCGCCGGTCCAGGTCACGGTCGGCCTGCGTTCCCTCGGCTGCGGACCTCACTGCGGGGTCGGTACTGACCATCTCGGTGCCTCTCGGGTCGTCAGAGATCGAATGTGGTGGAAAAGAATTCACTCGAAGCGCCGCATCGCGGCGACGAGCTCGCCCGGCACCGGCACCGGCACCAGGCCGTCCGGGCCACGGGACATGCAGGCCACCGTCTGCTCGCCGCGGGCGATGTCGACGGCTGCGCTGCGGTAGCGAAAGCACATTCGCGCCCGGCTCGAGACGATGCCCCCGGGGCTCATCTCGATCACCACCTCGTCGCCGGCGTAGCACTCCTCGAAGTAGTCCATCGCGCAGCTGACGGTGACCAGCACCAGCGTGCCTGTGAGGATGTCCTGGCTGACCTTGGGCGCGTGCTCGAACAGAAAGCTCTCGCGGCACTGCCCCTGCCACTCCAGGTAGTGGGAGAAGTAGACGTTTCCCACCACGTTCGTCTCGGCGAACGTGACCCGGTGCCGGTAGCTGTAGGCCGTCACACCCGGGGCGCCGTGGCTACCGGCCGTCATGGCCGGGGCCCGCGATGCCTGCAATGCCGGCGACGCCGCAGATCATCTCGCCGATGCCCGCGATCGGCACGCCGGCGGTGAGCACCCGCGCTGGGCCCGAGCTGAACAGGCAGTCACCATTGGGCCGCACCCCATCCAGCACCAGTGCGCCGTCCACGCCGGTCGCCTTACGGATCGCCTCGCGCGCGCACCAGATCCGGGTCGACACGACGGCTTCGGACTCGTCGAGATCGCGGCTGAGCGGCCCGATCAGCGCCCGGTCGGCTGCCGTGAGACAACCCGGCCAGTCGGTCGCCGGGATGTCCAGCGGCCGTTGCCAGTCCAGGCCGAACGCCACCGGCGCGAAGCCGGCCAGCACAGCGCCGCCGGCATAGGAGGCGCTCAGCTGACCGGTCGCGCTCCTCGGCCGGCCCTGCGCGTCGTGCTCGACGGGGCCACCGGACAACGCCGCGAGCATGGCGGTCGCGTCGGCATCCGCTCGCCGGCCGGGGCCGGTCACGATGTCGATCCGGCCGAGTCGGGCGTTCTCGGCACGCCGGGACAGCCACGGGCCCACCAGCTCGAGCGGCAACCCGTCGGAGAAGGCACGGCTTGCCACGGCGCGCAGGCGTAGTCCGGACCACCGGCACACCACCGCTCCGGACGGCGCGCTGACCGTGACGTCGAAGACGTACTCGTCCTCGGTGTGCGACAGCTCGGTGGCCGCGACGTGCAGCCAACCCTCCGGTGGTTGCGCCACCTCGAGACGGTCACAGCCCACCGGCAGGGCGAGCCGGGAAGGCACGGTGGGCAGCAGGACGTGCATCGCGGCGTCGAGCAGGCCGGGGTCCCACAGCCGGATCCGGCTGCTGTGGAAGGAGGAGAACCATTTGGCGTGCGGGTCGGCGCGAATCCAGGCGCGCACCCGGTAGGCGCTGAGCAAGTCGTAGCGGCCGACCCGGCGCAACCCGCCGCCGTGGAACAGCGTCGACCCGTACAGCGAGTGCACCCCGGCCGGGTCGAGTCCGGCCGGCGCGTCGGCCGGCGCCGTCGTCCCCAGGGCCGCCGCCGGTCGCAGGGTCGCCGCGATCCGGTCGGAGGCGAAGCCGTCGGCCTCGCTTCGCGCCACGGCGTCGATGCGCATCCCACTCGTCCCTGGCTCGCCGGCGACTCGAAGTGCCGCCACCCGAAGCACCGTGGAGCCGCTGTCCGCGACGTCGACGGGCGCGGTCAGGCTCAGGTCCTCGAAGCTGAGCGGCCCGGCCGGCAGGCCGAGGGTGGCGCCCAGTTGGGCGAAGGCCTCCAAGCCCAGCACCGCGGGCAGCACGCTGGCGCCGTCGATCTGGTGATCGCGCAGGTAGAGGTCATCGCCGTAGGTCAGCCGGCTGTCGGTGACGATCTCCACTCCGGGCGTCTGGACCCGGACGTCCTCGACGAACCGGCCGGTCCGGTCGGCGACGTCCACCGCCGGCCCCAGCACGGTCGCGGTGGCTGTCGGCGGGAAGCGACTGGCGACCAGGGTGGTGACGGGCGGGTCGGCTTCGTCCACCAGCCGCAGGAATTCCTCGATGCCCTCGGCCGGCAGGATCGGTTCGACGCCCGCCCGGCGCAGGTCATCGAGCACCTGCATCCGTGCCCCCATCCCCAGCTCGGCCCACACCGACCACTCCAGAACGCGGACCCGGGCCACCGGGTGCGCGGCCGCCCAACTCTCCAGCAGCTGCCGCATGCCCTCGTTGGCGACGGCGTAGTCGGTCTCGCCGGCCAGACCGAAGCAGCCGATGATCGAGCCGAAGCCGACGACCAGCCGCAGGGTGTCACCGGTCGCCTCCAGCAGCTCGCGAGCGCCCTCGACCTTCGGCGCCCAGGCCGCGGCGAGCGAGTCGGCGGTGACGGCGGGCAGCAACCGGGGCAGGTTCACCGCGGCGCCGTGCACCAGGCCGGTGATCTCGCCCTCGGCGCGCAACCGCGAGACCAGGCTGCGCACCGCTCCAGGTTCGGTCAGGTCACATTGCTCGTAGTCCAGCCGCTGCTTGTCGTCGAGTTCAGCGCCGAGGGAGCGCAGCCGCTCCAGCGACTCCGTGACGGCGGGCGCCGATGCCGGGCTGCGTCCCAGCACCACCAGGCGGCCGCCCCGGCGCGCTGCCAGCTCGGCGGCGCACCGGGCGGTCAGGCCGGCGGCCCCACCGGTGACCAGGATGATGTCGGTGCCGGCGAAATTCAGCGGCGCGGCCGCTCGACGGTCCCGGCGTCGGGTGACCCGGCGCTCCAGCGCTCCGGACGGGGTGACGCGCAGCTCGGCGTAACCGTCGGCCGCGGCGAGGTCGGCCACCTCACCGGGCCAGCCGCGGACGGACTCGTCCAGCACGGTCACGGCGGCGCCAGGCAGTTCGAGTGCCAGGCCGCGCCCCAGCGCCGCGGCTCCGGGATGCCCGATGTGCCGCAGCACCAGGGGTTGTCCGGGGTGCGCCAGGGCGGCGGGTAGCCGCGCGGCCAGTCCCGCGAGCCCTGCCTGGGCAGGCAGGTCGAGCACCGTAGCCGCCCCCCCGGCTGGCAGCGGCACAGGCTCCCAGGGCTCCCACCGGTGTTCGAACGGCTCGAGCCAGCGACGGACACCGTCGACCCGCGCCGACCGGGTTCGCCCGTCGAGGCCGGGCAGGCCATCGATGACCTCGGCGATCTGGGCCAGCGTCGCGTCTGACAGTGACAGCGCCGAATCCGGTGTGACCACCTGCCGCTGGGCGCAGACCGTGGCAATGCAGCGGCGTACCTCCAGCGAGCTCATGTGCAGATCGCGCAGCGGTGAGGACTCGCTGTCCAGGGTGTGCGGCGCGACGTCGGCCCGTCGCGCGAACAGCGTCCGCAGCTCGGTGAGGGTGTCCGGGCCCGCGGGCCGGGGAGCGTCCGAGGCCGCCGGCGCCGGCCGTTCGACGGCGGGAGCGGTCGGCGTGAGCAACGCCGCCGGCGCGACGGCGGCACTGACCGAGGGCAGGTGCTGGTCCGCTTCGCAGGGGTTGACCAGAAAGCTCGTCGTCTGCTCCACGGTGCGCAGCCGGAACCAGCGCTGGCCGCGCCAGTCGCGCAGGCTCGCCCAGCCGCCCGCGGCCAGGGTCGCGGCGGTGACCGCGGCAGTCCGCTCCGATCCGCCGGCGTCACAGCTCAACACCGGCAGGTCCGCGCATTCGGCTGCCAACCCCTGCAACGTCGTGCCGGGTCCTACCTCGAGCAGCAGATCGCACCGGTCGGCAAGCTGCCGCAGCGCGGCCGAGAAGGCGACCGGTCGCAGCAGCTGCCGGGACAGCAGGCGCGCCAGGTCCTCCTCGGGAGGTAGCGGGGCGCCGGTGACGCTGGAGATGACCACGCCGTTGGGCTCGGACCAGCGGACCTCCCGCAGGCAGGCCTCGAGGTGCTCGACGGCCGGCCGCATCGCCTCGGTGTGAAAGGCGTGGGAGACATTCAGGGGTGTGCAACCGATACCGCGGGCGGTGGCCCGGGACTGGAACTCCTCCAGGGCGGTGAGCGGGCCGGCGATCACCGTGTGCAGCGGTCCGTTGTGGCAGGCGATGCTGGCATCGATCCCGTCGAGCAGGGCGGTGACCGTCGAGGTGTCCGCCCGCACGCTGGTCATGCCGGTGCCCGCGCGGCCGTGTGCAGCCATGATCTGCCCGCGACGCTCGGCCAATCGCAGCGCCGCGGCCGGTTCGATCGCGCCTGCCCAGCACAGCGCGGCGAGGTCGCCCAGGCTGTGCCCGGTGGCCGCCTCGGCAACCACGCCCATCCGTTCGAGCCATTCGAGCGCGGCCAGCGATTGCCGCATGATGGCCGGCTGCGCCTGCTCGGTGCCGCGAGCGCCGTCGTGGATCTCCAGTGCCGGGCTGAAGTCCGGAACCGCGAGCTCGCCGGCCCAGGACGAGAGCCCGGTGCGCACCGGTGCCGCCTGACCGGGAAAGAGCAAACCCAGTCGGGGGGTCCGTCCGGCGGCCAGCACGAAGCCGGCGGCGTCGTCGATCAGGGGCGACCGGGAGCCGGTCCACAGATCACCCAGCCGGGTCAGCGCCTTCGCGGCGGCGGTGGCGGCCTCGTCCGGCGTGCGCGCGATCAGCACGGCGCGCGCTCCGCTCAGCCCCGAGTAGGTCTGGGCACAGGTGTTGGCGACGTCGACGAACTCGGCGGCCGACCACTGCTCGGCACGCTCGTGGACGAGTGACAGCAGCCGGCCGAGCTCATCCTGGCTGTGCGCGCGGAGCGGCAACAGCTCGAATCCGGGACGGGGCCTGGGCCGGGCCTGCCAGCGCGGCGCCGCCGGCCGCCGCGGGCCGGTGACCTCGGTCGCCCGTCCCGAGATGAGCACGTGGCTGTTGATCCCGCCGAAGCCTGCTGAGGATATGCCCGCGTGCGCCGGCCCGTCCGGCCACGCCGCCGGCTCGCTGAGCAGCTTCAGGCCGCTGATGTCGGGGTCGAGCAGCGGGTGCGGGGTCTGGACTCCGGTGGCCGGTGGAAGAATCCGCCGGTGCACCGCGAGCACGGCCTTGATGAAGGATGCCGCGCCGGCGGCGGCCTTGGTGTGGCCGATGTTGGCCTTGATCGAGCCCAGCGCCGCGGGTGCGGTGCCGCGGATCCGGTTCAGGGCCGCCAACTCCACCGCGTCGCCGACCGCGGTTCCGGTGCCGTGGCCTTCGATCAGGCGGACGTCACCGGGCTCCAGGCGGGTCATCGCGTACGCCGCGGCGATGGCACGGGCCTGCCCGTCGGCCTCCGGCCTGGTGATGCCACCGGAGCCGTCGGAGGAGACTCCCCAGCCGGCCACCTCGGCGTACGGGCGAAGGCTGTGGGCGCCGGCGTCCGCGGCACGCATCAGGACCACCATGCCGCAACCCTCACCGGGCAGGAAGCCGGTCGGGTTGGCGTCGAAGACTCGCATGTCGTTGCTGGCGAGGGCGCCCAACCGGGCGAAACCCACGAGCTCAAGGGGATCCAGGCTCAGATCCACCCCACCGGCCAGCACCACGTCTGCCTCGCCGGTGGCCAGCAACCGGCAGCCGGTGGTGATGGCCAGCAGGCTGGACGCGCACGCGCCGTCGACGGTGTACCCGCCGCCGCCGAAGTCGAAGTGATTGCAGATCCGCCCGGCGATGGTGTTGGACAGCGCGCCGGCCAGGCTCTCTTCGTTGGGTTCGGTGAAGGTGTCCAGGACCCGCGTGCTGAGTTCGGTCAGGGTCCGGTCCCGCAACTGGGCGTCCGCGCCCGCCGAGTGCAACGCGTCGCTGACCAGCCGCTTGAGAAAGGGCAATCGGTGCCGTATCTGGGCGGTGCGGCTGAACTCCCCGGTCAGGGTGTTGCCGACGATCACCGCGACCCGACGCTTGTCGAAGCCCGATCCGTTGCCGAGCCCGGCGTCGGCCAGCGCGGCGGCGGCTGTCTCCAGCGCGAGCCAGTGCGAGGGATCGCAGGCGCTGTGCACGTGCGGCGGAACCTGGAACCGCCGGCGGTCGAACGTCCAGTCCTCGAGCACGGCCGCCTGGCGCAGGTAGGTCTGGTCCGGGCCGTCGCCGAGGTAGGCGCCCGACAGCCGCTGCTCGGGCATCGCGCGAAACGCCCGCCGGCCGGTGAGCACCGTGTGCCACAACGCGTCCGGTGACGGCGCGTCGGGATAGCGGCAGGCCAGCCCCACCACGACCGGAACGTCGGCCGCAGCGTTCATGGCTTGACCTCTACGGCCCTGACAGCCGGGCGCGGCGGCGCCGGTGGGCGCAGCCTGGCGCGCAGCCGGCGGGCCGACGGCGCTGTCACCAGCACCAGGCCGCGAAGGACGCAGGTGATCACCAGCGCGAAGAACAGCCCGAACACCACGCCGTTCCAGAGCAGCACGCCGTAGACCGCCGCGGTGCTCAGGCCGAAGATGATCTGCCCGCGGCGGGTGAACGGCGTCGAGCCCGGATCGGTGATCATGTAGTTGGTGAACAGGATGAAAGCGACACCGGTCAGTGGCATCAGCGCCGAGATGAGCGCTGTCTGATCCAGCGCCCAGCGCACGACGGCCTGCCCGACGAAGCCGGCGACCCACGCGAGGATGAGCGGCATCTTGCCGGTCAGCTTGCTGTTGAGCATGGTGCCGAGCATCAGGATGCCCAGCGGCAGCGCCCAGGGCACGATGAGGTGATAGTTGTTGGTGAACTGGTACGGCGGAGCTATCCCGACCCAGTGAAAGAGCAGCAGGGTGACTGCGATGCCGGTGTTGGACGGGTTGAGGAAGTGCTTGAGCCGGCCGTTGACGCGCACCCGGAACAGGTACTTGCTGCCGTTGCCGACGATGACCGCGAACACGTACGGCCACAGGTCGGCATTGCCGTAGAGCAGCATCGCGCAGGCCAGCGCGGTGATGTGCGGTGGCAGCAGGAACTCGAAGAGCTTCCGGCCACTGCCGGCGTACTCGGGGCGGCGGCGGTAGGCCCAGCTGTCGACCGCCTCGAAGGCCAGCGCCGAGGCGTAGGAGGCAAGCAGGCATACCACTGGGGTGATCGGGGACTGCTCGAAGCCGAGAAACGCCTGGCCGAGCACGGTGAGCACCGAGATGGACACCGCGAAGCGGGTCAGCGCCTTGACCCGCTTGTCGACAGGCTTGGGCTGGGCGGGGACAGTCGCGGTCGAGGTTGGCGCCGGCTTCTCGGCGACCGGTGGCGCGGCGACGGGCACCGCCTCCGGCGGCGTGCGGACAGGCTGGGCGGTAGCCGTCTGGTGCAGGATGTCGGTCACCGTAGCGTCACCTCTCCGTCGTCGTGCAGCACCACGGTGTGGTGCCCGGGCGTGACCTGGATGCCCGCGGTGCGCACGCCATCAACGCTTCGCCAGGCAACCTCGGCATGCATCGAGCCGGTAGCCGGCAGGGCCAGGTGCACTTCGGCCGCGGAGACTCCGGCGTGCCCGTTGGCGTAGTACAGCTGGGACTTCTGGGGTGGCAGCCCGGCGGCCGACGTCGTCGTGACCGTCGCGCCGATCGCCGCGACCTCGGCCCCGGCCGCGGTGCGCCGCACCAGGCGCAGGTCCGCGCCCGGGTTGGTCGAGGCAGCGGTGTTCAGCAGCACCGAGGAATCGGCGAACTGGTTGGCCACCAGGGCATCGAGCTTGCCGTCGCCGTTGACATCACCGAGCGCGAGCCCGCGGCTGACGCCGGGCTGCTCGAGCGAGAGCTCGGCGGCGATGTCGGTGTAGCGCTGGTCCGACGTCCGGACGTAGAAGCGGTTCTGATCGTCACCGGACAGGTCGTCGCCCTGCCGCACGGTGGGCCACACCTCGGGGAATCTCAACAACTCCGGCATGCCCATCGCCAGCTCCTGGAGCTGTGCCCATTTGCCGTTGCTGCCACGGACGAATCCCTCGGCCTGCAGGTACTCATCGGTGCCGGAGTTGTCGAAGTCCCCCGCCTTGATGTCCCAGGACCAGCCGCTTCGCGCCAGCCCGAGCGCTTCGCTTCGTTCCCGGTAGGGCAACGCCCCGGCGGCGACGTCGGCCTGGGTGCCGGTCGGGACGAAGACCAGGTTGCTTTCCTGCAAAGCCCATTCGCTGGTGATGTTGCTGACCAGGATGGTCGGCAGCCCGGTTCCGTGGGTGTAGCTGAACGTGACGCCCATGCCTTTGAACGAGTCACGCCCCAGCACCTCGGACTTGGGCTGGGTCCAGGTGCGAGCGCCCTTGACCTGGCGCAGGCACAGCCGCCCGGCGGTGGAGCAGTTGATCAGGAGCTGGTCGGGGCCGAAGTCGTTGGCCAAGTAGATCGAGGGCAGCAGGGCGCCGGTCAGGTCCTGCAAGCCGATGGCCAGCGTCCAGGAGTGCCTGGCGTCGTGGGGCAACGCGCTGCTGAGGTCGGTGACCCGGGGCGCCGCTCCCGGCTCTCCGGTCGGGGTGAGCCTCAGGATCCGTCCGCCGCCGGCGTTGCGGGCCAGACCCATCCCGTCCTGCATGCGCATCCGCGGGTCGTCGTGCGCGTCGGGGTCCAGCACCCGAGCGCCATCGGGGAAGTAGTTGCCGACGATCACCGAGAGGTGTCCGGAGCCGTCGAGATCACCGACGTTGACAGCCGTGGTGTTCCACACCTGCATCGGGGTGATCAGCTCAGCGGCAGTGAAGTCACTCCTGCTCGGCGGCCCTGCCGGACGCGGGCTCTTGTTGAGGAACAGCACCGGCGAGCGTCCCCAGTAGTAGACGATGAAATCGAGGCCGCCATCCTCGTTGACGTCGGCGGGTACGCACCCCATCGGCGCCATTGTGTCGTCATAGGCGAGTCCGGTCGGCTCGAGCACGAAGCCGGGGTAGGAGCCGGACTCGCTACCCGGCACTCCGGAGACTCTCACCGAGTCGTCCCGCGGGTCCACCAGGCACATGTCGGCGGGCCGGCCGAGGCCGCGCAGGTCGGTGATGGCGACGGCCGCGCCGACAGCGGAGATCCACTGCCGGATGCCTTCCAGCCTCGGCGCGACCTGGCGCTGGGTCTGCGGGTTCGCCGGACGGTCGTTGGCGGGTAGCTGGCGGAACCCGAAGCGATCCACCAGGGCGCTGCGCTCCTGTGCGGACGCGCCGGGGTGCATGGTGATCAGCCCCACCGCGACGATCGTGGCGGCCACGATGGCACTGGCCAGTACCCGGCGTAGCGCATCCCGGCTCATGCGACGCCCCAGCTCCCGGCGCCGGTTCCGGAGTCGGCGACGTAGGCGTCGCCGGTCATGGGCTGCCGGGCAGCGCGCTGGATCAGCCGGTCCCGCCACAGGTCATAGCCGGCCACATCTTCTCGATGTAGCAGGTCCGCACAGGCGTCGTCAGCCCACCGGGTGGCCTGCTCGACGTCGATGCCGACCAGTTCGCGGCAGGCGTCCCGGGTATGCGGCGGCACTATCCCGGCGCGGTCCCGCGCGGCCGCGGCGAACAGCACTCCCTGGCGCAACCAGTCCAGATGCCGACCGGACGCTTCCCGCAGGGCCGCGCGCCCGGCGGCGTCGGTGGGGCCGGCGTACCCGCACGCCAACCCGATCCCGGCCCACAGGTCAGCCGCGGCGGCAGGGTTCTGCTCCCCGATCAGCCGCGCGACCCCGGCGACGTCGGCGGATTGCTGGAACCACGCGGCGCGGCCCGCGCCGGCGACCCGGGTTCGCCAGAGTGGTCCGGGCCTGGCGTCGCAGATCCGTCGCAGGACGCGTTGCCCGCCGAAGAACACCGCTCCGAACGCGGCGCCGTCCACCGCGAGCCAGCGCAGCAGGGGGGTGGTGGGCAGCCGCAGCACGTAGGGAACGCGCAGCAGGGACAGCGGCCAGCCCGCGCCGACATGGATCAGGTAGCTGTAGTCCTGCCCGGGGCCGGCTGCCAGGGAGCGGAGCGCGGCAGGCGCCCGGGGCGAGGTCAGGTCCGCGAGTGCCGCGTGCATGCCTGCGCCCTCGTAACCGAAGCCGCGATGCTCGTCAGCGAAATCCTGCAGGTCGCGGTGCGAGTTCTCGGTGGACGACGAGCGCGCGGCGACGTTGTATCCGGCGATAAAACTGGTGGCGGCGCGTTCCAGCACGGCCCGAGCCTCGGGCCGGTCGGTCCGGAAACCACGACGTTCGAAATCCGCGAGCCGAAGAGGCAGGACCACTGGTAGACGCATGCGCCGCTCCTCGACAGAAACCGAAAGTCGACAGAACTGAAAGTCATAGTGAACTGGGTACCCGGCTGGCCGGTATCCGCGCAGCGGTCATCCCTGCCTTGAGGCAGCGGTGTGCGGCGGACATTGCCGGATGGATTGGGACGCACGGCTGTTCGGCGCCCGTTACAGGCGTCACCTGCCTGGCCGTCCGCTCACCCACGGGCGCTTGCGCTGTCTGCGAGGGGTTATTACCTGCGACAGGAAGGGAATTCCGCTATGGGTCAGCGAGGATCTCAGAAGCTTCGCCTGCGGCGATACTGCCATGTCGGCGCGGCGCGACTCTTCTCCTGAGTTGCGAATCTTCAACCAGGCGCCAACCATCTCGACGCACGGGCGATCGATCAGAGAATGTCGTCGTGCCAGTCGTCAGATGCACCAGGACGGCGCGCCTGTCACGCCCGCTTCTTGGCGTTGACGGAGCGGAACTTTCCAGGTGACATGCCCACGACCTGGGTGAACCGCGAGGTGAAGGTTCCGATGCTGTTGTAGCCGACCCTGGAGCAGATGTCGGCCACGCTCAGCGAGGTCTCGATCAACAGCCGTTTGGCCTCGCTCAGTCTCAGCGCGGCGAGGTAGGTCGCGGGCGGCAACCCGGTCTGCTCACGGAACACCCGCGCGAAGTGGTAGACGCTCATCGAGGCGATCTCGGCCATCTCGGTAAGGCAGAGGTCTTCACCGAGGCGCTCATGCATGACGAGAACCACGCGCCGCACGGCGTCTTCACGCAGCCGGGCCGTCCAGGGATGCGCCGGCCGTGGCGCGCTTCGTACCTCGCCGGGTGGGCTGTGAGCCATCTTGTGATCCATTACAGTGGCGGCCTTTGGGTGGCGGGGATGGGTCGAGCGCGCCCGCTCAGCGGTAGGTGTCGCCGCCCAACCAGGCGGCAGCTGTAGACCCCGTCCCCCCTCTTCTGCGAGAACCGTGGCTGCCCCGATCACTGGCGCCGACGGTGTGGCTTCGGCTCACTCAGCTTGCCAGCGAACCCCCCCAAACCGCTAGACGGCAGTAGCCCCTATCGCCGAGGTTGGCAAGACCGAAGAAGTCTGAACCGCTATCGGGGAGTACAACACCGACCGATCGCAGGTGAGCGGTTGCACCGGCCGGCCCGCCGGGTCGAGGCAGTGGCCGGCGGCCCTCGGGCGGGTCGCTGTCAGGGGCGATGACACGCCGTCCGGACAGGTGGGCGGTCACTCTACGTGGTATCATTTTCGATAGCAATGAATACTAAACGAACTTACCAACAGTACTGCGGACTGGCCGCCGCTCTCGATGTGATCGGTGAGCGATGGACCTTGCTGCTCGTCCGGGAGCTCCTGGTGCGCCCCCGGCGTTATGGCGAGCTCCTCAACGACCTGCCGGGCGTGGGCACCAACCTGCTCGCCGAGCGTTTGAAGTTCCTTATCGACAAGGGGCTGGTTCGCCGGGCGAACGTCAGTGACAACGGCAAGCGGCAGACCTACGAGCTCACCGAGGCCGGCCAGGAGCTGCGTCCTATCGTGCTGAGCATGGCTCGCTGGGGTCTGCAGCATGGCGAACTCTCCTCGGAGTACGAGGTGCGGGCCACCTGGGCGCTGCTCGCGGTCGAGGCGATGATCGACCCCGAACCCCAGCCGGTGGACGAGCAGTACGAATTCCGCATCGACGACGAGGTGTTCTACATCGACATCCGCGAAGGCATCGCTCGCACCGTCGCCGGGCCGGCCGAGCAGCCCGCGGTGATCGTGACCACCGACGCCGCCACCTTCGTGCGGATCGGCTCCCGGGAGGTGAGCCCGCTGGCGGCGATGGTCACCGGCAAGCTCAGCCTGGTCGGCGACGACAGCGGTGAAGCGGTGTTGCGCGCCTGTGCGCTGCTCGGCCTGGAGACCTGGTCCTTGGCCGAGGCGGCCCGAGCCTGAGCCGTCACGGCTGAGGCTCGGGTGCATAAGACTTTAAGAATGTATCGTTAATTCGAGCGGACCGGTCAACGTCCCAGGGTCGGCGATGCGCAGTCCGGCTGAACCTCTCGCAGGAACTACGCAACGGTGCAGCGCAGCCGGGCGTCGTTCGGGACCGACGCCCGGCTGCCGCCGCCCGACGGCAGCGCCGTCAGGATCGGGCCGCTGCTCGTCGGTGATTGAGGCGCTGCTGATCCGAGCCGGTCGCTGAACGCCTGAGCCGGTCGTTGAGAGCGGCGATGTGCGCAGGGCTCGTCCCGCAGCATCCGCCCAGCACGCTCGCGCCCAGCTCCCGGTGCCAGCGTCGCAGCGTGTCCGCGAACTCGGCCGGGCTTGCCGCGGCAGGCAGCATCGCGGCCGGACCGGCGCCCCGCGGGAGGGCGCCGCGGTCCTCCAGGTTGGGGTAGGCGCCGAACGGGCCGTGACACCGCTCGCCCAACAGCCGCAGGCAGTCCTCGGTCTCGGCGAGCGCGGTGCAGTTGACCAGCACCACCTCGGCGCCGTCGGCCTCCACCGTCCGGGCCGCCGCGGCTACCGACTCGCCGGACAGCAGCCGCCCGCCGTCGGCGCAGACGAAGCTGACCCACGCGCGGCCGCCGGCCGCCAGCACCTCCTGCAGGGCGATGCGTGCCTCGCGCAGGGTGTTCATCGTCTCGATGAGGACCAGGTCCACGCCTGCCCGCACCAGCTCGGTCGCGAGCCACCGGTGCTCGACCCGCAGCTCCTCGTCCGGCGGCACCAGCTCCGGGCGGTAGCAGTCCTCGACCGGCGCCATCGAACCCGCGATCAGCGCGCCGGAGGAAGGGACGTCGTTGCGCGCGGCCGCCGCCACCCCCACCGCGGCCTGCACGAACCAGCTCGGCCCGGCCGCGTCGAGCCCGGTCGCGCGCAGGGCGCGCAGGTTGCAGCGAAACGTGTTGGCCGTCAGCACTTCAGCGCCTGCCCGAAGGTAGTCGGCGTGCGCCGAGCGCAACACCCTGCGCCACTGCTCGGTCCGCAACGCCGCGCTGGTCCACCAGGGCGCGGCCATCGGCAGCCCGGCTCGCTGCAGCTCGGTCGCCGTACCTCCGTCCAGGCACATCGGAAACGCGTTCTCGGTCGGCATCTCAACCCGCCCGCAGCGCCGCGCGCAGGTCGGCCACCAGGTCGACGGGGTCCTCGATGCCGATCGAGAGCCGGACGAGGTTTTCGGAGACGCCCCTGGACAGCAGCGCCTGCCTTGCGATCGCGGCATGGCTCATCGAGGCCGGGCACTCGATCAGCGACTGGACGCCGCCCAGGCTCACCGCCGCGGCGAACACCCGCACCTGCTCGAGCAGCTTGGTGTGATCGCCCAGGTACTCGAAACTGATGATCGAGCCGAACGCCGACATCTGGCGGGCGGCGATCCGGTGCCCGGGATGCGCGCTCAGCCCCGGGTAGTGGATCGCGCCCACCGACGGCTTATCTTCAAGCGCGGCCAGCACGAGCGCCGCCGACTCGACCTGACGCGCGACCCTGAGCGAGAGCGTCTTCAGTCCCCGGCGGATCAGATAGCAGTCGAGTGCCCCGGGAACGTTGCCGACCACGGTGCGGTGGGTCCTGAGCCGTTCGTGCAGGCGCTCGTCGTGGTAGACCAGCGCGCCACCGAGCACGTCAAGGTGCCCCGAGATCGATTTGGTAGTGCTGTACAGGCTGATGTCGGCCCAGCGCAGCGGTTGTTGCAACGCCGGGCTGGCCAGGGTGTTGTCGACCACCACCAGCGCGCCCCGGTCGTGGGCCAACCGGCACACCGTCTCCAGGTCGACGATCTTGAGCAGCGGGTTGGTCGGCGTTTCGATCCACACCAGGTCCAGGCGGCTGCCGGCGCCGAGCGCCTCAGCGGCGCGTCCCGGATCAGACAGGTCGGTCCGGTGAACCTCGACGCCGGCGCGCTCGATCAGAGCCAGCAGGGCGTCGGTGCCGCTGTAGACGTCATCGCAGCTCACCACGCGCTGGCCTGCCGACAGCAGCGACAGCACCGCCGACGCCGCTGCCTGCCCGGAGGCGAAGACGGTGGCGAAGCCGGCGTCCTCCAGCGCGGCCAGGCACTCCTCGAGTTCCTCACGGGTGGGGTTCTCACCGCGTCCGTAGTAGTAACGCTGCGGATCCTGGACGTTTCGCTCGTAGGTGGCTGCCAGGTGGATCGGAGGAACCGCGTCCCCGGCGCCGGACGTCGGGCGCTGCCCCGACTGCACCAGCAGCGTGTCGAACCTCATGCGTCACCTGCTGCCACGGCGCGCACGCACAGGCTGACCGACGGCAGCGACACCGTTGCCTGCGCCGTCTCGAACTCCCGCGCCGCGGCGGCGAAGGCGTTCCACACCCCGGCATCGTCGACCGAGCCGCACTGCTCAGCAAGGCGCTGCTTGAGCCCTGGCGGCAGCACGTCGCGGGAGAATCCTCCGAAGTCCTCGACGGAGTCGAACCTGAACGGCGCCACCAGCTCGGTGATGTCGACCTCGGTGAAGCCGGCCTGTTCCAGTTCAGCCCGCACCACCCGAGGGTCTGACATCGAGAAGGGCCCGGGCCCCGGTGGCGGCGGCGGCAACCCGAGGTGCCGGGAGATCACCCGGAACGCCAGGCTGATGATCGGCACGTCCGGTGGCTGACCCCAGGTGGCGGCTGCCAGCACCCCACCGGGCCTGAGCAGGCCGGCGGTCACCCGCAGCAGCTCCAGCCGATCGGCCGCGAACATCAGGCCCCACCGGCTGAGCGCGGCATCGAAGGACCGGGGCGGGAGTTCCGCGCTTTCCAGGTCACCGACCAGGAACTCGACCTCGCCGGCTTCGACGCTCGCCGACCGGGCGGCCGCGTCGCGGGCGGCCGCGACCATCGCCGGTGACAGGTCCACGCCGAGGACCCTTCCCGACGGCCCGACGGCCCGTGCCGCGGACAGCGCGGGCTCGCCGATGCCGGATCCGATGTCGAGGACCGACTGCCCCGCGGTGATCCCGGCCAGGTCGAGCAGCCGTGCCGTCACCGCGCTCGCGCCCTGCTCGAACTCCGGCTGCCAGCGAAGCCAACCCTGACTGACGTGGTCCCAGACAGCGCGCTGCTGGTCGCGGTGGGCGAGGGCGTCCATCACTGTCGCGGTCATGCTGACTCCCAGCTAGAGGAACCGAGTAGTGGGGTGATCCCTGGTCCAGTCGCCGGGGCGTACCGTCGCCAGGGCGTGGCACAGCCGGTCGACCTCGGACTCGGTGTTGTAGACCGCGAACGAGACCCGCACCGTGCCCACCAGCCCTAAGTCGTCGAGGAAGGTGCTGGCGCAGTGCACGCCGCAGCGGACGGCGATGCCGAGCCGGTCCAGGTGCCCGCCGACGTCGTAGGGGTGGATCCCCTCGACGACCAGGGAGACGATGCCGCTCGGCTGGCCGGCGGGGTCACCGATCACGTGCACCCGGTCGAGGTCGCCGACAGCGTCGACGAGGCCGCGTACCAGGTGCTCGTCGTGGCGCCGGACGGCGTCCCAGCCCAGGTCCTGAAGGTAGGTCAGGGCAGCGGCCAGCCCGACGGCTCCGGCCACATTCGGCGTGCCGGCCTCCAGCCGCTCGGGCGCCGGGACGTAGTCGACGGGCGCGGTGAAGGTGACGCCCTTCACGGTGCCGCCGCCGACCTGGTACGGCGGCAGGGTGGACAGCAGCTCGTGCCGGCCGTAGAGGACGCCCACCCCCATCGGGCCGTAGGCCTTGTGCCCGGAGAAGCAGTAGAAGTCGGCGCCGAGGTCGGCGACGTCCACCGGCCAGTGCGGCACGGCCTGGGCGCCGTCGACCACCAGCGGGGTCCCGTGCCGGTGCGCCGCCACCGCCAGCTCGCGGATCGGGTTGACCGTGCCCAGCACGTTCGAGACGTGCGAGACGGCAGCCACCCGCACGTCCGGGCCCATCGCCGCCTCGAAGTCGGACAGCTCCACCCGGCCGGCCGCGTTCACCGGAACTACCATCAGCTGCGCGCCGGTCCGCTCGCACAGCCGCCGCCACGGAAGCAGGTTGCTGTTGTGCTCCATCCCGGTGACCACGATCCGGTCGCCGTGGCTCACCCGCTGGCGGCCCAGGGTGTCGGCCAGCAGGTTCATGGCGTCGGTGGTGCCGGAGGTGAACACCACCTCGTGCGGCGATCGGGCGCCGATCGCGGACCCCACGACCAGGCGGGCCTGGTCCAGGCAAGCCGTGGACTCCATGCTCAACCGGTAGTAGCCACGGCCCACGTTGCTATTGCTGGTGCAGTAGTACTCGGTCATCGCATCGAGCACCGGCCACGGCTTGTGCGTCGTCGCGGCGTTGTCGAGGTAGGCGAGCGGGGCGGTTCTGGCCAGGATCGGGAAGTCCTTCCTGACCGATTCCGGGCGCAGCGCGGGGGAGTCCTCGCGGGTCTTCATCCGGCTCATGCCGCCTGCCTCAGGGAGAACATCCGCCAAAACCCCGCAAGCTCCTCGGCGTCAGGCGGATAGACCTTCTGTTCCGGGTACGGTCGCCTCCGGCGGGTGAGATAACCACGCTCACCCGGCCTGCGCAGCCGGCCGGCGCGATCGCGCAGATGCGGGCCGGCGTAGAACCAGCAGATCTGGGCGACCTGTTCGTTGAACAGCACGTCCTGGGCGTCCTCGGAGTGCAGCGCCAGGTGGCAGTACGCCGCCTTGAGCTCGCCGGCCAGCCCGAAGCCGGCCCCGAACATCACGTGCCCGAACAGGTCGTGGACCGTCCGGACCAGGTCGTTGTAGAGCAGCGGCACCCCCGCGACGGTGACCCCCGACGGTTCGCGCAGCGGGTGAAAGCCGTCGCCACCGGGCGGCCCGTGCTCATCCCGGGTGAGCAGCACCCGAATGTTCCTGGTCTCCCGGACCAGCCGCACCAACTCGTCGGAGTCGCGATAGGGCGGGCCCGAGCCCAGCCAGGGTTCGACCTCGATGCCGGCTTCGAGCACGTCCTCGTACTGTTGCCGGCTCTCCTGCTTCAGCCGGTCATAGCGACGCGCCAGCACCTGGTCATAGGCCAGCCGGGGAGCGCGCTCGTAACGATCGGCCACCTCGCGGCAGAAGTCCTCGTCGACCGTCACCACGAGGTCCGCGAGCTGGGCGACGTCGACCGGGGGCCACCCCGCGCCGCGGCCGTTCCGGTCCCGGCAACGCTGGGCGACGGTGAGCAGATCCGCGACCAGGTCGGTGGTCGCCGCGGCGCTCACCGCTGGCCGTCCGTAGTCGCGCACGCCCTCCGTCATGCTTTTAGATTCTATAGTACTGATCAGGAGCCTTGCTATCTGCTGACGGGATAGATCTCGCGTGAAAGCCTGACTGGATCGGTTAAAGCGCTACCTCGGCGGTTCCAGAGCGGTGCCGAGGATGTGAGGCAACCGTTGAATTACTACTAGTTTATCGCTAGGTTAATGGTTCGAGGTTGTGGATGACCGAGAGGTGGCGTCGTGAGCATCCCGGGCGGTAAGCAGAGCATCACCGGCGCTGGCCCGAACTGGCTCCCGACGCCCGGCAGGTACCTCTGCGGGCTCACCTGGGATGGCGAGCAGCTGTGGCACTCCGACCAGGAGGCGGCGAGGATCTACGCCATCGACCGCGCCACCGGCCGCGTGACGCGCACCTACCGCTGCGACGACGTGCGGGCCGACCTGGCCTTCGACGGGTCCATGCTCTGCCAGGTCGGCGGCCGGCCCAAGCAGCTCGTGCTCGTCGACCCGGCCAGCGGTGACGTCACCGGCCGCCGGAAGATCCTTCCGGCCAGCGGCCGGGTGACCGGCGTCGAGTTCGGCCCCGAAGGGTTGTGGCTGGTGCTGCGCGAGCCCAATGTCGTGCAACTCAGGGACTATCCCGCCATGACGGTTCAGCGGGAGTACCGGGTGCCTGGGGAGGGGCCGTCGGGGCTGACCTATGCCGACGGGATCATCCTGTTCGGCGAGTTCAACACCGCGATGCTGCACGCGATCGAGGCCGGGACCGGCGCGCACATCGCCTCGGCCGAGGTGCAGGGCCATCCGACCGGGCTCACCTGGGACGGCGAGCGGGTGTGGTACTGCGATTTCGGCGCGCGGATGCTCAGGGCTCTCGACCTCGCAGACCTGCTGCTCTAGCCCATGCGGCGTGCCGTCGACCCCTCGTTCCTGGCGCTCCCACTGGAACCACTCGCCCATGCCGCGCTCACCCGCGCCGGCGAGCTGGGAGCGCGGGACGCCTCGTTCCGAATCCTGCGCACCCGCACCGGCCGGCTCCGGTTGCGCGACGGGGTCGTCGAGGCGGCCAGTGACTCGGTGGACATCGGGCTGGGGGTGCGGCTGGTGTATGACGGCACCTGGGGATATGCCGCCGCTGCCGAGCTGACCACCGAGGCCGCGGCCGGGGCCGCGCGGCAGGCGGTCGAGGTGGCCATCGCCTGCCGCCCGCTCCGGCGCGCGCCGGTGACCCTGGCCGAGGAAGCCACCTGTCCCCGGACCAGCTGGGTTTCCCCCTATGACATCGACCCGTTCGACGTTCCCGAAACCGAACGTGCCGCGCTACTGGCCGGCTGGAGCCACCGGCTGCTGAACTCCTCGGCCGTCGAGCACGTGCTGGCGCTGTTCACCGCGGTGCGGGAGAACCGCTTCTACGCGGACGCGGCAGGTGCTGCGGTGATCCAGCAACGGGTCCGCGTCCATCCCATGGTGACCGCCTTCGGCAGGGCCGTGGGAGGTGAGCCCGCGTCATTGCGGACCGCGGGCCCGCCGACCGGGCGGGGCTGGGAGTACCTGGGCGGAGCAGGCTGGGACTTCGACGCCGAGCTCGCCGAACTGCCGGAGCAACTGGCAGCCAAGTCGCGTGCCCGGCCGGTGCGACCGGGCAGCTATGACCTGGTGATCGACGCCTCGAACCTGTGGCTCACCATTCACGAGACGGTCGGCCACGCCACCGAGCTCGACCGCGCCCTCGGCCACGAGGCGTCCTATGCCGGAACGACCTTCGTGACTCCCGACGGACCCGGGACGTTGCGCTTCGGCGCGCCGCTGATGAATGTGACGGCGGACCGCACCACCGAGCACGGGCTCGCGACGATCGGGGTCGATGACGAGGGCGTCGCCGCGCAGTCGTGGGAACTGGTGCGCGACGGGGTGCTGATCGGCCTGCAGACCGACCGGCGCACCGCGGCCCTCGCCGGCGCGTCCCGGTCGACCGGGTGCAGCTTCGCCGAATCGGCCGAGTACCCGCCGCTGGCCCGAATGCCCAATGTCTGCCTGCGACCCGCGGCCGGCGGCCCGGACGTCGCG